>JAEYPL010000276.1 GCA_023410905.1 Pseudomonadota bacterium
ACCACGCCCGCGGGCTGGGCCTGACCGTGAGCTTCCGCCAGACCAATAGCGAAGGCGAGCTCGTCACCTGGATTCAGGAAGCACGCACAGCGGCAAGCGGCATCCTCATTAACGCCGGCGCCTATACGCACACATCGGTCGCCATCCTCGACGCGCTCACAGCCGCCGAAGTGCCAGTCGTCGAGGTTCACCTCTCCAATATCTTCCGCCGTGAGCCGTTTCGTCACCACTCGTATGTTTCGCCGGCGGCATTCGGTGTCCTCTGCGGTTTCGGCCCAAAGGGCTATCTTCTTGCGCTCGACGGATTGCACGCGCGCCTCAGCGCCGCCGTGAAAAGCTGACCAGCGCCACATCTGACCACAACCTGCGGACCCAAAGCATGGCCAAGGAAAACAAGGACCGCGAAGCCCTCGACAAGGGACTGATCAGGGATCTCGCGCAGCTCCTCAACGAAACCGGTCTCACCGAGATCGAGATCGAGAAGGACGACCTCAAGGTGCGGGTTGCGCGTCACGCCGTGGCGCCGGCATCCTATGCGGTAGGTGTCCCAGCTGCGGCACCTGCGGCGACCATGGGTTCGTCGGCCGGTCCGGGCACCTCGGCAGCCGCGCCCGCCGGCCCCGATCCGGCAAATCATCCGGGCTGCGTGAAGTCGCCGATGGTCGGCACTGCCTACCGCTCGCCCGAACCCGGCGCCCCAGTCTTCATCGATATCGGCACGCGCGTCACGCAGGGCCAGACGCTGCTGATCATCGAGGCCATGAAAACCATGAACCACATTCCGGCGCCGCGCTCGGGAGTGGTCAAGGAAATCCTGATCGAAAACGGCCAGCCCGTCGAATTCGGCGAGCCTCTGGTCATCATCGAGTAGCAGCGCTTCGGGCACCTGGACGGGACGCCGTCCGCCCTTGATGCCTTCTGGGCGATGCGCGACGAGGACGACGTATGTTCGACAAGGTTCTGATCGCCAATCGCGGCGAGATCGCGCTCCGGATACAGCGCGCCTGCAAGGAGTTGGGCATCGCGACGGTCGCCGTGCATTCGACCGCCGATGCCGATGCCATGCACGTGCGCCTCGCCGACGAGAGCGTCTGCATCGGGCCGCCGCCGGCGTCCGAGAGCTACCTCAACATCCCGCGCCTGCTCGCTGCCTGCGAGATCACCGGCGCCGATGCCATCCATCCCGGCTACGGCTTCCTCTCCGAGAACGCGCGCTTCGCCGAAATTCTCGAAGAGCACGACATCACCTTCATCGGCCCGACGTCCGAGCATATTCGGATCATGGGTGACAAGATCGAAGCCAAGGAAACGGCCAAGCGTCTCGGCATTCCGGTCGTACCGGGCTCCGACGGCGGCGTCGCGAACGAGGTCGAGGCTCTGCGCATCGCGAAGTCCATGGGCTTTCCCGTGCTGATCAAGGCGGCGGCGGGCGGTGGCGGGCGCGGCATGAAGGTCGCCCGCTCGGAAGACGACCTCGAGATCGCCTTCAGGACGGCGCGGGCCGAGGCCAAGGCCGCCTTCGGCGACGACAGCGTCTATATCGAGAAGTACCTGACCCATCCACGTCACATCGAGATCCAGGTCTTCGGTGACGGCAAGGGCAACGCAATCCATCTCGGCGAGCGCGATTGCTCGCTCCAGCGCCGCCATCAGAAGGTGCTCGAAGAGGCGCCATCGCCTGCGCTCAATGCCGAGCAGCGCAAAAAGATCGGCATGACCGTCGCGAACGCGATGAAGAAACTCAAGTACCGCGGCGCCGGCACCGTCGAGTTCCTGTACGAAGACGGCGAATTCTACTTCATCGAGATGAATACGCGCCTTCAGGTCGAGCATCCGGTCACGGAGATGATCACCGGCCTCGATCTCGTGCTCGAGCAGATCCGCATTGCTTCCGGCGGCTCGCTGTCGGTGACGCAGGAGGAGGTCACCTTCTCCGGCCACGCCATCGAGTGCCGCATCAACGCCGAAAACCCGAAGAACTTCCGTCCATCACCCGGCAAGATCACATACTGGCACCCGCCGGGCGGCCTCGGCGTGCGCGTCGATTCAGGCGTCTATCAGGGCTATCGCATCCCACCGAACTACGACAGCCTCATCGGCAAGCTCATCGTGCACGGCAAGAACCGCAACGAGTGCCTCATGCGGCTGCGGCGCTGCCTGTCCGAGTTCGTCATCGACGGCATCGAGACGACGATCCCCCTCTTCTCAGAGCTGTGCCGTCATCCTGACATTGCGAATGGTCTCTATGACATCCACTGGCTCGAGCGCTATCTGAGCCAGGGCGAGGGCTGACGAGGATCCAGCGCGCCGCCGCGAAAAGCAAATGCGCCGGCACGAGAGGCCGGCGCGCGCCGTCCACAGCTTATGTCGGCGACGCGATAAATTCAGCACATGCGGGGACGCGCACCCGACGACCGATCGGACGCGATGCGCCGAGTCTCAGGCGAACTCGAGGATCACCGCGTCGACGGCCAGGCTGTCACCAGCCTTGGCGTTGACCTTCTTGACGGAGCCATCGCGCTCGGCGCGTAGCACGTTCTCCATCTTCATGGCCTCGACGACAGCGAGCGCGTCGCCGGCCTTCACCTCCTGCCCCACCTGCACGTGAATGGCCTTCACGAGGCCCGGCATCGGGCAGAGCAGGAGCTTGGACGTATCGGCTGCCACCTTCTCGGGCATGAGCGCGGCGAGCGTGGCCTCGCCCTCTGTGAAGACGCGGATGTCGGCAGCGGCACCACGATAGGCAAGACGAACGCCATTGAGGACTGGGCGCACCTGCACCGAGACCCGCTCGCCCCCGACCGTACCGGACCAAACGGGTTGTCCCGGCCACCAATCGGAGACCACCTCGATCGGCGCACCAACCGTGCCGTCACCATTGACCTTCGTGACCTTGATGGGCGTCTCGCCCCCACCCGCAACCTCGAGATGCACATCGCGGCTGCCAATGCGCACCACGCGCCGCTTGGCAAAGGAGACCGGCTTGCCGCCCATCTGATCGGTGATGTGCCGGCGCCGCGTGTTGTTGAGATGGTCGATCGACGCGGCCACGGCTGCCAGGATGCCGAGCCCATAGCCATCCGCTGCAGGCGGCGCAAAACCGTTCGGGTATTCCTCTGCAATGAAGCCGGTCGAGAGCCGTGCCTCGCGCCAGCGCTCGTGCTGCATGAGCGCCGTCAGGAATGGAATGTTGTGCTGAATGCCATCGATATAGAAGGCATCGAGTGCCTGCGCCTGGAGATCGATAGCGCCGGTGCGCGTCAGCGCGTGCGTGACGAGCTTGGCGATCATCGGATCATAGAACATCGAGATCTCACCACCCTCGGCGACGCCCGTGTCATTGCGGATCGTCCCACCGTGCACCTCGCCTTCGGCGGGTGGCACGTAGCGCGTGAGGCGCCCGATCGACGGCAGGAAGTTACGGAACGGATCCTCGGCATAGATGCGGCTCTCGACGGCCCAGCCGTTGAGCTTTACGTCCTTCTGCTTGATTTCAAGCTTTTCGCCGGCAGCCACGCGTATCATCTGCTCGACGAGGTCGATGCCCGTGACCATCTCGGTCACGGGATGCTCGACCTGGAGGCGCGTGTTCATCTCGAGGAAGAAGAACGAGCGATCCTGCCCCGCGACGAACTCGACGGTTCCGGCGCTGTCGTAGCCGACGGCCTTGGCGAGCGCGACGGCCTGTTCGCCCATGATCTTGCGCGTCTTCTCGTCGAGTAGCGGCGACGGCGCTTCCTCGATGACCTTCTGGTTGCGGCGCTGGATCGAGCACTCACGCTCGCCGAGATAGATGATGTTGCCGTGCTTGTCGCCGAGCACCTGGATCTCGATGTGGCGCGGGTTCTCGATGAACTTCTCGATGAACACGCGATCGTCACCGAACGACGACTTCGCCTCGGAGCGCGCGAGCGCAAACCCTTCCTCGCACTCCTTCGGATTGTAGGCGATGCGCATACCCTTGCCACCACCGCCGGCCGACGCCTTGATCATCACCGGGTAGCCGATCTGCGCGGCGATCTTCACGGCTTCTGCTGGCGTCGCGATCTCACCGAGATGGCCGGGGACAGTCGAAACCTTGGCAGCCGCAGCCGCCTTCTTCGACTCGATCTTGTCGCCCATGGCCGCGATAGCGCCGGGGTTCGGGCCGATGAAGACGATACCTTCCTTGGCGAGCGCGATCGGGAATGCCTCGCGCTCGGAGAGAAAGCCGTAGCCCGGATGCACGGCCTCGGCGCCGGTCGCCTTGCACGCCGCAATGATCTTGTCGATCAGCAGATAGGACTGCGCCGCCGCTGGAGGGCCGATGTGCACGGCCTCGTCGGCCATATCGACGTGCATGGCCTGGGCGTCCGCGTCGGAATAGACCGCGACCGTCTTGATCCCCATCCGCCGGGCGGTCTTGATGACGCGGCAGGCGATCTCGCCACGGTTGGCGATGAGGATTTTCTTGAACATGCGAGGACTTTTCCGGGTGTTGCAGGGAAGACAGAACTTCTAGACCGGAGGCGGCGGCACGTAAACGTGTTCCGTGCACCGCAGGTGCCCGGCTTGTATCCACACGGCCCGCGGCGTGCCCGCTATCCGTGCATCGTCAGGCCGCCCGAGACGCTGATGACCTGACCAGTGATGTAGGCCGCCTCGTCGCTGGCGAGAAACGCGACCATTCCCGCTATGTCCTCGGGCTGGCCGAGCCGGCCGAGCGGAATCGCCCGCTTGAGCCCCTCGTGGATCTTCGCACCCTGATCGCCCGAACCGGTCAACGCCTCGAGCAGGGGTGTTTCGGTCGGACCCGGACAGACCACATTCAGCGTCACGCCGGAGCGCGCCATTTCCCGCGCCATGGTCTTGGTGAAGGCGATAATGCCCCCCTTGGCGCCCGAATAGACGGCCTCCATGGACGAGCCGACGCGGCCGGCATCCGAGGCAATATTCACCACGCGGCCGGAGCGGCGCGCCTGCATGCCCTTCAGCACCGCATGATGGAGATTGATCGGACCTTCGAGATTGATCGCGATGATCTTGCGCCAGAGGTCCGGCTCGGTCGTGAGAAAATAGGCGAACTTGTCCCAGCCGGCGTTGTTCACCAGCACATCCGTCGCGCCCATATCGCTCTCGAAGGCTTCGACCGCCCGCACAACGCCGGCTTGGTCCGTAATATCGACTTCATAGGCCTTCGCCGTGGCGCCCTCGGCCGACATCGCCTCGACAGTGCGCTGCGCGGCACTCGCGTCGAGATCGAACACGCCGACGCGCGCGCCGGCCTCGCCCAATCGCCTGCAGATCGCACTGCCGATGCCACCACCACCGCCGGTGACGATCGCAGCTTTCCCCTCGAGCCCGCGCATGAGTGCTTCCTCGCTAGATGTTTTTGTTGTCAGTACGTCTCGACGTGGTAGCGGCCCTCGCCGCGCATGGTCGGCTTGAGGCTCGCCCAGTCGAGACCGTGCGCCGATGCGATCTCGGCGAGCGCCGCGTCGACACCCGCCTCCATGCCCTTGAGCCCGCAGATGAAGATGTGCGTCGCAGGCGAGCCGATCAGCGGCCCGAGTGCGTCCGCTTCCTTGTGCATCCGGTGCTGCACGTACTCCTTAGCCGCCCCGGGCAGGCGCGAGAACACGAGATGCTTGCCGAGGATTTCATCGCGCACTTTCTGTAGCGGTCCGAAGTAAGGAAGCTCGCCGGGTGTACGCGCGCCGAAGAAAAGGAGGGCGCGTCCAGGCGCGCCTTCCATGGCGCGGCGGCGGCGCTCGGTGAAGGCGCGGAAAGGCGCGGAACCCGTGCCCGTGCAGATCATGAGAAGGTTCGCGTTGGCATCGTTCGGCATGAGGAAGGTTGCGCCGAACGGTCCAGTCACAAAGACTTTCTCGCCGACCTTGCGGTCGCACAACCACTCCGAAACAAGCCCGCCGGGCACCCGCTTCACCGTGAGGGAAACATTGTTGGCATTGCGTTTTTCGCCATCGCGCGCCGAGGCAATCGAGTAGAGGCGGATCGGCAGCTCCTTGCCATCCGCGTTCGTGACCGGAGGCACGATGCCGATCGACTGGCCCTCAAGCACCGGGAACTGCGTTTCGCCGAACGAGAGCACGATGTGGCGCACATCGCTTTCGGTATTGGGATCCGTGATGCGGAAATTGCCCTGAATGGTCGCAATGGCCGGCTTGGATCGCGTGAAGAGATTGATCGCGGGTTTGGATGCACTCGATGGCGGCACGGCCTTTCCGCCCGCACCGTCATGAGCCGCCGCGATCAGCGCCGCAATTTCGGCCTCGCTGGCATCGGCGAGAGACGCCGCAAGCGCGCCTTCGCCAAGGTCCTCCTGCGTCGGCAGCTCCGTCCATTCCATCTGCTCGTCGAGCGAGTAGGCGGTATCCGAGCGCACAATCCGCCAATTGTCGATCGAGCCCGTCGGACAAGGCGAGATGCAGTCCATGCAGTAGTTACATTTTTCGGGATCGACGACGTAGTTCGCGTCGTTGTGCGTCACGGCCCCGACCGGACACGTCGCCTCGCACGTGTTGCAGCGAATGCAGATCTCGGGATCGATCACATGCTGCTTCTTGAGACCATCCGGGAGCGCAGGCGTGGTCATGTCTTCTGTGGCCCGTAGAACAGCACCCAGGTCGCGAAGTCGCTGCTGAACTCGACGAACCGATGCGCCTCGCCGGCAGCCGCAAAGAGCATATCACCAGGACCAAAGCGAACCCGCTCGCCGGCGCGGACATAAGTGCCGCTGCCCGAGATGACGAAGTAGAACTCGTCGCGATCATGGGGCGTCTGGCGGTCCTCACCCGTGGGGGCATAGTGGCGGATCTCGATGCCATCCCCTTCGAACCACCGCGACGACAGCCGGCCGTCCCGGAGCGGGGCGGCAGCGGCTTCGGCGGGCGTAATCCGGGTCGGCGTGGCCATGGCGATGCTCCTCGTCGCGCGGTTAAGGAAACCATAGAACCGTTCAACGTGAAAGGCACGGGGCGCACCGCCCCTCGCTCGCAACCATTGGGTGCGGGCACAAATAGTCCGGAACCGTCGGATCGGCCGGCAAATCCACCAAACCGCCTCAAGATGCTGGAAAATGAGATTTTCTTCTGCATAAGGTATCGGTTCAGCGATCGCGCGCCTGCCCCTTCCGTGCACGTCCGGTCGCATTGGTTCGAGTACGAAGGGACACGGCATGAATGCGACCTCGCTGGGCGAGCTGCGGAACGGCGCCGCGGCGCCCGAGGCCACGGACGATAAGCTGGAGCAGATCCGCGATTTGCTCCACGGCGAGTTCAGGCGCGACCACGACACCCGGCTACGCGCGCTCGAGACGCGCGTGAACGATCTGGAGGGTGATCTCCTGCGCAGGCTGGAGGTACTCCAGGCTCGCGTCGAATCCCTCGCCAGCGAGAACGCCAACGAGCGACGCTCATCCTTCGACGAGCTGTCCCGCAGCATCTTCGAGCTCGGCGACCGCATCCGCCGCATTTCCCACGACTGAGGCGATCGCAGGCGATGCGATTGACCGATTGGACCTGGCACTCCGTTTCATGACGCAGGACACCGTCATCCGGCTGAAGGAGCTGCTCTTCGACAAGGAGAGCCGCGAGCTCGATGCGCTTGCCCAGCGCCTCCGCGAGGTCGCCGAGCGCGCCGGCTCGGATGCCAGTTTCCGCAACAGCGTCGCCGCGACCCTCGAAGGTGCGCTGCGCGACGCGGAGGCGGCCAATCACCATCAGGTCTCGGATGCCCTCGCGCCGCTGGTCGTGCGCACCGTGCGTACGGAAGTCGAGGCGAGCAGCGATGCGCTGCCGGCGAAGCTCTATCCCCATATCGGCGTGATGGTGCGCGACTACGTGCGCAGTGCCATCCGCGATCTCATGGAGGACATCAACCGGCGCCTCGAGGACGGGCTGACGAAAAACCGCTTGTCGTTGCGCCTCAGGAGCTGGACCACCGGCCGGCCGATGGCCGAGCTGGCACTCGCCGATACCGGACGTTTCGAAGTCGAGGAGTTGCATCTTATCCGGCGCGGCTCTGGCGAACTACTCGCGCACTGGAGCCGCTCAGCTCCAGGCGATGGCACGAACGATGGACCGGACGGACGCAAGGCCCTGTTCAGCGGCATGCTGACCGCCATGACGGCCTTCATCGAGGAAGTGTATGAAGCCGACAAGGCAGGCCTCCGCACGATCGACTTCGGTGGCCACACCATCTATCTGCGCGGCTCACCGCTCCACCTTCTCGCCGCCAAATGCCGTGGCGAAGCGGGCACGGGCGTGCAGACCCTCCTGGATGGGGAGTTTCTTCGCGCACTCGAGAAGGGAGTTGTTGCGCCCGACATGGCCGCCCTCGCCGCGCAGCTTGAAGCCGGCATATCCGAGCGCGAGAAGAACCTCCGCGATGAGAAGCGACGCTCCGGCATGCGGCCGCTACGCTTTCTGCTGTGGCTCCTGGCGCTCGCGCTTGCGGCGTACCTGGCATGGCACAGCTATGTCACGTACCAGACGAGCAATCTCCAGGCAGCAGTCGATCGTGCGATCGATGAAACCCCGGCCCTGAAGGGCTACCCGACGCGCGCCACGGTCGAGCGTGGCGGCACACGCATCGACGTCAGCGGCCTCGCCCCATCCGGCGACACGCGCGCCGACATTCTCAAGCGCCTGCGCGAGATCGCCCCCGCCGCCGCCATTGCGGAGACGATCGGCGTCGTTCCGGGCGCCGAGAGCGCCGAACTCGCAGATGAGGCAGCCCGCCTGCGCAACCGGCTAACCAGCCTGGAAACACGCATCGACGGTATTACCGCAGCGCTCGGCGATGTGAGCAAGTCGCTCGACGGCATGAACACCTCGGTCGGCAGTATGGCGCGCTCGGCCACGGTCGCCACCGAGTTGCAGGACATCCGCAAAGAAATCTCAGGGCTATCGGCATCACTCGGCGGCATGGCGCGCGCGTCGGCTATCGAGACCGAGCTGCAAAGCCTTCGCAAAGAGATAGCGGCACTGGCACCGAAGCCAGATCCGCGCGCCGATCTCGAGCGTTGGATGCAGGCGCACGCCATCTTCTTCTCCGATGGCACGACCTATCAGGCCCAGGAGGAGACCGACGCCGCGCTCGACGCAGTCGCCGCGCTCCTGCGCCGCACGGACGTGACGATACGAATCGTCGGCTATACCGACGAGCGCGGCACGGCCGATCGCAATCTGCCGCTGGCTCTCGCGCGCGCCGATCGCGTCGCCGCCGATCTCACGCGTCGCGGCATCGATCCTGCCCGTATCAGGACGGTCGGCCGCGCGGCGATCCTCGACATCAGCCAGCGCAGCGGCACGTCGAGCCCGAACCGACGCGCGACCTTCGAGCCTGCGTACGTTGGCGAGGGCCAATGATTTCACGCAAGCTCATGCTGCTCGGCGAGATCGGTGTCGGTAAGACGTCGCTGATCCGCCGTCTCGTCGAAGGGCGCTTCGAGACGGAGTACAAATCGACATTCGGCGTCGAGCTCTATCGCGTGCCGATCACGCGAGCCGGTCCGAATGGTGATCAGGCCATCGAGCTCGTCGTCTGGGATACGGACGGCAACTTCAGCCAGAGCATATTCCGCCACGTCTACGTCAAAGGCGCTTCGGCCGCGCTCATCATCGGCGATCTCAAGCGGCGCGCGACACTCGACAGCATGGTCACGCTCGCCGAAAGTTTCCAGGAAGCGCTGCCCGGCCGCCACTTCTCGTTCATCGCCAACAAAGCCGATCTGATTGCCGATGGCGGAGCAGCCGAGCTGCCGGCAAAGCTTCAGGACGCACGCCAACCTGTTCTGCTCACTTCCGCCAAGACCGGGGCCAATGTCGAGGACACCTTCATCCAGGCCGCCACCGCCATCCTCCGCCGAGACGGCTGAAAAAGCCGAACTGCAGGATAGCGAGACGGCACAGCTCGTGGCCTCGGGCCGCTTTCTAGCCGAGCGCCGTTCTTTCGGCATGGTCTGGATCGATACCGATCTCGTCGCTCGCCGCCGCTTCGGCCCGCTCGTCGAGTTCGTGGCCCTCGATCGCCCGATCACCGACAGCGTCATGGCGCTCGTTGGATTTGAGGAGGAATTCGCGGCACTGCGCGCGGGAACCGGCGGGCCGCTCATCATTCCCAACGTCGTCATGAACGACGCCCTAGCCACCAGCGCCGAGGCACCCCTTCGGCTCAGCCTCGACATCTACTGGGACGCCAACGAGCGATCCCACCTCGTGCTCGTACGTCATGTCGTGGATCATTCCTCGCTCGAATCCGAGCTGAGGACCCAGATGCGTCTGCGGGCGATGGCCGAGGCCGAGCTCGTCGAAAAAAGCGAGGCCATCCAGCGTGCAAATCAGGAGCTGGCGCTCGTCAACCGCGACCTCGAAGAGTTCGCCTACGTCATCTCGCATGATCTCAAGGCGCCGCTGCGCGCGCTCCGCTACGATAGTGGTGATGCCGATCGCGCCCTGTCGTCCGGCGATGTCGCGACCGTGAGTGCCAAGCTCGCAGCCATGCGCAGTCATCAGGCGCGCATGCTGGCCATGCTCAATGGCCTCTTCGACTATGCCCGCGCCGGCCGCAAGGCCGAGGGCATAGAAATGGCCGATACACGGCAGCTCGCCGAGAATGTCGTCGCCGGACTGGCGCCACCTGCTGGGATGAACATCGCGATCGAGGGGAGCTGGCCGCACCTGATGACATTGGCTGCTCCGCTCGAACTCGTCCTGCGCAATCTCGTCGGCAACGCGATCAAGCATCACGATCGCGCCGAAGGGCGGATTCTGCTTTCCGCGCGGATCGGTGAGGGCACGCTCGACATCACCGTTAAGGACGATGGCCCGGGCATTCCCCGCGACTGGCACACCGCGGTCTTTCTGCCATTCCGCAAGGTGGACGATACCAACACCGCAGAAGACAGCTCCGGCATGGGCCTTGCCCTCGTGCGGCGCACCCTGGACAGGATCGGCGGCAGCATCCGCCTGCAGTCCGATGCACCGCTCGCGCGCGGCACGACCTTCCATGTGCGCTGGCCGAACCGCATCAGCGCGTAAGCAGCCTGGGCGCCTTCGCTCTCACAATCACAACCGAAGCTAGTTCGCCTTCACCAGTTTGGGCGCTGACGCCGCCTCGCGCTTTTCGCGCTCGCGCGGTGGTGCCGGCGGCGTTGCGCGCATCTCACCATTCTTCGCGTTCATGGCCACGCGCTTGCCATTCACCGCGAGCAGGCACTCGGCATAGAGATCGAGAAGATACGTCCGAAACTCGTCACTGGTTGGTGCCGGCCGGCGCGGGTCATCCAGGAGGATGTCACGCATCAAGTCATAAGCGACCGCCGCTGGGCACGTGCGGTCATTCGCGAGATTCATGTCGTTGATCATGTAGGACATCCTTTTGCGTCGGCAGAGTGCCGTGCTTGAAATCCCGGCCCTTCCGGCCGACGCGGAATAGCGATCATCAAGTGTAGCGGATCAGCTTGCCGCCTTGGCGCGACGCTTGACCTCGGTCGGCGCGGGCCCCCGCTTGAAGCTGAGCGTGAGGCTGCCGTCGGTCAGCTCCGAGCACGAAACGCGAGCAACGAACGGGTCCGAAGCCTCGATCGCAGCGGCCTCGTTGCAGTCTGCAATCGTCTCGAACGGTTTGAGCTGCACAGTGCGCTCCCCACTTGGCAATGCGAGCAGCGTGATCATGACGATGATGTTGGGATCCATGGCTGGTCCACCTGCGCACGGGTTGGCATTCGGAACGGCGAACCGCTCCTTCGAACGCAGAACGCGATGGCAAGCCCCCGCTCCCCACCTCGCCGGACAGATGCGAACAACAATCCTCGTCCCGGCCGTGGCCGCGCGCGAATCAAGCGGCGACCGACGTCAGTAGGCTCACAGAAAATGGCAAGAATTCGAGCGCCTTAGGCTCGTAAAGCCCATTTCACGCGCGCTATGTGCCGGCGATCACACTCATCAGGAAGCGCGCGCCCATGGTCGCGAGCAGCAGCCCAAACCCGATTTCCAGCTTGCGCCGCGAAATGCCGTGCGCCACGCGCACACCCCACGGCGCCGCCAATACGCCCGTTGGAATGAGCGCTGCCGCACCGATGAGGCTGACGTATCCGATCGTAAACGGCAGAGGCACCGCTGACCCCCAACCAGCCCAGATGAAACCGATCGCGCCCGGGATAGCAATCAGCGGTCCGACGCCGGCTGCCGTGCCAACGGCCGTTTGGATGGAGCGGCCATAAAGCGTGAGCAGCATGGTGATGAGTGCGCCACCGCCGATACTGAGCAACGTCGAAATCGTCCCCGTGATCAGCCCCCACAGTTCGACCAACGGTCGCGGCGGCAGCGTATCCCCGAGCCGCCACGTATCGCGTCCGAACCAGAGCTTCGCCGCCATGCTGAAGGAGAATGCGATCCACACCCATTTGAGCGCCGTCCCAGAGGACAAGCTGGCGATCACCGCACCGAGCACGACGCCCAGAACTACGCCCGGCGCGAGCCGTCGCCACGCATCCATGTCGACACCGCCGCGCGCGCGATGCGCGAGAAAGGAGCGCGTGCTGGTCGGGATCATGACCGCCAGAGACGTGCCGAGCGCCAGATGCATACGGATAGCGGGATCGACGCCGAGGAATGAGAACACTTCGTAAAGGACCGGCGCCGCGATGCCGCCGCCTCCGATGCCGAACAAGCCCACGAGAAAGCCCATCGCCAGGCCCGCCACTGCCAGCACAGCCGCAATGGCCATAAGGTCCAGCACTGAAGTTTCCACGGCGCCCCCGCGCGTTGCTGGCCAATTCCGGATCGGTTCCGGCCCGCGCAAGCGATGCCCCCCGGCCATCCGGGTGTCAATTGAGAGGACGCCGCACAGAGCTTTGCGCTCGACGGTCATGCATTACACGCATCCTTGGATAAAGTTCTTTCGCCGCCGGGCCGCCTCGGAAGTGCCCCAGATTGGCCCGCGTTCTAATCAACTTTTAACTCCCTCGGCTGCTAATGGACTGGCGAGAGCACGCATCGGCCTGAGCCCGTCGTATCGGTTCAGGCATAAGGCCCCAAAAGGACTTCACATGCAGATCAATGTGCCCCCCGGCAACAACGGCGACCTCCTGGAAGCCCGCGAGCAGCGCCTCATGGCCTTCGCGGCAGCCGGTATCGAGAAGGTCACCGACGCGGAGGGAGGCAAAGTCGCGGCGACGATACTCGCGGTCGCGCGCTCTGCCGAAAGTCCGGTCGTGCGGGCGCTAGTCGCGTTGCGCAGTGTCCTCGCGGAAAAGCAGGTGAATGTGCGTCTCGTGATCGCCGACGACGATGCGCCGCTTGATCCGTTCATCACGGGCGCTTCCGGTGAGAGCGCTGGATGCCTTCCTGAGGTTCGCATCGTGCGCGATCCGCGCCTGCGCGATGCCCACGAGCAGCTCATTGTCGTTGGTGCTGCCGTCTGGTTCGGCGATAGCCTGCGTCGCGACATTCACCGCCGCGATCTCTTCGAGCAGTTCCTTTCCGACGCGCCCGACGCCGCCCACTCCGCCGCGCATGGCTTCCAGCAACTGTGGTCGCGCACCGAGCCCTGCCTGTCGCTGCCGGCCCTCGCCGCCGACAGCCTGACGGTCGCGCCTGGCCGCAAGCCTGGGAACACCGGTCCGACGGGCACCGCGCTCTGCTGAGCGCCGCCTCGCCGCTCTCGAGATGATGAATGCGGTGGTTGTCCGCCGGTTTGACGGCGTGTTTGCCCTACCCCCGCCGATGCTGTATCAGAGGCGTTCTCAGCACCCGTAGCTCAGCTGGATAGAGTGTCGCCCTCCGAAGGCGAAGGTCGTAGGTTCGAATCCTACCGGGTGCGCCATTTTATTCCCAATAAATTCAGCGACCTATGAGAACGAGGCCGTCGAGGTTTCGAACTCTTCGATTTTCACTTTCTTTAAACGCATAGAGAAACGCGCCCTATCGCCCCGGACGATCGAGCGCGTCGGCTTGCCAAACTGCGTCTCGTCTCATCGCGCCATCAGCGCGAACACGCCCCAGCCGAGGTACTCGCGCGTGTATCTGGCGTAGCGTTCAGGTGCTGAGGTCAGTACGGCTCTCCAATAAGAATGATCCCGCCCCTGCGGAGGCCTTGGCCAGAAGCTCTATCGTCCCGGCGACGCCCCCGCCGATCCATGTGGCACCGACGCAGGCCGCCACGCCAACCTGCTCATCGGCGACGTAGCCTGCTGCATCTCCGTGGATGAACGCGACGCGATCGGCAACCCCAAGTTCGTCAGCTCGGCGCTTCGCTTACTCGGAGAATAGGCAGCTCATGTCGACGCCAGTACCTCTGATAGTATAGTCGTGCGCCCAGGTGCAAAGCATCTCACCCGATCCGCTACCGAGGTCGAGCACACGCGTCTCCCGCTCCATGCGCAACGCCGCGCCGAGCGTAGCCAGCTTCTCGGGCGTGAACGGGTTATAGATTCGGTGGGCGCTTTCGGTGACGTTGAAGAACCGTGGAATGTCCAATGCAGAAGCGCCTTTCGTGCTGAGATCGGATCTGGTGCGCCACCAATATCACGTTAGCGCCCCAGTAAGATGCGCACCCTTCCGCTGCGCCTTCATAAATCAGTGGAGCAGCGAATGATGGATTACCGCACGCTCAAGCGCACGCTGATACGAGCGAGGACGACGAGGCTCGACGAACGATGCGCTCTAGCCGCGCATGGTTCGAATGTCTCGTCATCCTTTCTGCAGGAGTTGGACCGCACAGCGCCGCATCACCGCCAAAGCGGACACGCCTAGGCTAGCGAGCAGGATCTCGGCCAACCTCGCCGGCGGCTGACGCCATGTAGCGCGCGTGATGCGGAAGCACGAAGACGTCGCCGTCATTCGGTGTCGTATTCACACGCGCCGACCAACCATAAACCGATGCCAGCAACTCGTCCGTGAGGACGTCCCGCGGCGCCCCCACCGCACGGACCTGCCCTTTGGCGAGGACCACCAGCACGTCCGCCCACGCCGCAGCAAGATTGAGATCGTGCAGGACGAGCACCACGGTCAGCCCGGACGTCGCCAAGTGTCGGCAAAGGGCCATGACCTGCGTCTGCTGCGCGGGATCGAGACTGGCCGTGGGCTCATCCAGCAGAATGACCTGACCATCGACGCCGTGCCGCATGGCGGCATTGAGCTGGCACAGCGCGCGGGCGATGTGCACGCGTTGTCGCTCGCCGCCCGAGAGCTCCAGATAGTTGCGCGTCTCGAAACCCGTGAGCCCGACCGCTGCGAGAGCGCCGATTGCGATCTCCGGACTTTCGTCCAGGCCGAAGCCGGGCACGCTTGCGCCCAGCATGACGACCTCACCGACGGTGAACGGAAAGCCGAGGCTCGCCCCTTGCGCAACCAGCGCACGCCGCTCGGCAAGCTCGCGCGGCTTGAAGTCGGAGATGTTTCGACCGTCCAGGGTTGCTGCGCCCTTGGTCGCCGGCCAGACGCCTGAGGCGACTTTGAGCGCTGTCGATTTGCCAGCGCCGTTGGGGCCGATCAAAACGGTCGTGCGGCCGGGCTCGAGCACCAGGTCCACACCGGATATGAGCGTTCGCCCATTACGCTGGACGGTGACGCCGCTGAGTTCGATCCGGCCCATCAATCCGCCCCCGCGACGCCGCGTGACAGTACCATGTGCAGGAACACCGGACCGCCGACGACCGCCATCACGATACCGAGTGGCAGCTCCGCCGGCGCGACGATAATGCGCGCCACGACATCGGCGCCAACAACCAGCGCCGCACCGAGTACGGCACTGACCGGCAGCACCATGCGATGATCGGGCCCTGTGAGAAGACGCACGAAGTGCGGGACCACCAGTCCCACGAAACCGACAACACCGGCGACGGCCACGGCCGCCCCCACTGCCGCCGCCGTCATCACCACGATCACCAGCTTGACGCGCTCGACCGCGATGCCGAGGTGGTAGGCTTCAGCTTCGCCGAGCAGAAATCCGTTGAGCGCTCGCGTCAGCGATGGCGTAACGATGAGCAGCGCCACGACAAACGGCACGACAGCGATCACTTTGGTCCAGCTCGAACCGGAGAGGCTGCCCATCGACCAAAGCGTCAGATCACGCAGCTCGCGGTCGTCGCTGACATAGGCCATGAGTCCGGTCAGCGCACCGGTGATGGCCGCGATCGCAACGCCGGACAGCAGCAGCGTCGCAACCGATAGTGTGCCGCCGCGATTGGCGATCCACACGAGGATCAGCGACGTCATCAAGCCGCCGGCGAACGCCGCCACGGGTAGCGCGTAGAAACCGAACACACGCATCCATGCAAGGGCCGGCGTCGCTCCGAGCGCAATGGTGGCGACCGCGAAGAGAGCTGCGCCCGACGACACGCCGATCAGTCCCGGATCGGCGAGCGGATTGCGAAAGAGACCCTGCATCATGGCGCCCGCAACAGCCAGCGCGCCGCCGACGAAGGCGCCGAGTAGCAGCCGCGGCAACCGGATCCCGACCAGCACGAGATGCTCGCGGCGCAGCACCGGATCGCTCATGTCACCACTGTAAGCGGCCTGAAGGACACGCGGCAGCGAGCCGAGCGATATTCCAGTCGGACCGATCGCCAGCGAGGCGATCGCGAGGATGATGAGCGCCACGCCTGCAAACGGCAGAACCCATAACCCGCGAGGTTTCGGCAGCGCGGCGACCGGTGCGACCTCCACCGCCGGGCGGATGCGCATCTCAGCGCGGTTCATCCTTTCGACCCCTGGGGGCTTGGCGCCTGTAGCTGCCTCATGAGGTCGCCCGCAGCGGCCGGCGCGCGCGGACCAAAGCCGAGGAAATAGAGGCCATCCACCTCGATCAGGCGCCGGTCGCGCCCGGCGCGCGTGGCTGCGACGCCCGGAAGTGCCAGCACAGCATCATGAATGCCGGGCCCCGACGATCGGCTCATCAGGACGATCACTTCGGGGTCCATGGCAATCAGCGATTCCTCGGAGACCGGCTTGAAACCATTGAGGCTGGAGGCTGCATTATTCGCGCCAGCGAGGCGCAGCATGGTGTCGGCGCTCGTCTCGGCGCCCCCGACGACAGCCCGCCCACCTTGGACGCTTATCACGAACAGCACAGCAGGATTTCGCGACAGCCGCGCCCGCGCCTCGTCGAGATCGGCGAAGCCCTTTTCGATGCGCGCGACGAGCGCGTCGCCGGCCTCGGCTTGTTGGATCTTCGTTGCAATCGCGCGCACCCGCGCCTGCAGCGCCTCGGCATTCGGATCGTCGTTCACCTCAAAATAGTCGATGCCGCTTCCCTTTAGCGCACGAACCACTTCCGGCGGGCCAGCTTTATCGCTCGCAATGATGATGTCCGGCCCCACCGAGAGCACGCCTTCTGTAGAAAGAGCACGATAATAACCGACGTTCTTGTGCGTCTTGAGCGCCTCACGCGGAAACTGACTCGTAGAGTCGACGGCGACGATGCGATCGGCCGCACCGAGTTCGTAGAGGATCTCCGTAACGGCGCCGCCAACAGAGAGAATCCGTGATGGCTCCTTCGCCTGCACCGCAGCATTGCCAGCGACAGCGATCGCAGTTATCGCGGCCAGCACGAAGCTCATGCATCGATCGAAGCGAACGTTGATCATCGCGCGCTTTCCATTTGTTTGGTGATCACATTGCCCACGACAAGCCAAGGCGACTGTCCTCGCGGCCGTGGCGACTTTGTGTCTGCCCACGAGCAGCTCGGAAGACCGGGTGCGCAAAGTGAGCCATTCCGCACCCCTCAACTGAACGCGCATCGCATTGACGCCTGCTGGCCATATCCCGCCCATCAGGATGCTTTGCCATCTCATACTTGACTGCATCAGTAAAGAAAAATAGATTGATCGCGCTGATCGTGAACCCGCCTGAAAACAGCGGGCAACTTTCGGCTGTCAGCACGCCCGCGACTGCTCACTAAGCCCTCGCCAGCCAGCCAGACCGCTTGAGCACACTTAATGGACGAATGCGGCGGCTCGCATGTTGTCCGGCCGGGGCTAGGACAAGAAGATGGAAGCGGACTTTACTCGCGACAGGCAACGCCGGCGGTTTCGCCCCTCACATCCGACCCAGATCAATGACCTCGGGCTTCGATGCGCGCCTTTGTGCTACCGTAAGGTTCAGCGCCAGGTAACAGCAAGCAGCAGATCGAGCTACGACACACGCCTCATGGGGCGTCCCATCGAATTGGTGACTGGCGGTCGTGCTACCGCCCGTTTCCGCACTTAGACTTCAGCACAGAAGAGGCAAGGAGATACCTATGTACATCGCGATGAACCGCTTCCGCGTCGTCAAGGATCAGGCGAAGGCGTTCGAGCAGCTCTGGGCGACCCGCGAAAGCTACCTTCACGAGATGAAGGGCTTCGTCGAGTTTCACCTCCTGAAGGGGCCGGAGAAGGAAGACCATCACCTCTATTCGTCGCACACGCTCTGGGAGACGTACGAGGACTTCGTCGCCTGGACGAAGTCGGAGGCCTTCCGCAAGGCGCACGCGCGCGCCGGCAACGAGCGCACGCAGCCTCTCACTGTCGGCCATCCCGAGTTCGAGGGCTTCCACGTCATCCAGGAAGTGAAGGCCGACGGCAGCAAGATCATGCACGCTGCAGAGTAAGCGATCGCCGGCATTCAAGAGGGAAGCAGCACCATGAGTGAGATGATCCGCGACGCCGGCGCCCCGCTGGAGCCGTTGCACGAACGGCTTGCCAAGAACCCCGACGGCATCGTCGAGCGCATCGCTCGCGAGTACGGCGTGAGCACGCTCGCGGTCGTTGAGTCGCTGCCACCAGCCCATCGCACACTCATCAAGGGCGAGCTCTTTGCCGATGTCATGAAGGAGCTCGAGAGCTGGGGCGAGATTCTCTTTATCGTGCACACGCCTGATATCGTGCTCGAATGCGCCGGGTCGATTCCACCCGGCTCATTCGGCCGCGGTTACTACAATATTCATGGCGACAGCCCGATCGGCGGTCACATCCGAGCCGAGGCTTGCTCACGGATCGTGTTCCTGTCGCGCCCGTTCATGGGCCGGCAGTCCATGTCGATCCAATTCTTCAACGGCGACGGCGAAGCCATGTTCAAGGTCTTCGTGCGCCGCGACGAGAACCGCGAGCTGAAGGCTGATCAGGTCGCCAAGTTCGAGGCCATGCGCGCGCGGTACGCCGCCTGAGCGGTCATACGCTCGCGCATCCCCATCGAGAGCGACACGATAGAGCAGCGAGGCCGGGCAGCAGGTGCGCTCGCAGCCTCGCTTGCGCTTTGGCCAGTCCTCATCATCAGCGCCCGGTCGCATTGCAGATAGTCGGCACGGCGTGCGTGACGGACACACATTTCCGGCGATAGACTGGCCTTAGGCAACCGTTCCCCGCTCAAGGGGACCGGTGCAATGCCTTGCTAAAATCGAACAAAGGAGCGCTTTCGCATGTTCTCGCACGTCATGGTCGGGGCCGACGACGTCGGAAAATCCAAGAAATTCTATGATGCTGCTCTGGGTGCCATCGGCATTCCCGAGGGCGGCGCCGACCCCAAAGGTCGCGTCTTCTATCGTACCAAGACGGGCGTTTTCGGCATCAGCAAACCGATCGACGGCAAGGACGCCTGCCACGCCAACGGCGGCACCATCGGCTTTGCCTGCACCAGCACGGAACAGGTCGACGCTTTTCATGCTGCGGGAATGGCAGCTGGCGGCAAGAGCATCGAGGATCCGCCCGGCTGGCGCGAAATGGGGCCCATGAAGCTTTATCTCGCCTACCTGCGCGACCCGGCCGGTAACAAGATCTGCGCGATGCATCGGGGCTGAGCGAGCGTCGAGCTCGTTGTTGCCTCTACGCGCCGCGGGGCGCTCGGGCATTACCCGGGCGCCCTGAGTCGTCTTCAAATACCCTGCAATGGCAGCATCCCCATCACGAGCCTCGTATCGCCTATGACTTCAGAACTCCTGCTGCTGGCCTCCAAGATCGGACCGCTTTTGGTGCTGCCGGAGGGGCTGATCGTGCTGACGCTGCTCGGCGCCGCGATCAGCCTCGGGTTTCGCGCGCGCCGCTCCTCGGCCGCGTTCGTCATGGCCGCACTCGCTATATTCTGGATCAGCGCAATGCCCGTCTTCGCCAATTGGATGATGGGCACCCTCGAGCGCCAGCACACTTCCGATCCCACGACTTTACCGCGCGCCGAAACTGCCATAGTGCTCGGCGGAGCGGTCGGCGCTCCCGCCCCATCGCGCGAAACGCCTGAACTGTATGAGGCGGCGGACCGCATCTGGTATGCGGCGCATCTCTTCAGGTCCGGTCACGTCAAGCGGATCATCGCTGTCGGCGGACTACTGCCGTGGGATGCGGCGCAGCGCCCGGAGGGTGCCGTCATGCGCGACATGCTGATCACCCTCGGCGTGCCGGCAGCGTCCAGCGCGGGTGGCTCCGCGAGCCGCAACACCTACGAAAACGCGACCGAGGCTCGCACGATCATGCGCGGTCCGCCGTTCGAGCCGGCGCAGCTCGTGACATCGGCAGCCCATATGC
>JAEYPL010000171.1 GCA_023410905.1 Pseudomonadota bacterium
CGAGGCGAGAGTTGCACGCCCCCAGCGCCCCCTCTCTGAGATCCGGAGCGGAACAGGCGTGGGAGATGAGCGTTCCTCCCTATATCGCCAAGTAATTAGGAGGTCTCAATGCCCTGCTGTGCCACTGTCTCACGAGGCTGGGTGTTTATCCTGGGCGCCGCAGTTTTTGGCGTGATCGTCCCGAGTTCTTCGAGTGTCGCGCAACCGCCCGTGACAAACTCAGGTACGCTGACGTGTACGGTTGCAGACGTGCCAAGCAAAGCGCGCTCGATCGTCGATCTCTCGTGCATCTACAAATCCATCAAGGGTGCCGAAGCTGACTACGTAGGATCGGCCGGAACGAAAGCCAGCGGTTTTCCGCCAGCAAAGTTCGTGTTCGTGTGGAATGTTGTAGCGGTCGTTTCAGGCGAGGCACCGCTGCTCGAAGGTACGTTCACAGCCGAACGCGGCCGCGAAGGGGCACCCGTTTTGATCGGCGGGAAGGACGGCTCGACGCGGCTGGAACCAGTCACCGAAAAGGGCCAAGTGCCTGGCCCAGCAGAGATCACGAAACTAACTCTCGAGGTGGCCGCGACAAAGACATGACGATAGCTACAGCACTATTCTAACATTTGTTAGTGACATGAGCACGGCATGAGCTTTGGCAAGCGGACTTATCAGGGACAACCGTTCCTCAATCGGCGGCGCTCCGACCGCCGCAAGTGTAACGTGGAGGGCGAGATACTTTCGCCCGGGCTACCGCGTCGGGCGTGCCGGGTGGTTGATATCTCCGATACCGGCGCACGATTGGAACTTGGTTCCGGCTTCGGCATCGCAGATGTCTTCGAGCTCCGCGCCTTCGGCAACATCTATTCCGCACGCATCGTCCGCCGCGGCCCGCGCACGCTCTTCATCGAATTCACATAGCTACATGCGGCCGCTGCGACGTACAGCGAATAAGCTGACACGGAATCAGCTCACAGAGACCCGATCCAACACGGAATCTTTGCTTTTCCGGAGCATTTCCAGGGCGAGAACGGCGCTAGGTTGACGACGGTGAGGGCTAACTCGTTGGGAATATTGGTCGGAGCGGGGAGATTCGAACTCCCGACCCCTTGCTCCCGAAGCAAGTGGCAAGCCGTAACAATTCCGCACACAGCGGCGCAGTTTGTGCGGTTATCCACTTGATATCCAGCAATTCTCCACTTGTGCACTGTCACTCCGCGTAACAGCGCGTAGCAGAGTAGAACACGCCGATTCGCTACCCCGCCGTTACCCTGAGATGCGCCCAAGATGCGAAAACTGCTGACGCCCCTGGCGATCGACAAGATCGAACCTGGACCGACGCGACGCGAAATCCCTGACGCCGGCATGCCCGGCCTGCGGCTCGTCGTCCAGCCAAAACCGTCGGGCGCCAAATCGTGGTGCGTGCGCTATCGCTATGGCGGCAGGCCCCGGAAGTTAACGCTCGGCCTCTACCCGCGGGTCGACCTCGTGAAGGCTCGCGCGCGCGCCAAGGACGCCCTGGAAGCGATAGAGCGTGGCGAGGATCCGGCTGCCGACAAGATCGCCAGGAGGGCCTTGCAGCAAGAGCCGACCTCCGATGAGGACAATTTCAGCGTCCTCGTTCAACGTTGGCTTCAGACCGACGTAATCCCACGCACGCGGCGGTGGCGGGACGTCGCCGGCCTACTCGGGTTGCTGATAGATCGCGAGAATTCGAAGCCGTCGAAGCCTGCCTTTCGAAGGGTGCCCGGCGGGCTTGTGGCACGCTGGGCGGAGAGACCTGTTGATGCGATCCGACGGCGCGATGTCATCGCCGTCATCGACGAATGCCGCCTGCGGGGCACAGGCATCGTCGCGAATCGAGTGCTGTCGGCGCTGGGCCGGTTCTTCACGTGGTGCTGCGCCCGCGACATCATCCGTGCATCCCCTACGCTCGGACTGCGCAAGCCAGTCGCCGAGATCGCGCGTGAACGCGTGCTGACCGATGCTGAAATTGTCGTCATCTGGCGCGCCACCACGGGCGGGACGCCTTTCGGAGATCTCGTCCGGCTGCTCATCCTGACGGGCCAGCGCCGCGCGGAAGTCGCCGGGATGAACTGGCCAGAGATCGACCTCGTTGCGTGCGCATGGACGTTGGCCGGGCCTCGGACAAAGAACGGGCGGCCGCACATTGTCCCCCTCAGTGCAACCGCGGTCGATCTGCTCGAGGCTGCATCGCGGTACGCGAACGGCGACTATCTGTTCGGGCTCGGTGGTGAGACTGCATTTTCCGGCTTTAGCAGGTCGAAGGGTAGACTGGACGCCAAGATCAAGAAGGCCACGGGCGACGACCTAGCGACTTGGACGCTGCATGACCTCCGGCGCACGGTCGCAACTCGGATGGCCGATCTGGGCGTGATGCCTCATGTCGTCGAAGCGGTGCTCAATCACGTCAGCGGCAGCAAGGCGGGCGTCGCCGGCATCTATAACCGCAGCCTCTATGAACCTGAGAAGCGGAAGGCGCTCGAGCTGTGGGCCAAGCATGTCGAAGGGTGCGTTGCGGCCCAGATCCGGCGAGAGAAGGAGCGTGCGGCATGATCGACATACCTGCAAACGACATCGTCGAGTTCTTCACCAAGCGCGCGGAGAATTATCTGAGGGAGCGGAAGGAGTCTGGGGCGCTCGATCCCAGAGACGGCGGGCCTATGGTTTTTGTCTTTCCCCCTGCGGCAGATTGGGACCCGAATGGCGAGTCGACATTCGAGGACCATCAAGCCGCACACCGAGCAGAAAAACGCTTGCTTGTCATGCAGTGCTATTCGCCTGCCATGGCGGGGAATGCTGAAGCCATCGCAATTATGAATGGGGTTGCCCTGGAAGCGTATTGCTCGACCGAGATGCGAGAAGCGATGCCGCCAGAGCTCTTTGACTATGTACGCAAGAGGCTTAGCGGCGACATTCAGATCAAGAAAAATGGAAAGAAGAAGGGGCGCTACCTGTGGCGCGACTATTCCATCGCGTGCGTTGTTTACGACGTCCACATGCTGTTGTCGCACCGTCTCGGTCGATACGCATACTTCACCGAGAACGACGCAAAGAAAGCAGACCGATTTGCAGATGTGCCTCCCGTAGCATCCATTGTGCGCGCAGCCTTGGCACGCGTGGACGTCGTGATGGGCGAGAGCTACATAAACAAGATGTGGAAAAGCAATCAGACGCTTGCAACATGGAACTGGTTGCTCAGCTTGCAGGAATTCGACCGTATCGGTTCGGCGCCCGGGAACCAACCTCTCTGGACCCAGGGAAATCCTCATTTAGGGTTGGAGTTGCACAGATTGCACTCTGATCCATCCAATATCGTTGGACGAACTGCCCCGCGATCCTTCCAATAACATTAGACGGATTGCACGCTGATCCGTCATATGACCCGCCGCGCAAACTAGCTCACCGTCGTCCTCACTATCGCTGTTGTTACACACACGATACGTGAGGCAAGGACATGATGAGCAATCTATCGATCGAGAACGGCGCAGCAGCTACCGACTCGGCGAAGTGCGCGCTGATGGGCGCGACTGCTGTCCAGGCAGGCGCCACTCTCCGGAAACGTCCGGCAGACGGCGACACGCTTCTGAGCGATCCCAATATACTCGCGCTGTTCGGCGGCATCTCGCGCATGACGCTGTGGCGCTGGCGGCAAGAGCTCGGCTTTCCGAGGGCAGAGCACAGATCGGCGGACGTCGATACACCTGGAAGTCTCAGGTGATCGCCTGGCTCGATCTGCAAAAGCCGTTACCACCTGATGCATCTGATCAGGTCGGTCAGCAGGCCGCCTAAAGCGGCACCGCCGCCAACCTGGGGGCAAATCCAGGCGACGGCGGCAAATTCATCTAATCGGCGAGCACGTTGTACGCGTTCGCATCGGCAGTGTCGAGTAGCCGGCCGCTGGTTTCCCGCAATCAGTTCGCGTCATCTACATCGGCAGAACGGACATGAGCGATAACTATGGACCGAGCCTGACGGCTCTCAGACTCTACAAGCGCACATCACAGAAGGGCAGCACCTACTTCACCGGCCGTATGGGCCTGCTGAAGGTCGCCCTGCTAAAATCCAACGAGACCACGGACGACGGCTGCGAGATCTGGAATCTCGTCTACCAGCAGGCGGAGGAAGTCCGTCCGAAGCAGCTGGAAGGCAAGCCAAACCGAGCCGAGCGCGCGAGGGCTAATGAGCCGCTCGTCGCGACGCCGCGCGCTTCGCGTCCCCAGCTCAACGATCCATTGCCATTCTGAGGGAGGCATCGATGAACATGCATCACGCTGCCTATGTGAATGGCTCGCAACGGCCGCACGTTATCGCATTCGATCACAGGCCGGCCCCAACAGCCATCGACGCAGAGGCGGCGCTGTTGGGGGCCGTGCTGGTCGAGCATGCTGCTTTTGCCGCGGTCAAGGATCGCGTGGAAGCCGAGCATTTTGCCGATGCGCTTCACCAGCGCCTTTTTGCCGGGATCGCGCGGCTCTCGGATGGTGGCAAGCGTGCGACGCCGTTCTCGCTGAGGTCGGAATGCGATCTCACGAGCGAGGAGTTCAAGTACACCGGCACGCTCGTTACCAATGCCACGACGGTCATCAACGCCCCCGAATACGCAAATATCGTGCGCCGGACAGCTGCTCGTCGGCGCTTCATTGCTGAATGCGCGTCGGCCATTGACGCGGCACATACCGAAAGCACGCCAATCGAAGATCTGCTGCGCACGACTACGGCCGAGTTCGCGCTGATCCGCGGAGAGACTGCAGCCGAGACACTGCCGCCCGTTCTCTTTCGCCGAATGACTGATGTCGAGGCAGTGCCGATCGAATGGCTATGGGCGCAGCGTATCGCGCTGGGCAAGATCTCAATCATGGCGGGCGACCCCGGGCTCGGAAAGTCTCAGATCTCGTGCCATTTCGCAGCTGCCGTGACGACAGGAGGGAAATGGCCCGACGGCTCTCGCGCACCGATCGGTTCGGTGATTTTCATCTGCTGCGAGGATGATGCAGCAGACACGATCAAGCCACGACTCGAGGCTGCAGGCGCCGACTGCGAAAAGATTGTTCTCTACGACTGGACGTCAAGTCGTGATGGTTCCCGTCAGCATTTCGATGTTGGCCAGCACATCGATGCGCTCTCGGCGCTGGTGCGGGAGATGGGCGATGTCCGCTTGATCGTGATCGACCCGATCAGCGCGTACATGGGCGGCGCGGATAGCCACGTTGTCGCCGATGTTCGTCAGGCGCTGGCACCTCTACAAGCGATGGCGAGCGAGCTCGGCCCCGCAGTTCTGATGGTGTCGCATTTGAACAAAGGCGGCGGCGCCGGCGGCGCAATGAACCGAGTGAGCGGATCGGGTGCCTTCGTCGCTGTGGCACGATCGGCCTGGCTTGTCGCGAAGGATCCTCAAGACGAGAGCGAGGCCCGGCGAATATTCACGCCCCTCAAGAACAACCTGGGCGATGATCAGACCGGCTTCTCGTATCAAGTTGAGAGCTGGCAGTCAGGTGACATCGTTTCCAGTCGCGTCGTGTTCAATCTGGAGCCTGTGGCAGTGTCTGCAGATGACCTTCTGCAGCGCAACGGTCCAAGCGGTGAAGACGGTAGCGCTCTCGCCGAAGCCTGCGAGTTTCTTCGTCAGGAGCTCGAGGACGGGCCAAAGCCATCAAAGCAAGTCGACGCCTCGGCGCGCGATGCAGGGGTAAGCGGGGCATCGCTGAAGCGCGCGCGGAAGGAACTCGGCGTGAAGGCGAGGAAGGACGAGAGCGGACGCTGGCATCTCGGGCTGCCCAATCAGCGATACCAAGGCGGGCAAGACGCTCAAGGGGAGCAAGAAAATCATGGCCGATAGATGCCCGCCTTGGGTGATTGGCAGGCAAGGCGCTCAATTTCACCCCATGAGAGGCATGAACGCCTTGCCCGCCTTGAACGCCTTGATGCTCGCGATTGGAGATCTGACATGGTGATGCTCGCCGACCTTCTCAATGCAGGCCAGACGACACTCAATGAGTTCGGACTCGCGAGTTGGGAGCAGCTCTATCAACACAAAGGAAGACAAACATGACGATGTACACTTGGTCGGAGACCGCAGTCGACAACGACGATGCAGATCCGACGATCAATGCGCGCGAGGGCATGGCGCCATCGCAGGTGAACAACTCCATGCGCGGCATGATGGCCGCCGTTGCCAAGTATCGCAATGATACCGCGGGAATGCTCGATACCGGCGGCTCAGGAAGTGCCTACACCATCACATCGAGACAAAACTATCCGTCTCTTATAGACGGCATGAAGGTCGCCTTTCGCGCTCATGCGACGAACAGCGCAGGCCCAACGCTCAACGTCGACGGCCGAGGTGACAAGCCTTTGCGGATGTTCACGGGCGCGAGCCTTCCAGCAGGCAAGGTCGTTCTGGGATCGGCCTACATCGCCGTTTACCGATCCAATACCGACGAGTGGCTGCTGATGATGGCTTCTGGGTTCTCGGAGATCCCATCCGGGACAAAGATGCTGTTCGCGCAAGCGAGCGCGCCAGTCGGATGGACGAAGGACACGGCCCACAACGACAAGGCGCTGCGCGTTGTGTCCGGCACGCCTGGTTCCGGCGGATCGACAGCCTTCACATCGGTGTTTGCATCGCGCACACCCAGCGGCACGGTCGGCGGTACGACGCTCACCGAAGCGCAAATTCCCAGTCATAGGCATTGGACCTTGGCTGACGCTTCCCACAACGTCCAAGCGATTGGCGGCAGCCAGCGCGCCGCTAGGCACGGAAATTTTGGCGGCTCTTCGTCTACTTACGTGATGTCCGGCGTTGATAACGAAGCCAGTGTTGGTCTTTCCTCCGCTGCTGGTGGCGGCGGATCACACACGCACAGCTTCACGGGCAGTGCCATGGATTTCGCTGTGGCTTACGTCGACGTGATGATTGCAATCAAGGACTGAGGCCATGGCCCTTCTCGACGATCTTATGAATGCAGGTCAGACGCCTTGGGCAAAGGCTCAGCACCTCAGCTGGAGCAACAACCCCGGCTCGGAGATGACCGAGGCCGACATCATGGGCTTGCTGAAGCTTGGCGGTCCGCAGCGCCAGACGGGCGAAACACAGCAGAGACCCGCCAATCCAGCGCCCTTACCTCCGCCAGCCGTCGAGCCAACAGCGGGCGATCTTTCGAAGATCCACGAGCGCCGCGCCACGGGCGGCGCCGAGTTCCCCGCCGGATCGATGCTCGGCAATCTGTTTGCACAGTACGGTGCCGGCGCCAGCTTCAAGCCCCACGATGCCGGCGTTTCGACACTGCCGAGCAGTAGCTTTCGTGACCCAGCGCCGGTTAGCTCTCCGATACAGACGGGCGCTGTCACGCCGCAGCGCGCGCGGCAGCGCCCTGATTTCTCCAATGAACCTTCGGGCTCGGATTATCTCGGCGGGCTCCTGCAGGGCATGGGCGGAATTGCGGCTCCGATCGGCAAGCTTGTCTCCAGCCAGAGCGATCGCAAGCGCCTCGAGCTCTCGCAGAACAAGACCTATGACTGGTTGCTCCGTCAGGGCATGTCGCCAGAAGACGCCGAGTTCACGGTGCGCAATCCCGACGTGATGAAAGCCGTGCTCACGCAGAAGTTCAAGCAGCCAGATCCGACAGAGTCGATGCGGAACTACATGTTCGACGTTCAGCAGCGCAATGCGCGAGGCGAGCCGGGCCCGCACCTCACGCTCGGTGAGTGGATGCGTGAGCAGAAGCAGTCCGGTCGGACGCAGGTCAATATCGATCAGCGGCACGAGTCGGAGTTCGCCAAGAAGCTCGCTGCGCAGGAAGCGGAGAGGTACGGTAAGCTGATCAATGGCGGTTCTCTCGCGCGCGAGCAGATCGCCAACCTGGATGTGGTGGCCGAAGCCGCCGAGATATACAATCGCAATTCTCACCTCGGAACAGGCGCCCTTGCGCCATACGAAGCGAAGCTGCGTAGCATCGGTCAGTCTTTCGGCATCGGTAAGGCCGAGACGCTCGGCGCGGCTGAGCTTCTGACGTCCATTCAAAATCGCATGGCGCTACTGATGCGCAACCCTGATGGTGGCATGGGCATGCCTGGTGCCCTGTCAGACGCCGACAGAAACTTCCTCGTTGCGTCTCAGCCCGGCATCGACAAGAGCCCGGCCGGCAACCGTCTCATGGTCGAAATTCTCAAGCGCATCGAGCAGCGGAAAATTCAGATCGCCGAAATGGCCGCCGACTGGGTTGGATCCAACGGCACAATGAGGGGCTTCGAGCAGCACGTGAACAAGTGGGCCAATGCCAATCCGCTGTTCGGCGATCTGAAAGATATGTTTGCCCCGAAACGGACAGGAGGTGGCGAGGGAGCATCAACGTTCGCATCTCCTCAACTGTCCACGGCCAAGCCATCCGTCAAAAATGACGCCGATTACAACGCTCTTGCGTCCGGCACTGAGTACCTTGCGCCGGATGGCTCGCTCCGGAGGAAAAACTGATGGGCTGGAGAGACGATCCTATTACTCAAACGGCCAGCACTGATCCGTCGACGCCCGCATGGGCAAAGGACGCAATCGTCAATGCGCCGGCAAGCATTAATTTCGGCCAGCCCATGGCGAAGGTTCGCGCCGACATTGCCCAGCTTCCTCCGGAACAGCGCAAGGCGGCAAACAAGGCTTGGGCGGCGACCTGGGTAAAAAAGGAACGCAAGGACGGTGATACCGGTCAATTCCTCTCTGATCGCGTGCGCAACATGACGCGCGGGACTGTGGTCGGATCTTGGCTTGACGAAGCGAATGCGATCACGTCGTCGGGATTGCACAAAATCTCTGGTGGCATTGCCGGAGCTCCATATGACGAGGCGATGGCCTATCAGGCCGCGACTGACGAGGCGTTGGACAAAGAAGCGGCGAAAGCATTCCGCGTCCCCGGCACCGAATACGACGTGACGACGGCTGACCTGGAGAAGGTTGCCGGCGGCGTGCTGTCCGCGCCGGTCACGCCGGTGGTCCAGGCCGTTCGCGGCGTGACCATGATCCCGCGGATGGTCAACGCTGCGATCACAGGGCTTGGCTATGGCGCCCTATACGGTGCCGGGCAGGGGGAAGGCCTAGAAGACCGAGCACTCGAGGCGACTAAGGGAGCTGGCGTCGGCGTTGTGCTGGGGCCTATCGCGGAGCCGGTCTCTCGCGGCGCCAGTCATGTGATTGGCGCCGGCCGAGATTTGTTCCGAGGCCGTCCCGCGCCCCTGCAGCAGTACGAGCGCGGCGCTGTGAACGCCTTGACGCGGTCGACCACCGACGACGGGCTTGCTGCGCGCTACCAGCAACAGGCCGCCGACCTCGGGCCTGAAGGCATGTTGGCCGACATGGGCTCCAACATGCGCGGCCAGGCGTCGGCGCTCGCCAATCAGCCCGGCGAAGGCCAGCAGATGATCCGCGATGCCCTCCACACCCGCCGTCAGGACGCAGCGGGGCGCATCTCGGCCGACGTTGACCAGGCGCTAAGGCCAGCGGTGAACATGCCTGAGACGCTGGAGGCGACGCGACGCGCCTACGCACAACAGGCGCGCCCCCATCGCGACCAATTCCAGAACAACCCCGTGCCGTTCACGCAACAACTCGACGACACGTTGCAGACGCTTGCTCAGCATGAACCAGCCGTCATTCGCGAAGCAGCTCGATACGCTGCACTCGATCCGGCAGCAGGGCCTCGCCAATTTTTCGCGCGCCAGCTCCCAGACGGCACCTATGAGATCACCCGCGTTCCAAATGCGACCGAATGGGACTACCTGAAGCGTGCGCTGGACGGCTTGAGCAACCCGCGTACGGCATCGGCGAACGATCAGCGCGTCTATGGACATTGGGCTCGCCGTCTGCGGACGGATGTCGACGAGGCGCTGAGCCCTGGCGCACCGCAGAATAGCCCCTGGGCGCAAGCGCGGCGCCTCGAGGCAGAAGATTTCCAGATGCGCGAGGCCGCCGATCAGGGCCGCACGGTGTTCGATCGTCAACTGTCGCCTGACCAGCTTCGCGCCGAGCTGTTTGGCGTGGGGCAACCGCCGCGTGGAGGCATGAACCCGCCCCAGGCCGCGGCTCATATGCTCGGCGCTCGCGATCAGGTTCGCTCGATAATGGGCAACGCATCGACTGCCCACGGTGAGAATGCAGCGGCCGCAGCGCGGTCAAAGCTCGGGTCGGACTACGCCCGCGAGAAGATCGACATTCTCGCCGGTCCCCAAGCCGCTGGCGATCTAACGCGTCGCCTTGATGCAGAAACTGTGTTCGACCAGACGCGGCAGGCAGTAACCCAAAACAGCGCCACAGCTGGGAGGCTGCAAGCCCAGAGAGAGTTTCCGAATGCAGCGGATCGCACAGAGACCGCGAGAGAACTCGGAAAGCGCGGCGTGTATGGTCACGCCGTGGAGGGCGCCTACCGGATTGGCAACTTTCTGCTCGGAGGGGCGCTCGACGAACGCCGCATGCGCATTGCGCGTGATGCTGCGGAAATGCTCATCCAGCAGGGGCATTCGCGTGATCAGGTGGCCAACGCTCTGTTCATGTTCGCAGCTCAAAGGAACCACAGCGCAGCGCAGAGGCAAAGCATCTCTCGCTTCATCGGCACGATCATGCGCGGAGGCCAACAGCGGGCCATCGAGGCATCAGACGGCGACGCTTTTCCTCAGTTCGTTTTCGATGCAGTGAATCGCCGCAACGAAGGCGATCGGCGAAAAGTGACGGCTGAATGAAACAAGAGCAGGGGCATTCGATGCTGCAAGACACATCAAAGAGCAATCAGACCAAGACAAGCACCGGGTCGCGCTCAGGTGCACACAGCCAGAAATCAGCCAGCACCAAGAATGCCGGCGGTCGGCCGCACCGGTACACTTCTGAGCTCGCCGCGGAGATCTGCGAGCGCATTGCCAATGGCGAGACGCTTATGCGCATCTGCCAAGATCCTCATATCCCGTCGCGAAGCACGGTTACGAGCTGGCTTATGGATGAGGATAAGAGCGAGTTCTTGAATCAATATGCGCGAGCGCGCGACGTCCAGGCCGACTTCTGGGCCGACGAGACTGTCGAAATTGCTGACGATCGCTCAAACGATTGGATCAAGCGCACCAACGGCGAAGGTGAAGATATGCCCGCGACGCTGAACTACGAGCACGTTCAGCGCTCCAAGGTCCGCATCGAGACCCGTCAGTGGATCATCGAGCGACTCAACCCGAAGAAGTACGGTCGGAAAACCGAGCTGAAGCACGACGTCGGAGATTCCTTTGCCAAGCTCTGGCAGATGATTGGATCTGGTGAGGGCACCGGAAAGCCTGACGCTTGAGCACCATTGATGCCACACGATTCCATCAGTCAAAACTGGCGAGAGGGCGACGATTTCTGTCAGGAACACCCGATCGGCGCAGCGATCCGGCAAGTTCAGGGTGCTCAAGAGCGAAAATACGATCGTGGTTCGACTGCACTGTGAATTTGAGATCGTCGATCTTCTGAGATAGCTGAGCAATCTTCTCTTCAGAAGCAATCTCTAACCGGTTGAGTTCGGCGAAGGCTGTGTTAACCCGATGACCGAAGTACAGCCCCACTACCGCAGCCCACACAGCCAGTCCTACCAATGCCCACGCTGACCACTCCATGCCAATCCCTCCAAAAAAAGGATTATCGTAGCCGCTGAGGGCAAGGGAGAAAAGCAAATCCCCGACACCACGAAGGCGCCGGAGCAAAGGTGGATCGCGCGATGAGATGGCGAGGGCGGCAGCTCCCTATATCCATCCCCGCCTGTCCAGCATCGATGGCGATCTCAACATCAACCTGCGCCATGAGCAGGCGTTGGCTGAGCTGGAATAGTACCCCATGAAGCGCAAGCGCTCTGGTACGCAAAACCTTGAGCAGATGGCGATGCGCGCCTGGCGCAAGCAGCTTAAAGCGTTTCGCAAGAAGTTCGGTCGGGATCCAGGGCCAAATGATCCCGTGTTCTTCGATCCGAAGAGTGACGTGCCGAAGCAGATGGACCCCGACGAGTTCGACAGGGACATTATGGAGGCGCTACTGAAAAGCGGCGCGCCTCCCGAAGTCGTTTATGCGCATAAGAAGACAGGCAGGCTCGGCCGGCGAGGGGACCAAAGAGCTAACAGGCGCGCGAGCCGCGCCCGCGCGCCTTGGACATAGTCAGTCGCTTTCACGAGCAATAGTTCCACCAATCAAGGCGCCCAGATGCGGTCGAGAGCTACCCGGGCCCTAAGACCAAATTTGGCAGCCACAGTGACAGTTGCGGAATGTAGCTGATCAGGAGCACGACAAACACCGCGGCCAGGAAGAACGGCATGAGTTCGCGGATCAGCTCGCTGCTGGGGCATTTGGCGATCGATCCTGTTATGGCCAGCGATACCGCAACCGGTGGCGTAATGATGCCGATGACGAGGTTCATCGCCATGACCACCGAAAACTGAATCGGATCGATGCCAAAGTGGCTGACTACGGGGTAGAGCACGGGAATTAGGATGACGATCGACGGGCCGGGCTCCATGAATGTACCAACCAGCAACAGGAAGACGTTGAGAATGAGCAGGATAATCCACGGGTTCTCTGTCAGCGTCAGCATCAGCTCGGCAACCACCTGAGGCACGTGCTCGTAAGCGAGCAGCCAAGCCAGTGCTTGTGCGCCCGCAAGGATCACGAAGATGATGCCCGTCGTGTTTGCCGTGCGGACCAGCGCCTCCAGCATCAGCTTCGGCGTCAGCGTTCGATAGACGAACCCTCCGACGAAGAATGCATAGGCGACAGCAAAAGCCGAGCATTCCGTTACGTTGAAGATGCCGAACCTAAGGCCGACAACGATTAGAACTGGCATCGCCAGGGCCAAGCCGGCGGCCTTGAAGCGTATCCAAATCTCCTTCCCCGACACGCGGCCGTGAATGGGATAGTTGCGCGCGATGCTGATGCGCCCGGCGACAACGGCCATCACAACCGCGAACAGCAAGCCGGGAATGACCCCTGCCAGAAAAAGCCGGGTGATCGATAACTCCGCCAGAACACCGATCAGAATGAAGGTGATCGACGGTGGCAGAATGGGACCGATGAGATTTACGGTCGAAGTCAGCGAAGCGGAGAAGCCGCGGCCGTAGCCCTCCTTGATCATGGCGGGAATCATGACGCGGCCGATCGCACTCGTATCGGCAATGGCCGATCCGGAAACGCCGGCCATCAGCACGGAAGCGGATACGTTCGAGTACGCAAGGCCGCCGCGAAAGCGTCCGAACAGACCGTTGGCAAGGCGAATGAGGCGGTCGGTCATCCCGCTCACCGTCATGATATCGCCCGCGAGCAAGAAGCAGGGAATTGCGAGCAGCGTCGTCCGACTGATGCCTTGCAGCATCTGTTGCGGCATGATGGCCGGGTTGATGGATTCGAGGATCAATACGCCCGCAAGTGCCGCAGTCGCCAGCGAGAAGACAACCGGCACCCCAAGGACGAGTGTCAGAACGAGAACAGCAACAACGATCTCGATCATATGATCACCAATCATCTTTCTCGGCCTCCGAAATGTCGCGCTCGCTGGCGAACGGGGCGCCAGTAAGCCGAGAAACCACGAGCATCACGATGACGAACGCCATGCCGATCGGCAGTGCGATGTACGTCCAGGTTGCAGATATCTCTAAGGCCGGCGTCACCTTCACGCCCATTAGGGTGGCATAGCGATAGCCGTGCCAGACGAGGAACCCGCAGCACGTGACGACGATGAGATCGCGAAGGAGGAGAAGCCACCATCTGGTGGCGCCTCCCACATTGTCGATGAGTGTGGTGACGGTGATGTGGCTACCACGCCGCAGCACGGCGCCAGCCATCAGCATCGCCACCCAGATCATGAGCATAGTCGCGAGCTCCTCGGTCCATGACGGAGCGCGACCGAAGAGGTAGCGCCCCGACACCTGCCATAGGAGGCAGATCACGATGACAAGCATCAGCAGGCCGCTCACGACCTCGATGGCACGCTCAGCGCGCTGAGCGAGGCGTTTGAAGCGTGCTTGACGCTCGGTCGCGCTCATTTTGCGGATTCCTGAATGCGCTTCACCCATGCGGCGAGTTCAGGGAAGTCGTTGGGCAGTGGTGCCAACCTCGCCTGGAGCACGGCACGATCGATCGGCTTGAACTCCATGCCGAGCTTGATGAGGTCCGCTTTCAACGACTCTTCCGTCTTGACCATGCGCTCGGTCGCTTCGAGCGTCGCTTGCTCGGCACTTTCGACGAGAAGCTTGCGGTACTCTTCGGATAGCGAGTTGAAGCGTGTCTTCGAGAAGATGAAGGTGTAGGCGCCCATGATATGGGCCGTTTCGACGACGTACTTCTGCACCTCGTAGTACTTCTGCCGGATCAGAACCTCCAAGGGGTTCTCCTGACCGTCCACGAGCTTTTGCTGCAGCGACGTGAAGAGTTCATCCACGCCCATCGGCACAACACTCGTGCCGAGCAGCTCCCACGTCCGGCGGTACATCTTGAGCGGCGGAACGCGGATCTTGATGTTCTTCAGCTCGTCGGCATTCGCGACAGGCTTGCTCGTGCTCAGATGTCGCGCGCCGCGATAGGCCGCGCCAGCGATGTGAAATCCGCTGCTATCCGAGATGGCCTTGAAGAGCTCTTTCCCGATCGGGCCGTAATAGACCTTCTTGAAGTGCTCGATGTCCTTGACGAGATAGGGATAGGACTCGACTCCGGCGATCGTCGTGTAGCGATCCAGCGTACCGATGCTCTCGAGCACGACGTCCGTCGTCCCGATGAGAACCGCCTCGATGACCTGGGGCCAATCCCCCGTCGCGCCCGAGTGATCGAGCGTCATCCGGATCTTGCCGCCGGACTTGCTCTCCGCCAATTCTTTGAATCGCGTGGCGGTCTGATGCCAATGCGTATTGGGCGTCGCAAATGTCACCAGCCGCAGACGTACCTGCTGCGCCACGCTCGCCGTCGGCAGGAGCGTGAAGACCATCAGGCCTGCCAGAAGGGCTGCAAACCCGGCTCGAATTTTTCGGACTCTGGATTTCGGCTGCATCGTCTTCTCCCTGTGCTTTGTTCTCGGCTGACGAATTGCCTCGTCACGCCACGTCCAGAACTTCGACTAGCTCGATTGAGCGGATTTGCCTCCATCCACCGAAAGGCACACACCGTTGATGTACTGCGCCTCGTCGGATGCGAGGAACAACGCCGAGTAGGCGATATCCCACGAGCGCCCCATCTTGCCGGTCGGGCTCGCCGCATCGCGGGCTGCAACCATCGCATCGATGCTCGCGTACTGACCGGAGATCTGTGCGTACACCATCGGCGTATTGATCAAACCGGGCAAAACGGCGTTGGCGCGAATTCCTTGACGTGCGTACTGCACGGCAATGGATCTCGTGAGGTGGTTCACGCCGGCCTTGGCAACGGAGTATGAAACATAAGGGTACTGGTTGATACGCAGCGATGCGCCGGACGATATGTTCACGATTGCCCCCTTCTTCTGCGCGAGCATGAAGGGAATGACGTGTTTGCACGTCAGAAATGTACCGGTCAGGTTAGCATCGACGACTTCGTGCCACTGCTCCTCCGATACATCGACGATGCTGCCCATACGGGTGATGCCGACATTGTTGTGCAGGATATCGATGCGGCCGAACATCTTGCTCGCGGCCTCGACCGTCTCGCGAACGCTCTCCCCAGATGTGACATCGGCCTCGAGTGCCTCGGATACGCCGCCGTGCGCGCGGATGATGTTCGCCGTCTCCTCGGCGCGCGCCTTCTGGAGGTCTACTGCGATCACCTTCGCGCCTTCGTGCGCATAGAGGAATGCCGCAGCCTTGCCATTGCCCCAGCCCGGCCCCGATGAGCCGGCGCCAAAAACGAGAGCAACCCTGTCGGCTACGCGTCCAGACGGCTGACGCACTTCGGGCGCCGAGTTTTCCGTTATCGTCATGTGCTGATATCTCCGACTATCTGCTTTCGATCAGGCGACGCGATCACCCTTCTGGACAGTGACCGTTCTGTTATCCACGCCGGGGAGCATTCGCGCAGGGTCGCGCGTCACGACGACATCGATGATGGTTGGCTTGCCGTCCGTCGCGAGTGCAGTGGCGAGCGCTGTTCCAAGGTCGCCAGGCTCTTCCACACGAATACCGCGACAGCCGATCGCCTCGGCGACACGCGCGTAGTTCACCTCGACCAGATCGGAGGATTGGTAGTTACCGGTCCCGTACATGAGGTGCTGAAGCGCCTTCACGTAACCCGATGCGGCGTTGTTGACGATGATGATCGTGAACTTCAAGCCGAGTCGAACGGCCGTCTCGAGCTCGCCCATCACCATGTTGAAGCCACCGTCACCCGTGAGCGCGACGACGGGGCGATCGCCTGCCGCAAACCGCGCACCGATGGCGCCGGGAACGCCGTAGCCGATCGAGGCAAACCCGCGATCCGGAACGAATCCACGCCCGGGCTTCTTGGTGTCATAGAGGAGGCCGCCCCAATGCGCAGCGAATCCGCCATCGGCGATAAGGATTGTATCCGCGGGAAGGCGGCTGTTCAGCTCGTTCATCAACCGAGCCATCGAGATCGGCTTCTCGGCTGAGTTGAGCTTTTCTTCGACCGAGCTGCGCCAAACGCGCATCCGTTCGGCCACATCGGCGATGTAGGTACCGCGCTGCCAGCGCAGGTCCGGCGCCTTGTCCGCAAGCAAGCTCCGTAGCTCGCTCAGTGTCTCGCGAACGTCTCCCCACAGGCGCAGAGCCGGTGTCGTCGTGCGATCGAACTCTTCCGCGACGATATCCAGGTGGATGATCTGCTTGCCGGCAGGGAACAGACTGTAGCGCTTGGTCGCGATCTCACCGAGTTTGCAACCGACGACGAAAATGCAGTCCGCTTCCGCCACGAGCGGGTTCGCGATGCGGTCATAGCGTCCAAACAAGCCGGCACTCAGCGGACTGTTGCAGGCCACCGCGCCCTTGCCGGTCAGTGTGTGCGCCACAGGAATGGCGTTCTCCTCGGCAAAGGCCTGCACCTGCTCGGCGGCGCCGCTCAGATGGACGCCACCACCGCAAAGCATGATCGGTTTGCGCGCGGCCGCCAGCAGTTCAGCGGCCTGGGTGAGATCCGCGGAAGCCGGACGACAGCGAATGGCCGGGATGCTGCGATGCTGCGGGCTGACCGCGAACTCCGCATCTTCGAAGGGATAGAAGTCGTGACAGATATCCTCCGGCACAATGAGCGCAACCGGGCCCGGCCGGCCGGTAGTCGCAACGACGAAGGCGCGGCGAACCAGCTCCGGAATGCGCGCGATATCCTCGACGCGGATCACCTCCTTGCACGCCGGACGCAGGATTTCGGCCTGGCGTGCTTCCTGCGTCATGTTCTTCCACGAGTGGCGACGGTGAGAATCGCCCACCAGCGCGACGAGAGGCGTACCCGCGTTCAACGCTTCAACAAGTCCGGTGACGAGATTCGTCGCGCCGGGCCCGAGGGTCGCATCGCATACGCCCACGCGGCCGCTGATCTTGCCGTAGGCATCGGCAGCGAAGACGCCGCAGCGCTCGTCGTTGATCAGGTAGTGCTTGAGGTTGAGCCTTCTCGCGGCATCGTAGAATGGCAGGAGCTGAAAGCCGCCCATGCCGAACATCGGTCCGATTTCATGGGCCACAAGCATGCGGGCGATGGCTTCGCCGCCGGTCATCGTCGAATTTTTCATGGGTCTAGGCCTGAACCTGCGATTTTACCGTTTCGACTATCTGTCGTGGTGTGATCTTCATGAGGTTCTCTAACGGGGGTGAATAGGGAATAGGTACGCGCGGCGCACCGAGCCGGCGCAGCGGCCCTCTCAGCTTCAGGCCGTGCTCCGCGACCGTGGCGATAATCTCGGCGCCGAAACCACCGGTCTTGACGGCTTCGTGAATGACGAGAAGTCGGCCGGTGCGATCGACGCTTTCGAGTACAGCTTCGACATCCCATGGCCACAAGGTTCGCAGATCGATGAGGTCGACCTCGATGCCGTGCTCCGCAGACAACTGCGTGCACGCTTCCGTGGCTGTGTGGACGGTCGCCGACCAAGCTACGATGGTAAGATCGCCACCTTGGCGAACCGTGCGCGCCTTACCGATCGGAACGAGATAGTCGTTATCGTCGGGTACTTCGCCGTTGAGCGCCCACAAGCCCTTGTGTTCCATGTAGACGACAGGGTCGTCGCAACGGATTGCGGCCTTGAGCAGTCCTTTGTTGTCCGCAGGCGTCGATGGAATGATTACGACGAGGCCTGGAATATGAGCGTACCAAGCCTCAAGCGACTGTGAATGCTGAGCGGCGGCCGAACCGCGCAAACCGACGGGCTCGCGAACAACAATCGGAACGCGCGCCTGGCCTCCGAACATGTAGCGGGCCTTGGCGGCCTGATTGACAAGTTCGTCGACCGCACACAGCGCGAAGTCCGAAAAGCGCATCTCCACTACGGGCCGAGTGCCCAGCATCGCTGCGCCTACCGCGGCACCCATGATCGCTGCTTCGGAGATCGGCGTGTCGGCGATGCGTCTGGGGCCGAACTCATCGACCAGCCCCTTGTACTGTCCGGCGACGCCGCCGCGGCCCAGGTCTTCACCGAGTGCCCAAACCATCGGGTCGCGGCGCATTTCCTCGGCAATTGCCTGCTTCGACGCTTCAAGGTAGCTCAGTTCAGCCACAGCGCTTGCTCCACATCTCCGCGCCGACATCCTGCACGTCGTCGTACGCAATTTCGGGCGCTGGCCACGGCGCGGCCTTCGCCTCCTCAAGCGCGGCCTGCATTTCCGCTTCGGCTTCCTGCTGGATTGACGCCAGTACTGCATCCTTGACGCCAGCCGCCTTCAGCAACGCAGCGCAGCGGCTGATGGGCTCATGCCCCCATTGCGCATCGACCTCGTCACCTGAGCGATAATTTAGCCCGCGATCAGCGCCCGCATGTCCGAGCAGCCGATACGTGCTCGCCACGAGAAGTTGCGGTTGGCGATCTGCTCGGATCTCGGCAACCATCTCGCGCGCCGTCTGATCGACGCCGACAATGTCGTTTCCGTCGATCTCGCGCGCGAGCATCCCAAGACTGCGCGCGCGCTCGGCGGCGCCCGTGCCCGATGTCATCGCCGAAGTCTTCGTCGTCGCCGAGTAGCGATTGTCCTCGCAGACGAACAACACCGGCAGTCCATAGACCTTCGCCCAGTTCAGTCCCTCGAGGAACGGGCCGCGATTGATCGCGCCGTCGCCGAAGAAGCAGGCAACGATCCGGTCGTCACCCTTGAGCGCGATCGCGTGCGCAGCTCCGGCGGCAATGGTGATGTTGGCCGCGACGACACCGTTCGCGCCGAGCATGCCGACATCGAAGTCGGCAATATGCATAGAGCCGCCCTTGCCGTGGTTGGTGCCTCCCGTGCGCCCGAGCAACTCGCGCATCATGGCTGCGGCGCTGGCGCCCTTGGCCATGGTGTGCCCGTGTCCGCGATGCGTCGAGAGCAGCAGATCATCGCGCCGCAAGTTCTCGCAAACCCCGACGCAGATGGCTTCCTGACCAACGGAGGGATGCACTGCACCGAGGACGAGCTTCTGGCCAACGGCCTGAAGAGCCGCCATCTCAAAGGCTCTTATCCGATGCATCTCCCGGAGCTGACCGAGATAACGATCGACATCGAGGTTATGGCTGGTACCAGCCTTTGCCATCAGACACTTTCTCCCTGTTGGCGCACACTTACCGGCACGTGCCGCAGCTGTGCGGCTTCGTGCTCGAGCAGCTTGACGATCATGGAAATGCGCTTCTTGGTCATGCGCTGCGCGATCGAGGCCACACTCAGCGCAGCAATAACGCTGCCCGTCGCATCTTTGACGGGCACCGCGACTGCACTCATCGCACGCAACACGCGGCCATCGTTATAGGCGTAGCCGTCGGCTCTCGTGCGCTGCACGAGCTTGCGTAGGATTTCTGGAGAGTACCGGGGGTAAGTCTCGAGCTTGCCCACGTTCGCTGCAATGACCGCGGTCGCCTGGGCATCCGATAGCGCTGCGAGAAGCATGAGACTTCCGGCACCAACGCCCAGCGGGCGCCTGTCGCCGATATTGAGGGTCAGCGTCTTGATAGGATAGTCGCCGATTTGCCGATCCAGGCAAATGGCATCGTGGCCTTCGCGAACTGAGATAAAAACGGTGTCGCCCGTCTCCCTCGCGATGCGCAATAGAGCAGGCCGAGCGTGCTCGGCGATGTCGTAGCGCCCCTGAGCTTGGCCTAGTCGGGCAAGCTCATATCCCAGGTAGTACCGGCCGCCAGCTCCGTCTTGGCAAGCAAAACCCACCCTCACGAGCGTTTGCATAAGACGATGCGTCGTCCCCTTACCGAGCCCGGTTGCCTCGGCCAAGTCGGAGAGCCTGCAGCCTTCCAACGGCGCCGCAGCAATTTCTCTGAGGATCGCAACCGCGCGCTCGATCGAGCGCACACCAGCATCGTCTTGAACCATCCATTCCTCCGGTAGGCCATCTTTATGCGTGGCCTATCCGTTCCATCTAGTGGAACCATCTATATAGTATTTTCGGAACATAATCCCTGTCAACCAAACTTCGATCTCAGACTCCGACAGGCCGGCCGATCGCCGGTCTCGATGCGCAGGGATCGGCGCAGGCTTTCTGCGAGCTGAAGGCGTTGGACACGGCGCAGTCGAAAGCCACCAGACGCGCAGCGCCGGTGGCGTATAAGCGGTGGAAGCTGAGTCGCGTCAGGCTGTGGCTCGCTGCCAGCTCTTGAGCCCGACCATGATGCAATGACCTTGCCGGTACTGATCGATCAGGTCGGCGACCTCCTTGCGACGTTTGCTTGCCTCGCCGCCACAGCAGCCCATGGCTTTGGCAAGCTCTTCGTTGCTGAGATGTTTGCCGGCAACCTCCAGAGCCGAAATCACTGGATGTTTGCCGCGGATCGGGACGACATTTGCCGGCAACGTCCGTGTCTTCAAGTTTGCCGGCAAGGTTGAAGTTTTCCGGCCACCTTTCGGCGGATCGCTGTCCGACAAGGTCGCGGCTCCGGCAAGCTTGCTGGCAACGTCGGAGTTTGCTGCCGGCGGATACTTGCTGAAGCCGAAGCCGTATTCGAAACACCATATCGAGCCGAACTCAAGGAACAGGGTCCAGGCGATCGGGAAGAGCAGAACCGCGAGCACCTTCACCGCGGCGGCGGGCCATCCGAAGATGATCGCCATGATCTGGGCGAACGTCTCCGCCTCGGGTGCTGCGACCTGGCGCGGCCCGAGGGCCTTGATGTCGCTCTCGAGTTCCTTGACGCGGCTGCGGACTTCATCAGCGCGACGCTTCCAATCCTTGCAGCGATCGCCACAGCCGGGCTTCACGGTGGGCTTGCCAGTCTTTCGATCCGGCCGGCCCTTCTGCTCGTAGTCGACCTCTTTCTCGGCATCCTCGAGGCGCTGCTTCGAGGTCGCGAGGTCAGTCATCTTCGCAGCGATGAGGCTGTTCGTGTCCTCGGCCGATGTCGACTGCGTGGTGATGGCAGTCGCTTGGCGGCCGATCGACTTGTAAACCACGAGGCAGGTGCCGGCGACGAACAGCATGGCAAAGCCGAATGCTGCAAGCCACATGTGGGCCCGCTTCGAGTACTTGAACAACAGTCCGAAGGCCATGGTGCCAAGTGAGGCAACCAGAACTTCGTAGTGCTTTGCGGTCCAGTTGGACCAGTTGAGCAGATCTTCGCCGAAGAGGGCGGAGAGGCTGCCGATGTAGAGAGCGGTACCCGCGAGGATTGCGAGGCCGCGCCCAGGAATGCTAGGCGAATGCATAGTCGGTCTCCTTGGTGACACAAGGTGGTCGATCAGGCCTCGGGCGGTGCGTCCAACACCGTTCGGGGCCGCCTGCTGCTGCAGGGAAAGGCCCTCCTACTTCGAGGAGGGCTAGTCGCTGCGCCAGCTATCTGCGCATCCGCTGGGCCATCAGCGCGGCCTTGAACCAGTCGTCGCCGAGACGCTCGACGGACTCGAGCATGGTGCCGTAGTCCAGCAGGTCCTGCTGATCGAGCACGAGAGCGACGGCGATGCGCTCGCCGGTGGAGAAGACGCCAATGCGTTGCAGGTCTTTCTCGACGGTCTCTGCCTTACGCAGGATGTCCTCAACGATGGTGGGACTCGTCATCGCGATATCTCCCTGCCGATGCCGGCTATTCAATCTGGAAGATGAGGGCGACGACGATCGCCACGATGACGGAACCAACCGCCAAAATGATGCGGTCGATGCGGCGGATGTAGTCATCGGCGCTGAGGCCGTGATATGATTCAAACATGGTCGATCTCCGATCGCTTTACGGCTGGGAGGTTGATCGGGGCGGGCGGTGTACCAGACCGCTCGTCCCTCAATTCTTATAATGTGCAATGATTGCGCAATCAAGTCGAAAGTGCAGCCATTGCACATTTCCACAGGCCATGGTATGTACCAGTCATGGCAAAAGAGACCGCCTTCAAGCGCTGGCGCAAGCAAGTGGGTCTGACTCAAGAGCAGGCCGCCGAGGCTCTAGGCCTTTCGCGATCGATGATTGTGAATTTTGACGCCGGCGAGGTGCGAGGAACTCGAGAGCCCGCAATCCCGTCGCTAGCCGTCCGTCGCCTAATGACCGTCCTTGCGGACGGCCAGGAACCTAAGCCCTGGCCAACGAAGTAGTTCGGACCCCTCGATCGGATCTCTTATCTCCCTTTTGGTCACTTCTTGCGCATCCGAACACCGGGTCCATCGCCGTTTTCCTCCACGAAGAGCACACCGGCAGCCTTGAGCGCCTCCTGGACGCGAAATAGCGTGTCGGACCGCACGCGAACCTCATCTGCGCCGGCAGCTTCCATGTTGCGAACCGTGTTGATGCTGACCCCAGCGCGTTCTGCCAGTTCGGACTGCTCCATTCCTATCAGCGCTCGAGCCGCTTTGATTTGGTTTCCACTTACTGGCATTTGGTTCTCATACCCATCTACGTGATTGACAGCACCATTTTGGACCGCTAAGGTTACGATACCCATAAAGTTAGGTGCCAGCCACAAATTATTGGCTGTGTTGCGTGGAGCGTCCCCATGTCCCCAGCGCGTTGCCCTACCCATCGCCCCGTCCCGTCTCCGACCGAAGCCGCCGAGCCGACCGGGCACCAAGAAGGCGGCGGGTCCTCCCCCGGCCCTGCCGCCTTCCTCCCCTCCGACATCGAGAAGCTACAGATCCGCATCGAGGCCGCGGACACGCATTTGATGCGTCTTCAGCACCTCTATGAGATCGGCAGCTCGATCGTCGCCAATACGCCGGGCAATTGGCCCGGTCTCAATGCCCTGCAGTGGGTGTTCGATCTCCAGCGCGAGCGGATCGCCTGGGCCCGCGAAACCCTCATCACCGCCGCCGAGCGGGAAACGGATGCCTTCAACTCCTTTGGTCGTCGGCTCGCTGCTCCCCAAAGCGTGCAGGAGGCCTGAGCATGGTGAAAGCAGACAAGTCCTCGGGGCGCACATTCGACGCCATTGAGACAGAGCACGTCCTGACTGACATCGAAGGTTTGCTGGAGGCCATGGAGATCATCCATCGCACCTTCCATGACTGCAACGATCTCGAGGGTGTGCGGCGAGTCTGCCGGGCACTTGATCCAGTCATCTCGATGACCGTCGCAGAGACGGCGAAGCTAAGGGCCACACTGTTCGGTGGGGAGGGTTGAGTGATGCCGAGATCAGCCGTTCTAACGCCTATCCCGAATCCGGTCCGCCGGCGGGAAATGGACATGTACGTCTCTGACGTGCGTCGCCTATCGCAGCTTGCGACAGCTGCAAAACTACTGCTGCATACGAAGATCCTTGATGACGAGGAGCCTGAAACCGCCTCATTGGGCGACATGTTGGATGGCATCGATAAGATCAGCAGGGAGCTCTGCGATCGGCAAGACGTCGTTGCTCCGGCAAGCGCAGCGGACACGCTCGACGTGCTCTACGATCGGACCTACGAGGCAATGCATCACATCTATGCCCTCCACGCCTTGCTGGAGGTGATATCTGCTCGCGTAGATGAGGGCCCGGATGGGCCGCTGATCAGCCTCGTGGATCTTTCCCGCGATCAACTTGTTCAGATCCGGCTTGCCTTTTACGGGGAGGACATGGGGCCATGAAATCCACGCGAAGGAAACCAACTCGCAAGCCCAGCAAGAAGCAGGCGCTCAAGAGAGTAGCGCCAGAGTTTAGTCGTTGGCGGCGCGTGCTCGTGGTTGACGATGACCGCTTGCGCCTAATGTCGCGGCGCGAGCGAATGCGCACGAGCAATGGGCCAGTAGTCGCAGCGGTAGAATGGGTCGAGCGGCACGTCGATGGCTTCGATCGGCTCGCCCTACTCATCGACGCCGCCGACTACATGAACGAACGCCGTGATGTCGATACCCAAGCGGCCAATCATGTGGCTGTTGGCCTCACTATGATGCGCAAAGAGCTGCGCGACTTACGCAAGCGCTTGTGGGCCTGAGCCGCCGGTGATGGCAAAGGCTTCGAAGCACTTGGCGAGTTTCACGGAATATGCTCGCTTCCGGTCTCCCAAACTGAGGCGAACGGTGCATGGAAGCGAGCTTATGCCGTAACCTTGCTAGGCGTTCTCGGCCTCTTTGCCATCGCCTCTCTTGCTCGAAACCGCTGATGCTGCCTATTGATCAACCTTATCTTCGAGCAGGTCCATGTAGGTTCCACGATCGTGCCCTCGCACCGGCGCGTCGAGTGATAGCGTTTTGAACGTATCGAATTCTCGATTGTAAGCGGTCAAGAAGCTTCGCGCTTCTCTTGCAATATCTTTGATGCTTAGTTTGCCGTCCAGGATCGCAAGTCTCATACGAGCGATCAGCTCTTCGCGCAGATGATTTGGAAGACTGCGCGAGATCGCCTGCTCGATGAGGCTAATGATTCTTCCGGGCGACGAGCGGATAGCCCGAACCGATTTGTTCTTTTGCCTGCGTTCCTTCTGCCGGCTGAGCGCGACGATGCGATTGTTATCATAGCGCTCTCGGGTCTGGGCCCGGATATGTTCAGCGTTGCGCCAGTAATAAGCTCGCGAGTATTGCCGGCCAAGATTACGACATTGCTCCGAATTGCGACGTCGATAGTCACGATGGTACTCGCGCAACTTTGCCATCCGCTCGGGATCGCCCTTGAGCTTTTGTGAGTGCCTCCGTTTTGCGAGCCGTCGCGCCTCTTTGTACTTTTCACGCCGAACCGGATCAGATTTAATGGCCATCTTGTGATACTTTGCGCTGTAGTAGCGCCTCTCTGTTTCAGGGAGCGCACGCCATACGTCCACTCGAATGCCGTACCTATTGGTCTCTGAATGATGACCGTTCGGCTTCTGGGTATCTATTTCTTGTACTCGCGCAACGTACTTCCTGAGAAAATTCCTCTTCTGAGGCGCCGTCAGTTTGGCCCATTGATCCGTCGTTACGCCGAAGAATTCAGGCCTTGCGATATCCGCGCCGCGATAGCGTCGGATGGAAGTGACTTTGTCCCCGTACCGACTAGGATCCCGCTTGAGCTTCTCCATGTACCTTCGCTGTTGCGCTCGTCGCTTGGCCATGAATTCAGCGTTACGCTGCGGATCACTTTTGACTAGACGCCGGTGCCAACGACTGTAGTGCCGTCTCCTTTCGGTTGAAGATTGCGTTGCCCACACTTCGACATCCACGCCGTACTTGTTGAGTTCCGACATGCTACGCCTCCTACACTTGGTCTGCTCATGGTGAGCAGCCGAGCGAAAGTGGCGCCAAACTCAATTTCGAGTCCCACGTGATAGCTCGAGAACGAATGGGATTCTTGGGGAAGGACGGTGCACAACTCGCGTTCTGAGCCTGCGCTACAAGATTACGCGCGCCGCTTCGAACTCGAGATCAGCGTGCGATCGAAATGCGAGGATTGGTCTGCGAAAAGGTCGATGCGCTTGAGCTGAGCCATAACCCGCAGGCCAACGCCGAGTCCTAGTTAGGGCGTCGAGGCCGAGCTTCCCGAAGCGCTCTCTGAAAGCTATTGTGGAGTTATGTCCGAAGATCATGAGACGCTGACGCCTCGCATGCTGCGGGTGATTGATGCCAAGCTGGACGTCATCATGGGTGACGTCTTAGAGATCAAGACGCGCGTGAGCATCCTCGAGAGCTCCGCTGCGAATCTTCGCCGGGACCTGGCAGATATCCACGGTGCGATCGCCGAGCAGTCGGCCCGACTGGACCGCATCGATACGCGCCTGTTTCGGATAGAGCAGAAGCTCGACCGCGACGGCACCCAGCGCGATTAGAATTCGATCTGCTCGTCGTCGCCGATATTAGGCCAGATCGGGCGGCGCGGCTCGTATGCCGGTTGAAGGATGCGTCGCAACGGCTGAGGCCCTTCGAGCGGCGAGCCCACGATGGGATACGCTTTCTTATCTTCGCTTCCGTGTGTCTCCGAGCGACACTACTCATGCGAAATGCAAAGGCCCTCTCCCTCGCTGCCATCAGTCCTTTTGTGACCGGTCACTTCGCCCACAAGTACCCTATGTGTGTGTCTACTGCTCCGGACCGACAGAGCCCATTTGCCTTGCTGCACTGGATGATGTCTCCGGAGGAGAAGTCCAGAGTTTTCTCCCGGCAGACCAATCTCGAACCTTGACGAACAGCCACACAACGACAAGGCATGTGCCCAGGAATACAAGCGCACTCATTGCGACATGGTCATTAGCTAGCAGTCCAGTGGTCACTGCAGCCACGGCAGCCGATGCAGTCAGTATCGCAGTAGCCCATGCCCGCGCACGAAGCTCTGCCCTATCCGCTTTCTCCACGAACCGAATGATCTCACGCGATGAAATACGTCGGTCATCGTGCCCAGAAGCATCAGGCTCTACCAGCGGTACGTGACGGCTCTCGCGCATTCAGCTTCTCCCTTCCCGCCACTTAAGCCAAGAAGTCATGTCCTTTAGGGGACTCATTCCGCTTGGCTCTCCCATAGCTTGCCACTCTGCCAGTTCCTTGGCCACTTCATCCGGAAGCCGCAAGAAGTTCCAATCATCAACGTCTAGCGACTCCGTCTCCCGATCGATGCCGCTTGATGCATCCAATTCCGCTAGAGCCACCTCAGCATCCTCTGCGTTGGAGATCCATCTCAGTCTCAATCGAAGGTCAAAGATGCCTGTTTTCATCTCTGTGCCCCTCGTCGATCGGAATTCCTTCGCCGCCACTCCGCAATCATCCCCGCAGGCACATCGCGCTCGTAACACAATGGGCTCCGTCCTCCAGGACGCGAATAGGCGCTCCTCGCACCGCAAGCCCTCCCGCGCCGATCAGTATTGTAAGGACACGCGCAATTCCCTGAGTAGGTCGCCAGCGATGCCTTCACGATGAGCGCCGCAATGGCGAGGTCAGTGAGCTGTGGGCCTCTCGGTGGCTGCACTTCCTCTAGCTGCTTCGGCGGTGGAGGCCTCTGCTGAGGAGCGGCCTGAGGCTCAGTGACCGGAGGAGGCTTCGCGATGACGACAGCACCGGGAGGTGGAGCCGCTTGCGTCTGTGCTCTCGGCTGCTGCTGCTGCTGCTGAGGCGGAGGTGGGACGTAGACCTGTGCGACCACGGGCGGAGCAGACGCAGAGGTGGCGAGCGGAGGTGGCCCTTCCGATGGAGGTGGAGCTGAAGCGCACCCTCCTGCGAGCAATACGAACGCAAGAGCAATGAGCGAAAGAAACCGACGACCTATCCCATGATGCCTCGAAAGATAGCATCAACGCATCGGGGCGCAATCGCGAGAACACAACCCTGTGGGTGACGTGCTCAGTTGAGCGTGTCCGTTGGAGGGTCGCCACCATCATCCCGGAGAAGCAGCATCGTGCTCGCCGTCTCTCGCGCCTCTAGCTCGACTGCCTTCGCGATCTTCTGCACCGCATCTGCCAGTGCCTCATCGCCTCGTCGCAGGAGCGTGGCAGCGAGCAGCGCACCATTGATCTTCGCGAGTGCCTGAGACACGCGCTCAACGGCATCAGGATCGCCAGCGAACGCATCGGGCTCTGCCTCAAAGATCAGCTTGGCGATATCGAGTGCACGCTTGGCCATGATAGAGGCCCCTGTGTGTGGTGCCTGCTGAAGTGTGGCTACATGCTGCACCGCAGGACAGAGAAAGCTGTGGATAACTCACTGCCACGCCCTTGGGTCGCGTAATGCTCAAAGCGCCACAATCATAGGCATTCTTTCCTGTCTGTCGCTCTAAGCGGGCACCGAGCCATGCCTTGACGCATATTGACCGCTATTCAATTTGTCTCACTCTTCCCCAGCCGGCAACGGCGCAGAAAGGTGTCATAGCGTTCTATTCGTGGGGATCTCATGTCGTGTCTTGAGAGTGATTACGCCGTACCAATCAGTTGCACTACCGATCGTGTCGGCGGCGATGCTGAAACAGCGATACACCGAAACCGCCTGGAGCAGCTTCACTTGCGGCTGCTATCGCTCCAACAAGAGATGCGAGACCTCGCTGATTGGATAGACGCTCAATCTCCCATGCCCGTAGACATTCTGGCAGCAGCCGAACACTCAATGGATGGGCTAAGTGCCAAAGCCTTGGAAGTGTGTTGGTCAATTACCGACGCTTCGGGGCACAGCATTGATGACGTGAAGCGCAAGGCAATTGCACTAGAGCACCTACTGCCCGAAGACGACGAGCCGCACCTAGCCTTGTGCCGGTGCCTCTGCACAGACATTCGCTGTCTGTAACGCAGCTCAACACTTGGGTAGGCGCGGTGGCATTTAGCCCGTCCGCGCTTACCGCCCAGACACTGAGCAACACGCGCGCGCGAGCCTCGCGGCAATGTCGACTACTAGCTGGCGATCGCTCTCGCTCTCGATAGTCCTGAAGCTCTCCACAAGGCGGCGCTCCAAAGCACCAGTGCTCGCTCGCCGCTTTCGAGACGGAGCGAGGGGAACGACGTTGTCGCGAACCGCCTCTTGAGGGCTAACCTTGGGCCGCTCAAAGAATGCCGCTACGGGCACTCCGAATACTGCCGCCAACTGCACTAGGTGCGCAGCACTCACTCGCTCTTTACTGCGCTCAAAGGCTTCAAGCTGTTGCGTCGCGATGCCGATCCTCTCGGCGCACTCGGATACGTCAATGTTGGCCAACGTCCTGTAGTGCTTGATCTGCTTGGCGATAGCTCGGTCGATTGAATTGGTGCTTCGTTGCATAGGCCCTTTCGACCCGCCGCCCTTGGATGGCATCCCTACTAGCTCCACTCGTGCGAAGCGTCCCGAAGGACTTCAGATCTATCAATCGGCAGTATCAATGGTCCGCCGTCATCGCAATAGAGCGAGCCTAGCCCCTACCGCTGACGTTTGTCGATCGCTGATACGGCTTGCAGAGGGCTCCGCTTCCTACAGCCGGTGGACGGTGGCTTTCGCTTCGAGCGCAGCCATCCGCAAGCGCAGTTCCACACGCCTCTGCCCCACGGCCATGACCTGTTGCTGAAGCAGACGGAAGGCGTTGTCCGTCTCGTCCTCTGCCCTCGATCGCGCCACGAGGTTGATCGCCTCGTTGAGCCATTCCCACTCCCGAGCGACCTCATCCTCCCGCGCTCTCAGCTCCGACAGATCGTCCACCATGCCCTTCCCAACGCCTCCGCAATGTTCCACCTATGTTCTCAGCCATAGCAGCGGCCGACAGGGCTGGCAAATCGGGGAGAGGCAGCCGAATGGGCGGCGGGCGGCGGAAAGGCGAACTCAGCAGCTCGGCGATAGACACGGGATGGCCCTACCAAGTTGCTTTGCCAGAGCCCACATACGTCGGGCGCAACTTCCCGATCGTCCACGGCTTCATCACCGATGAGAGGCTGTCACTATGTGTGCGCGGTCATGGGTTCTTTCTCGGTGGCGTCCATCACCATGTATTCTGCTTCGCCGAAGAAGAACATGCCCAGCGCTTCCACGCACGGTTCGGCGGTGAGATGATGACGCCAGAAACGCGTCCTAGATGGCCTAGTAAGCCGTCGCCTCAGGAACGCCGCGCGGGTCGAAAGGTGTAGCGGTGTCACAGCGCTCTGTTCTCTAGCTCCGAGAAAGGATGCTCGCGGACTCCCGCGACCGCGCATTGCGGAATGACATGGTCAAGCGCGTGGGGAAGTCGCTGAAGCTGCTGAGACAGCAAGGCGTGGCGGTGAGTAAGGGGCGGAACGGCGATCTAGCGTGGACGCTCGCCTAAGCGGCTTCGATCTTGCCGCTCGCCAATTCGGGCAAATAGTAGCGGTCTATTCTCAACTCCACATCTCGACCGGCAGCGTAAGCGGTGATGCAGATCGCTTCTTGGCAGGGCGGGTCCTGCTCAATTTCGTCGAGCACCTGCTCCATCATTAGCTTTTGGTACCGCTTCGTGCGCAGCTTCGAGCCCGCCGAGCAGATGAATACAAGCCCTGGATGAAACTCCTTGTTCGCGTATAGCCGCTCGAAATCTGCAAGATTGTTGGTCACAATGACTAGGTCGCGGTCGATTGCATACCGCGCGATGACTGCATCGCCACGGCCCCGAAGACGCGTCATGCGAGCAACTGAAATTGCATGAAAGCCCCGGCCAGTCGCTACTTCGACCAGCTCGGGGCTCAAGTCTTCATCGATAAGGAAGCCAACATTAGGCGGGGTGTTTGACACGGACCACCCGCGATCGATGAGGCTTAGCTTTCTCAAGCCGCGCCTCTACGCTGCGTGGCGGGCGGCCCCTGCGGGGGCACATTTCAGCATACGTTACCGCTGCATCCAGCTGGGTATCGGTAAGGTCAGGATAGGTCTCCTTAACCTCATCTCGTCCACAGGAGCGGAACATGTCGCTCAGTAGATAAACGGATAGCCGTGTACCCGCAACGCACGGCTCACCGTTCAGAACGTCCGGGTTCTTGGTAACCATATCCATCGACCTCCTGAACTTGTTCAGTCCAGAAGAAACGATTGAACGAGCGAGATCGATCCGAACCGCGATTTGAGTGCCGGGCACGTGGATCGACTTCCGGCGCGGGTTCTTCATTGCCGCAAGAATAGCGTCAACTCGCACATCGTCCTTAAGGTAAGCGCTAAGCTCATAGTTCAGCCGAACTGCGATCAGGCAATCATGGCGCACAGCCCTAAAGCCGGCCCCAACGACGGAGGCAAACTCCAGTTCTCTGTCCATAAACTGATTGATGCTCTTTGGCGGGACCTGAGTGATCGCTGACGCCATGGGTACGGTGTAGCAAGTAACCTTTTGCCGTACCTGTGAATTTTTGGCCTGCCGCAGCGGGTACTCTTTTACAGCTGCCCGTGCCATAACGGCTCCTCCTTAATTCTTCTCATCGTGCGAACATATATATGGCACGCTGTCAATTGACAAGCAGTTACTGAGAGAACGGTGGCCAGCCCTGCACAAGCTTGCATCTGGTCAGGCTGGCGTCAGGCCTGACTCAATATCGCCATCGATTCAGCCCTTCTGTGTACGAGTTATTAACCGGCGCACTCGCCTAATGCGGGAATCGATGTACCTCTTCCCCAATGGGACAGGGGGAAAAACGCCTGGAGCAGATGCGCTCAAACCCTAAGGGAGGGTGGGGCATCGACGACGTGCAGGTCGTTTGTGATGCAGCCGGAGTTACGCTTCGGCCCCCTAACGGTGGCAGCCACTACAAAGTCACGCATGAGAGCCAACGCGAGATACTGACGGTGCCGTGTGATCGGCCAATCAAGTCGGTCTACATAAGGAGGCTTGTCGCGTACATCGATGCAGTAAGGGACAAAGAACCATGACTATGAAGCCGGAATACCCAGTGGTCCTGAGACCCCTTAGCGCAGATGACGGCGATGGCTGGGTGGCAATCGTTCCTGACCTTCCCGGCTGCATGTCCGATGGAAAAAATGCCTACGAGGCTTTGAAGAACGCCGAAGGCGCGATTGAAGAATGGAAGGACGCCGCCCGGCAGATGGGGCGGCCGATTCCTCATCCAGATGACTCGCTCAAACGCAGTTTCGATGAGGCTGTGCCGGATCACATTAGGAGGCAAGCTGAGGCGTATGCCCGGCAGATGTCGGCTGGTCAACCCGGTGGCGTGGATCCCAAGGTTGTTCACGCCATAATCGCCGAATGGGCAAGGGCGGCAGCGGAACGCGTTAGCCTGTAGCGAGCAGCGAGCAGGCCCACGCTCCGGGGTCGATTAGCGAGCGCGCTGCCAGTAACCTTTCCAGATCCGAGAGACCGGATGCGCCATGGCGAGGCCAAGTGCGCGATGGCATAGCGCGCAATTGTCGAGACCACGATAATCCTCCATCCAAGCCGCATGGCGGGGGCCCCCCTGTGTAAGCTGGCGGTACTGCCAGTAGTCCGATCGCAGCGCGGTTACCAGCTCTTGTTGGCGCACTGTTGGCGGCTTTCGCCGCACGCAGGTGCGCCCCCCGCGCGGCGAAATCCCCCAGTACTCAGCCGTCGCGCGGGGTTCGAACGCTAAGGATTTAGAATGGCGATCCCGACATTGAGGGAGATCGCGTAGAGGATCCACGCCAGATACGGCACAAGCAACCAAGCGGCGAGGCGATCAACCCGATAGGCAGCGATGATCGTAGCGGTGAGCACCGTCGCCAGTGCAACGATGATCGCAAGGCCCGAGCGGATTGCGTGGAGACCAAAAAAGACTGGTGACCACGCAGCGTTGAGTGCCAGCTGCAGTAGGAAAAGGCCGATCGCGCGACCGGCGCCGACCGAGTGAACCCGCGCTGATTCCCAAAGCCGCCACAGGCTGATTGCCATCAGCGCATAGAGAATGTTCCAGGCGACGGGGAAGACCCACGCAGGCGGAGTCCAAGCAGGCTTCGCTAGTGTTGCGTACCACGTAAGGATCTCGGGGAGTGTCACGTGAGCGCCGGCCGCCGCCACCGCAAAGCACAGTGCGAAACAGGCCGCCAAGCGAAGTGCAGAGCCGATCATGAGCTACCTTTCCAAACTGCGTGGCGGAGCAGGCCAGCCTTGGTGATGTCGCGATACTCAACGTCGACCTTGATGCGCGGCTGAACCCAAACTGTCTTCGGCGGCCGCCCAGGCACCGCCACCGGTGGCCGATCGACTTCCATCTTCTCCAGCCGCTGCCGTAGTTTCGCGCTCTGCGCCATGGTCCATCCGGTCCCGACCTTGCCGACGTATGAGAGCTCCCGGCCTTCCTTGCGCGCCAAATGAAGGGCGGCGACCAGGCTGGTACCTTCCGGCGTGTAGCCCACGACCGTGAACGTGCCACGCGTGCTGCACTTCACCTTGATCCAGCTTTCCCCGCGGCCGGAGCGATAGGGCGCGTCGATGCGCTTCGAGATCACGCCCTCCAGTCCGATCTTGCAGGCGTGCTCGAACATCACCTCGCCCTTCTCCTCGAGGTGGTCGCTGTAGAGAATGGGCGAGCCGACATCACGAATGAGTTCGGCGAGGACCCGCTTGCGCTCGATTAGCGGCGCGGCGCGTAAGTCGAAGCTGTCGAGGTGCATGATGTCGAAGAGGTAGAAGACGAACCGATGCGACTGCCGGCCGGCCCCCAGCGCTTCCTTCAGAGCGTCGTGGTCGCTCCTGCCCTGGCTGTCGGGAATGATGATCTCACCGTCTACGACGAGGTTGTTGGCCGGAACTCGGGACAGAGCCGCTGCCAGAGCGGGCATCCGATGCGTCCAGTCATGGCCGTTCCGGGTGATGAGCGCCGGTCGCCCTTCAATGAGGTGTCCCTGGATGCGATACCCGTCGAACTTGATCTCGTGCAGCCATTCCTGCCCCGTCGGCACGCTGCTCTTGGACGTAGCGAGCTGGGGCTTGATGAACCCGGGAAATGCAGCCGGCCTGGCATCCGAAAGCATCCGGGCACTGAAGCGGGCCGACGACCGGTGCGTGGATTTTCTCTTGGCCATTTGCGTATCGAGGGTGGCCTTCCTCGGCTCACGTCCGGCGGGGGCCATCAT
>JAEYPL010000324.1 GCA_023410905.1 Pseudomonadota bacterium
GGGCCGCCCATCGGGCGGCCCTTTCTCACGCTGGATCACGCGAAATACTGAGCGTTTGGGCACGCACAGCGCAAATGCACGGCGGCCTCCTGCCGCTTGCTCGCCTCGACCCTTGCGCCGCTCGTCGGCCTAGGCTAACACCCCAGAAGGTAAGGGCTTGATGAGCGCGATTCCGCTCGTCGCCCTACTGAAACATGGCCGAGCCAGCCGCCCGGGACTGACCGATGCCTGAACTGCTGATGGACTATCTGCCGATCGCCGTGTTCATCGGCGTGGCGCTCGTGATTGGCCTGGCGCTGATGATCGCGCCGTTCCTGGTTGCCGTGCGCAATCCCGATCCTGAGAAGGTTTCGGCCTACGAGTGCGGCTTCAATGCCTTCGATGACGCGCACATGAAATTCGACGTGCGCTTCTATCTCGTCGCGATCCTCTTCATCATCTTCGACCTCGAAGTGGCCTTCCTCTTTCCCTGGGCTGTCGCCTTCAAGGAAATTGGCGCCTTCGGTTTCTGGTCGATGATGGTGTTCCTCGGCGTGCTCACGATCGGCTTCATCTACGAGTGGCGCAAAGGAGCGCTGGAATGGGATAGATCACGCCGCCAGTTCCGGTCTTCGACAAGCCGCGCGAGGGCGCGGGTGGCCTCATTAAGCCTGGCGACCGCGGCTTCACCGAGCTGTCCAACGCGCTTGCGGACAAGGGCTTCCTCGTCACCACCACGGATGACCTCATCAACTGGGCGCGCACCGGCTCGCTCATGTGGATGACGTTCGGCCTCGCCTGCTGCGCCGTCGAGATGATGCAGGCTTCCATGCCGCGCTACGACGTCGAGCGCTTCGGCTTTGCGCCGCGCGCGTCGCCCCGGCAGTCCGATGTGATGATCGTTGCGGGCACGCTCACGAACAAGATGGCGCCGGCCTTGCGCAAGGTCTACGACCAGATGCCCGAGCCGCGTTATGTGATCTCCATGGGATCGTGCGCCAACGGCGGTGGGTATTACCATTACAGCTACGCCGTCGTGCGCGGCTGCGATCGTGTCGTGCCGGTAGATATTTACGTGCCGGGTTGCCCGCCGACGGCAGAGGCGCTGGTCTACGGCATTCTGCTGCTGCAGAAGAAGATCCGGCGCACCGGAACCATCGAGCGGTAGAGATCCATGCAGACGACCAGCGACAGCCTCGAGGATCTCAAGGAGCATATTGCTGCGGGTCTCGGCGACCGTCTCACCGATGCGAGTATCGCGAATGGCGAGCTGACGCTCGTCGTCCCGCGCGAGCAGATCGTGCCGGTGCTGACGTATCTGCGGGACAACGGGCGCTGCCAGTTCGAAGTCCTGATCGACCTCTGCGGCGTAGATTATCCCGCGCGCGAGCGGCGCTTCGACGTCGTCTATCACCTGCTTTCCGTGCGGCAGAACCAGCGCGTTCGCGTGAAGCTCGAGACTGACGAGACCGGGCTCGTGCCCAGCGTCGTCGGCGTGTTTCCAGCCGCCAACTGGTACGAGCGCGAGGCCTACGACATGTACGGTATGCCCTTCTCTGGGCATCCGGATCTGCGGCGCCTGCTCACCGATTACGGTTTCGAAGGCTACCCGCTGCGCAAGGACTTCCCGCTGACGGGTTATGTCGAGGTGCGCTACGACGATGAGCTGAAGCGCGTCGTCTATGATCGTGTGCGGCTCACGCAGGAGTTCCGCGACTTCGACTTCGAGAGCCCGTGGGAAGGCGTGGAGTACGTCCTGCCGGGTGACGAGAAGGCGCCGGCAGCGCCTCCTGCCGCCGCACCGCCGCCCCCACCTCCGCCAGCGAAGAACTGATCGGCCTCGCCGCGCGCCTTAGTTGCGCGCGTCGACCTTGATCATGTCCGCGGCTTTCTCCGCGATCATGATCGTCGGTGCATTGGTATTGCCCGAAATCAGGTTCGGCATGATCGAAGCATCGATCACGCGAAGCCCGCCAATGCCGTGCACGCGCAGCCGCGCATCGACGACCGCCGCGGGATCGTTCCCCATCTTGCAGGTGCCGCACGGGTGAAAGACCGTGGTGCCGCGCTCCATGGCGAACTGCATAAAGTCCTCGTCGCTCACGCATTCCGGCCCGGGGAAGACCTCGCGCCGCACGAGCGGTTTGAAGGATGCCTGCTCGGAGATGCGCCGCGCGAGCTTCAATCCCGCAAGCGTAATGCGCCGGTCGCTCTCAGCCGCGAGATAGTTGGCGACGATGGCGGGTTTCTCCTTGGGATCGGCTGAAACAATGTGCTGATGGCCTCGGCTGTCGGGCCTGAGCACGCAGATCGTCGAGGACACGCCGGCAAACTTGTGCAGGCCCTTGCCGGGAGCGTCGGCCGAGAAGGGGATGAAGTGGAACTGGATGTCCGGCTCTTCGAGGTCCGGTGATGACTTGGCGAAGACACCGGCCGGCGCCGCGCCATTCGCGAGAATGCCACGGCGGTTGAACGCATACTCGAGGCCGGTCTTCAGCTGCAGCAGCGGGCTGTGCCATACCGCGTTGAGGCTGTAGGGGAGCGTCACTTCGTAGACAGAACGGACCTGATAGTGATCCTGCAGGTTCTCGCCGACGCCCTTGAGCTCGTGGCGCACGGGGATGCCGACTTTCTTGAGCACATCGCCCTGTCCGATGCCCGACAGCTCCAGAATCTGCGGACTGCCGATGGCACCGGCCGCGAGCAGCACTTCGCGACGCGCCTTGATGAAGCGCTTTTCACCGCCGACGGAGAAATGCACTCCCGAGGCGCGCTTCTCGTCGAGCGCGATGCCCTCGACTTCGGCGTGCGTGATCACGCGCAGGTTGGCGCGGTTGGCCGCATCGCGCAGATACGTGACCGCCGTCGAACCACGCCGGCCGTCGCGGATCGTGTACTGGTAGAAGCCCGCGCCTTCCTGGGACTTGCCGTTGAAATCGTCTGTCGGCGGAATGCCGGCCTCGACGGAAGCCTCCACGAAAGCCGAGCAGAGCGGGTTGTCCATGCGTCGGTCGGTGACCGAGAGCGGACCGCCTGCGCCGTGCAGTTCGTCCGCGCCGCGCTCCTGGTTCTCGGCGCGCTTGAAGTAGGGCAGCACGTCTTCATACGACCAGCCGACGTTGCCGAGCTGGCGCCACACGTCGTAGTCGCGCGCCTGTCCGCGCACATACAGAAGGCCGTTGATGGCACTCGATCCGCCGAGCACGCGACCGCGCGGCCAGGGCACATAACGCCCGCCGAGATGCGGCTCGGGACCTGCTGCGTACTGCCAGGTGATGTCGGGATTGTACATCGTGCGGAAGTAGCCGCCCGGGATGTGGATCCACGGATTGGTGTCGCGGCCGCCGGCCTCCAGCAGCGCGACCGTCACGCCCGCCTGCTCACTCAACCTGTTTGCGAGCACGCAACCCGCCGAGCCGGCCCCCACGATGACGTAGTCGTAGCTGCCCTCGTCCTTCCCAACCGGCATTCTGCCTCCCCATAGCTCACTTGGTCGGCGCCGCTGGCGGGCGCCGTCGTCGGGGAATGTACACTGAATGCCGGAAAGATCGACTCTTCAGGAGCGGGCGTGACTGGTCCGCGTCATCGGTGCATTTACCGAGCTGGATCCGTCCCTCATAGGGTCAAACCCTATGGTCTTGTTAAGTGGTCGACGGAACAATCCGCTCTATGGCGTTGTTAAAATAAGTATCGGTTGCCTACGACTGGTTCGCCCGGACCAGCAGGGAACCGATGCACGTAGGTAAACCTTAATACGACCCGCCTATACTTACCCTCTGGAATAGGAAACGGCCCATGTCGAGGGGGAATTAATCATCCCCGGCACGAGGCTTGCACAGCCAGAGCCTGAGTAGAGGCTCGGGGGTATCCGCTCCGGCGGCTGCCTGGGGAGTCGAGTATGGCACGCGGTAAGGTTGGTATTGCACTAGGCGGTGGTGCCGCGCGGGGCTGGGCCCACATTGGGGTGCTCCGGGCACTCGCCCAGGTCGGCGTGGTGCCGGACATTATCGCCGGCACGTCGATCGGTGCTGTCGTGGGGGGCTGCTTTGCGGCCGGTCGCCTCGATGAGCTCGAAGGCTTCGCCCGCGATCTCACCAAGCGCAAGATCTTCGGATATCTTGATTTCAACCTCTCCGGGTCCGGTCTGATCACGGGACAACGCGTCGTCGAGCGTCTCGAGGGGCATCTCCAGAATCTCCAGATCGAGAATATGGAGTCCCGCTTTGCGGCGGTGGCCACCGAGTTCGGCACCGGCCAGGAGACCTGGATCACGCGCGGGCCGCTCGTCGAGGCCATGCGGGCCTCCTATGCGCTGCCCGGCATCTTCAAGCCGGTTCGTATCAACAACCGCTGGCTCATGGATGGTGCGCTCTGCAACCCAGTGCCTGCATCGGTCTGCCGGGCTTTGGGCGCGCGCTACGTCATCGCGGTCAATCTCAACTCGGACGCCTGCGGGCGCGGCAATCAGTTTCCCGAACTCGATGGGGGTCTGATGGAGCCGACACCGCCTCCGCCGCCCGAGCCGCCTCAGGCCCGCACGCTCGCCAATGGTTTTGGTGCGCGCAACCTCATCAAACGCCAGCTCTTTGGTGGCGGCGACAGCAGCCCGGGCATCTCCAGTGTCATGGTCGACGCCTTCAACATCGTTCAGGACCGGATCGCGCGTTCCCGCCTCGCGGGCGACCCGCCCGACGCGATCATCAATCCGCGCCTCGCCGGCATCGGGCTCTTCGATTTCCACGCAGCAGATGCTCTCATCTCGCGCGGCATGGCTGCCGCTCAACGCGAAGCCGAGGACATCCGCCGCGAGATCGCCGCCCGCGAAGCGGCAACGCAGCGCCATCTCGCTCTGGCCTGATCAAGAAGCCGCCTCGTGACGTGTGCGAATGGCGCTGGATTGCTGGCGCCGGTCGTGATCTTGTGCGCCTCCCCGAACAATAAGGTCCAGCATCCAAGCGGGCCGACACGCGGGCGGAAGCGCGATGCAGGATGGAAATACAGACGCGGAGGCTACGCGCCGTGCCGCTATCGCCGTAGCCAACGATCGCCTCGACGTATTCGCGATCAGCATTCTGACCCTGCTGTGCGTATTCCTCGGCATCGGCCAGGTGGCGATGAAAGTCGCCAACGCGGGCATTTCGCCGATCTTGCAGGGCGGTCTCCGCTCGCTGCTCGCTGCCGGTCTCGTCGGCCTCCTCTGCGCCGTGCGCGGCATCTCGCTTCGCGTGAGCCGCGTTGCGCTCGTGCCGATGATCCTCTCGGCAATCTTCTTCACACTCGAGTTCGCCTTTCTCTATCCTGGCCTCGATCGCACGACGGCCTCGCGTGCCGTCATCTTCCTCTATACATCGCCCTTCGTCGTGGCCTTGGGCGCGCATTTTCTCATCCCCGGCGATCGCCTGACGTTCTCCAAAACCGCGGGCCTCCTCGCGGCGCTCGCTGGTATCATGATCGTGCTCGCTGGGCGCGAAACGAAGGGCGTCAGCTCGCTCACGGGGGATCTTCTCTGCCTAGCCGGTGGCATTTCCTGGGGCTTTCTCACACTCACGGTGCGCGCCACACGTCTTGCCGCAGAGCGTCCCGAGCGCGTGATCTTCATGCAGCTCTTCATCTCCGGCATACTGCTCTGGCTGATCTCTCTCGCGTTCGGCGAGCGCGGGATCACCGATCCATCGCCGCTCGTGTTGAGCGCGTTCGGCTATACCGTCGTCTTCGTCGCTTTCATTACGTTTACGACGAGCCTCTGGCTCATGACGCGTTATCCTGCCTCGCGCGTCATGGCATTTCTGATGATTACGCCCGTATTCGGCGTTGCTGCTGGTGTGATCCTTCTCGACGAACCTCTGACCGTGCACTTGGGTGTCGGCCTGATCGTTGTGATCATCGGTCTGTGGCTGGTGAACCGTCCTACGACGAAGACAAGTAAATAAAAGTCGGGGGCTCCGGGGGTGTCCCCCGGGCGGGGAGTGGGGCTGCGGCCCCACTCGCGCCTCCGGCGCGACGAGGGCCAGCCCTTGCGCTCCCGGGGGGGGGGGGGGGGGGGGGGGGGGGGGGG
>JAEYPL010000032.1 GCA_023410905.1 Pseudomonadota bacterium
CGAGGAAGGCATCGGCGCGTTCGTCGAGAAGCGCCCGCCCGCCTGGAAAGGTGATTGAGAATGGTCCCGCAGCGGGTGACGCTCATAACTCTCGGCGTTGCCGACGTGGCGATCTCACGCCGCTTCTACGAAGGCCTCGGATTTCGTGCGGCTGGCGTCGACGGTGAAGGCGTAGCATTCTTCGACATGAACGGCGTCGTGCTTGCCGTATTCGGGCGGCAGGATCTGGCTGAAGACGCCAACACCGAGATCGAAAGCGGCGAAAAGCGCTCGCGCATGTCGCTTGCGATCAACCTGGAGAACGAGGCAGCCGTCGACGCGGCCATGGCGTTCGCTGCGCAGCAGGGCGGTCGCGTCACCCAGCCGGCGCGCAAAGTGTTCTGGGGCGGCTACGCTGGTTACTTCGCAGATCCCGATGGATTTCTTTGGGAGCTCGCCTACAACCCGTTCTGGCCGCTGGCCGAACACGGCCGTCCGCAACTGCCGCCGCCGAAGAGCCCCTGAGCGCGCATGAACCACGACCGCTACGACGACGCATACATCGCGACGATCCTCGACGAGGTCAAAGTGATCGCGATGGTCGGGGCGTCGGCCAACATGAACCGGCCGAGCTACTTCGCCATGAAGTATCTGCTCGGCAAGGGCTATCGGGTCATTCCTGTCAATCCCAGTCTCGCCGGGCAGGAGATCCTCGGGCAGAAGGTGCTGGCGAGCCTCGGCGAGATCGATGGCACCCTGGACATGGTGGACATCTTCCGGAATTCGGAAGCAGCGCTCGGGATCGTGCGCGAGGCGATCGCACTGAAGGAGAAGCTGGGCCTCAAGGTCATCTGGATGCAGCTTGCTGTCCGCAATGACGAGGCGGCGGCCGAAGCGGAGGCTGCCGGCATCAAGGTCGTGATGAACCGCTGCCCGAAGATCGAGTATGGGCGGCTGTCGGGTGAGATCGGCTGGGCGGGTGTCAATGCGGGGCTGGTGAGCTCGAAGCGGCCGCAACTCGGTGCTGCCGGCGTGCAGAACCATGTGATCCGGCCGCGCTCGGGGTAGGCATGCGTGGGAGAGACGCGCAGTTGCTTATGGGGCGGCTTCAGCCGCCCTTTTGATTCTTGCGATACCAGCGGCCCATCAGCTCGATGGCCACCATGGCCAAAAGGGAGCTGACGAGAAGGATCGTCACGCCGACCGTGCTGCCCCACGTGTCGAGGATGAAGGCATAGACCGTCGGTGCCAGTGCGCTGACGACGAGGATCGGCGTCGCGATGAGCCCGAGCACGCGCCCATAGCCCTCGGCGCCGAACAAGGCGAGTGGCACAGCGCCGCGCACGATGGTGATCACGCCCTGCGATGCGCCCATGAGGAGCGTGAAAGCGAGGATCGGGGCGAATGCGCCCTCACTGAAAAGTAGCAGGAGCAACGAGAACGGCAGCGCGCCGATGGCAAAGCGCGCGACCGTGAAAGCGTGCAGGTTGCGACCGAAAACGATCTCGATGACGCGTCCGCCGAACTGCGCGACGCCTTTAAGTGAGGCAATCCAGACGGCGGTGGCGGTTGCCATGCCGGCGGTCTCGAAGAGCGGGACGAGCTGCACGGAAACGACGCCGAAGACGAAACCGTTGAGCGACATGATTAGGGCGAAGAGGATCATGCCGATCGTGCGGGCGCGGCCTTCGAGCGGCGCGCCGTCCACTGCGCGGGTGGCCATCGTGGCGGCCGGAGCGTTCTCGGGCCGCGTCTCGCGGATGGAGAGCCCCCACCAGTTCAGCGGCAGGCAGACGACGAGATTGATCAGGGCGAACACGAGCAGCGCGTTGCGCCAGCCCATGGCCTCGGAGAGCTGGTGTCCGATGACCCAGAACACCGTGGACGCGAACGCCCCGTAGAGCGTCAGATACGAGATGGCTTTGCGGCCGCGGCTCGGCGCGACCTGTACCGCCGAGGCAAAAGCCGCATCGTAGAGCGACATGCGCATGGCCACGCCGAGAAAGGCCCAGACCGCGAGATAGGCAATCCAGTTCGTGACCATGGCGAGCGCGGCGAGGCCGATGGCGATCAGCACGACGCCGATACTCATGACCTGGCGCCCGCCCCAGCGGTCAATGAGCTGGCCGATCGGCGTCGAGACAACACCCTGCATGAGCATGGCGATGGTGAAGCCGAAGAAGACGAAGCTTCGCGTGAAGCCGAGCTCTTCGGCGATGGGCGTCGCGAGCACGCCGAGGCAGTAGAACGCGGTTCCCCATGCCGTGACCTGCGTAATCCCGACCGCGTGGACGACGCGGTACATGGGATCCTGCCACCAGGGAAGGCGCGGAGCAGGACTATCAGCGGGCTTCTGCATGGTGGATCGGCGAACGGCGATGATGCTGCAACGTGGAGGTTACGCAGGCCAAGGCGATCGAACGATTGGTTCGGCGTGTCCTCGGTCCGGGGGCTCTGACCGGCCCTTTGTGACAAGCCATGTATCTCACGCGGCACGAACATCTCAAACGAGAACAATTCACGTCTGGCATGAGGATTGCGGGCGGCTCGGGCTGACTTGACAACTTGCCAGCAGGAATGCTCGACGCTTGAGCCATGAACTACCGCCACGCCTACCACGCCGGAAACTTCGC
>JAEYPL010000325.1 GCA_023410905.1 Pseudomonadota bacterium
GGCCAGCTCCGTCTCGCTCCCGGAGCTTCGATCACGATCCGCGAGCCGGAAGCCGTGCCAACAGGGAGTACGGCCCCAAAGGGAGAGGCCGGCGAAACCAACAAGCGTGGCAGCGGACCCGCGGCGCGTGATTCGCCGTCACCCCGGCCGGGACCGGAGCGCGGGCGGACGTGAGCATATACCGCCGTTGCGACAGCACGATCCTCTGCAAGGTGTCGAGTGCCTGAGAGGTCATGAACCCAGAGGTTAGGCGATGAAGATCTCGGAGCTGTGCATTCGCCGGCCGGTTATGACGGTGCTGTTGATGGCCTCCATTCTCATGGCGGGCCTGTTCGCGTACCGGCAGCTCCCCATTGCCGCCATTCCGCGCATCGATGTGCCGACCATTACCGTCTCGGCGCGGCTGCCGGGCGCGAGCCCTGATACAATGGCTGTATCGGTGGCGGCGCCCCTCGAACGGCAATTCTCGACGATCGCGGGTATCACCAACATCACCTCGTCGAGCGTCGAAGGTGCCACGACCGTCACGCTTGAGTTTGCGCTCGATCGCAACATCGATGCGGCCGCTCTCGATGTGCAGTCGGCGATCTCGGTCGCAACACGGCGCCTCCCCGACGACCTCGAAGCACCGCCCGCATTCCGCAAGGTCAATCCGGCGGACAGCCCGGTCATCTTCCTCGCGCTGACATCGGACACCGCGCCATCCGCAGATATCAACGAGTTCGCCGAAACGGTCATGCTGCCGCGCCTCTCGACGCTGCCGGGTGTCGGTGAGGTCACGATCAACGGGGCGCAGAAGCGCGCCGTTCGCATCCGCTATGACTTCGATGCCATGGCGACGCGTGGCATTTCCGTTGAGGAATTGCGCACAGCCGTGAGCGCCATCGCCGGCGTCGGGCCGCTCGGATCGATCCGCACGGACCGGCAAGTGTACATCCTCGAAGCGAAGTCCGCCGAAGCGACAGCAGCGTACTTCAAGCCCATCGTCATCGCCTGGCGCAATGGGGCGCCTGTCCGCCTGCAGGATGTCGCCGAGGTCCAGGACTCGGTCGAGGATGAGGAAGCCTATGCCGAGTACAACGGCAAGCGATCCATCATCGTCTCGGTCCGCCGCCAGCCGGACGCCAACACGGTCGCGGTGACCGATGCCGTTCGCCAGATCGTTCCGCAGTTTCAGTCCGATCTGCCGCCGACCATCGAGCTGCGCATCCTGTCGGATCGCTCGGAGTCGATCCGCGAGTCGGTGCACGATGTCGAGCTTACTCTGCTCATTACCGCCGTCCTCGTCGTCCTGGTGATCCTAGCGTTCCTGCGCAACTGGCGTGCGACGATCATTCCGGCCTTTGCGCTGCCGCTTTCGATCATCGGTACGTTCGCGGGTATGGCCTATTTCGGCTTCTCGCTGGACAACGTCACGCTGCTTGCGCTGACCTTGGCGCTCGGCTTCGTCGTGGACGATGCCATCATCGTGCTCGAGAACATCGTGCGCTACATCGAGAAGGGCATGGCGCCCTTCGAAGCCGCGATCAAGGGCGCGAAGGAGATCGGCTTCACCGTTCTCTCGATCACGTTCTCGCTGGTGGCGGTCTTCATCCCGATCCTGCTCATGGGCGGCGTCGTCGGGCGCTTTTTCTTCTCGTTCGCCGTAACGATCAGCCTCGCGATCCTGCTCTCGGGCTTCATCGCGCTGACCATGACGCCGATGTTGTGCGCGCGCATGCTGAGCCACAAGGACGTGCACCAGGAGAACGCCGGCTTCCTGTCGCGCGCCTTCGAGGGTGGATATGCGGCCATGGCCAACGGCTATCGCCGCTCACTCGACTGGTCTCTGCGCCATCGCAATCTGATGCTGCTGCTCACGGTCGGAACCATGGTGGCGACGGTCTGGGCATTCGCCACCGTCAAGAAGGGCTTCATGCCCGTCGAGGATACGAGCATCATCATCGTTCGCACGGAGGCACAGCCCGACGTCGCCTTCCCGGCAATGCTGGAGCGCCAGCGCGAGGTCGCTGCCGCCGTCCTGACGGACCCCGATGTGCTCTACATTAACTCGAACGTGGCCCGCACGAGCTTCAATCCGACGATCAACCGCGGTTCGATCTTCGTGCAGTTGAAGCCTCGCTCCGAACGTGGCGACCGGGCGACAATCACGGAAGTGCAGCACCGCCTGCGCCGCAAGCTTGCCGGCATCGTCGGTATTCGCGCCTTCCCGGTGCCGCTGCAGAATCTCCGGATCGGTAGCCGCGGCGGCGCGTCGGCCTATCAGTACACGCTGACCGGTGTGGATCGCGAAGCGCTCTATGAAGGCGGCGGCCGCCTCGTCGAGCGCCTCAAGGTGACGCCTGGATTTGCGGATGTGACGAGTGACCTCGAGCTCGGCGCGCGCCAGGTCAAGATCGACGTGGATCGCGACGCACTCGCCCGCTACGGCGTCTCGATGGAGACAGTGCGCTCGACGCTCTACTCCACGTTTGGCAAGCGCCAGATAGCGACGGTATTCACGCCCGCGAACGACTATGCCGTGATCGTCGAAGCCAGCAAGGCCTATCAGCTCGATCCGAGCGTGCTCAATCGTGTGTATCTGCGCGCATCCAGCGGCCAGCTCGTGCGCTTCGATGCGCTCGCGCGTGTCACGCTCGGTTCGGGACCGATCGCAGTGGCGCGTCAGAGCCAGCTTCCGGCCGTCACCGTGACATTCAATCTCGGCCCGGGTTTCACGCTCGGCGAGGCGGTTGCGCGCATGGGCGAGGTCGAGCGCGACGTCAACATGCCGGCGGGCATCAGTGGCCAGTTCGCCGGCACGGCCCAGGTTTTCCAGGACAGCTTCCGCAATCAGCCGCTACTGATCCTCGCTGCGATTCTCACGATCTACATCGTGCTCGGCATTCTCTACGAAAGTTTCGTTCATCCGATCACGATTCTCTCGGGCCTGCCGTCGGCCAGTCTCGGCGCGCTGCTGACGCTGATCGTCTTCGATGTCGAGCTGACGATCATTGCCATGATCGGCATCATCCTGCTTATCGGCATCGTGAAGAAGAATGCGATCATGATGATCGACTTTGCGATCGAAGCGCGATCGCGGGGCATGGAGCCTCACGAAGCCATACGCGAGGCCTGTCTCCTGCGTTTCCGCCCGATCATGATGACGACCATGGCGGCGCTCTTTGGCGTGCTGCCGATTGCGGTCGGCTGGGGCGCCGGTGCCGAGCTGCGTCAGCCGCTCGGCCTCGCCGTGGTCGGTGGTCTCGCGGTCTCGCAGCTTCTCACGCTCTACATCACGCCGGCGGTCTATCTCCTTCTCGAGCAGGTCGGAACGAAGCTCGGTGCCGGACGCCGCGAAGTGCTCTCCACAACATCGGATGACGAGGCGCGGGATCAGCAACACGTCCCGGTGCGTACGGCCGCCGAGTAGAGGCGCGCCTTTGAAGATGTCCTCTTGAGCCCGACCCGATCGGCAGGCACCATACGCGGCTGTCATCAGCCTGATCCGAGAGCGCTTGTCATGACTGGTCAACGTCCCCGCGCGCGCAATCTCGGCATTCCGTTCAAAGGAACGCCCGGCGCGCGCAACGCCATTACGGACATCGCCGGTGTCGAAGTCGGCTACACCACGATCATCGAGGGCAGCGGCAAGCTGGTCGTCGGCGAGGGGCCAGCTCGGACCGGTGTCACAGCGATCCTGCCGCGCGGGCGCACGCACAATCCCGTTTTTGCCGGGTGGTATGCGCTCAACGGCAATGGAGAGATGACGGGTACGACTTGGATCGAGGAAAGCGGTTTCCTCGAGGGGCCGGTGATGATCACCAACACACACAGCGTCGGTGTTGTCCGTGACGCGGTGATCGCGTGGCAAGCCCGGCATGGCCTCGTGCATCCGCTCTCACATGATTTCTTCTGGCTGCTACCCGTGGTCGGCGAAACCTGGGACGGCATTCTCAACGACATCAACGGTATGCACGTGAAGCCGGAACACGTGTTCGCCGCGCTCGATACCGCGGCCGGTGGTTCCATAGCCGAAGGCAATGTCGGTGGTGGCACCGGCATGAACCTTTTCAACTTCAAGGGTGGTACTGGTACGGCCTCGCGAAGGCTTCCAGTCGATGATGGAGGCTATAGCGTCGGCGTGCTCGTGCAGGGCAATTTCGGCGCGCGCCGCAATCTCGTGATCTCCGGTGTGCCTGTCGGCGAGATCATGACCGACCTGATGCCCGAGATATCGACAATGCGCGGCGATACCGGATCGATCATTGCGGTCGTCGCAACGGACGCACCGCTGCTGCCGCACCAATTGAAGCGGCTTGCGCGGCGTGTGCCTATCGGCATCGCGCGTACGGGCGGCTATGGCGCTAACGGCAGCGGTGACATCTTCATTGCATTTTCGACCGCGAATGCCGGCGCTTTCAGCCGCAAGGATGAGGCTGCCATTGTCATGCTGCCCAACGACCGCATGGACCCGCTGATCGAGGCTGTGGCCGACGCCACCGAGGAAGCGATCGTCAACGCCATGATCGCCGCCGAGACCATGGTCGGCCGTGACGGCAACATCTCACACGCCATACCGCACGGCCGCCTTGTCGATACCCTCAGGAAGTACGGCCGGATCGACGGCGTCTGAGACGTCCCGCGCCTAGTGTTCTCTGAAGGCGCGGACGAACGTGTCGGAGAGCGGCTTCATGATGTACTCGAGGAAGGTGCGATCATCCGTCTTGATGAAGACATCGGCGGGCATGCCGGGCGTCGGGCGGAAATTCTCCAGCTTGCTGCGCGCATTCTGCTCGTCGAGCTGAACGCGAACGACGAATGTATCGCGGCGGGCAGCTTCCTGGGCGCCGATTGATTCCCGCTGCGAGACCGTGTCGGCTGAGAGGTAGACGACCCGTCCTTCGAGCATCGGCGTGAGGCGCTGGTTGAGCGCGCTCAGGCGGACCATGGCGCTGAGCCCCTCCTTGACGTGAACCACCTCGTTCGGATTCAGGCGTGCCTCGATGACCAGCTCGTCATCGACCGGGAGAAGTTCGAGCACTACGGCGCCTGCCGCGACCACGCCGCCCCTGGTATTGTGCAGAAGGCGCACGACAATGCCGCTGACGGGTGCGCGAATCTCGATGCGGTCCATGACGTCGCGCGCGGCGCGAATCTGCTCGTTGACGTCGTCTAGCTCGGTCTCCGTCGCACGCAGATCTTCGAGCGACTTCTGCAGGGCAGCTGACCTCAGATGCGCAATCTGCTGCTCGGCACGCGACACGCGCTCGCGTGCGTCCGCGGCGCGCGCCTGCAGGCTTGCCAACTCTCCTGAAAGGCCGGCCTCGGCACGACGGAGTGCGAGGATTTCGGTTCTGCGGACGAGCTGGCGTTCGAGCAGTTCGGACTTGTCCTTGAGCTCTTGTGAGAATAGCGCCATGCGCTCTTCCGTGGCGGCCGCCTGTGCGCGGTAGCCGCCGATGCTCTCCTGAAGCCCGGCGGTCTCGCGCCTTAGCACGGCTTCCTCGTCGGTGATTTTCGCACGACGCGCCTTGAGCTCGATGAGCTGGCTCGCATAGATCGCCGCGACCTCTTCGCCGCCTTCTGCGAAGCTCGCGTGCTCCGGCAGTGCGAAATGTGCCTCGCCCGAGGCTTCGGCACCGAGGCGTGCTTTCATGATGAGCAGGCGATGGCGCCTCAGGAC
>JAEYPL010000034.1 GCA_023410905.1 Pseudomonadota bacterium
GCCGGACGTCGCGTACCAGTCGCCGCTCGTCGAATCGAGCCGCGTCATGGCCTGCTCGTAGCCGCGCAGCAGCGCCTCGTGACTCGTGTACATGGTCGTCGTGCGGAGCTGCGGCGTGTTCTCCGCTGTGATGCCGCACGCGCGCATGAACTCCAGCGTGTCCGAGATGCGGCCCGCCAGCTCCTCGAAGCGACGGCCCTGCGGGCTATCCTTGATGAAGCCGAGCGTCCACTGGTGCACGCGCTCGAGGTCGGCATAACCGCCGCCCGCGAAGGCACGGATCAGGTTCAGCGTCGCCGCCGACTGGCGATAGGCCTGGAGCTGGCGCTGCGGGTCCGGGATGCGGGCCTCTGCCGTGAAATCCGGGCCGTTGACGATGTCGCCGCGATAGCTCGGCAGTTCGACGCCATCCTTCTTCTCGACGGGCGAGGAGCGCGGCTTCGCGAACTGGCCGGCAATGCGGCCGACCTTCACCACCGGCGAGGCGCCAGCATAGGTCAGCACGACCGCCATCTGCAGGAAAACGCGGAAGAAATCGCGGATATTGTCGGCGCGGTGCTCGACGAAGCTCTCGGCACAGTCCCCGCCCTGGAGCAGGAACGAGCGGCCCTCGGCCACCTCGCCGAGCGCCTTCGTGAGCTGTCGGGCCTCACCGGCAAAAACGAGGGGCGGAAACGTCGCGAGCTTGCCTTCCACGTCGGCCAGAACGGCCGCGTCCGGAAACTCGGGCACCTGGACGATCGGCTTGGATCTCCAGCTGTCGGGCGACCAGGGGGCAGGCATGATACGTCTCCACGTTCACCAAGAGTTACTTGTAACCAAGGCATATAGGCCCGGAGCGCTCGGCGCTCCAGGTTCCGGCTGCATCGTCCAGCGTTTGGGCTTGCAGTGCCGCCTTATATGTCATTGCCGGCCCGAGGGCTAGGGCCGGTGTGGGGTGGCACGGGCATGTGGCCGGAGCGAGACCACGACGGGCCGTGCGGACATGGTAGCCCAGCCCGATCGGTTCGCGTATAAGGCGGGCGTTCGGCCTGTGCGCCCCATGAGGCGCGGCCCCTCGGGCAGGCCTGGGCCGGTATAGCTCAGTTGGTAGAGCACCTGATTTGTAATCAGGGGGTCGCGGGTTCAAATCCTGCTGCCGGCACCATTTTTCGCTCACGCCGAATTCGCTTCGCTCATCGGCTCCGCAGGGGCGGCCCTTGGGCCGGCGCGCGGTCGCACGCTCTGGAAGGCTGCGAAGCTCACGCCGAATTCGCTTCGCTCATCGGCTCCGCAGGGGCGGCCCTCGGGCCGGCGCGCGGTCGCGCGCTCTGGAAGGCCGGGGAGCTCACGCCGAACTGTTGGCCCCCAGTTGGCCCGATCCGACATGCGTGGCACGATAGCGCGCCTGATTTGCGTGCTTCGACGCCTCGACGCACGCTGTCGAACAGCATTTGAAGGATAATCCATGGCGACGGCGGTGCTCGCGATCGGCTTGGTGGTAGCGGCGACGCTGCTTGCTCTGCTCTTCGCGACAGTGCTCAGCGCAAACTTCCGGATCTGGCCGACGCCGGGAGAAGGCACATGGCAAAGCTACGTCTTCTGGCCCCTCTTCCGGGGCCTCAACGTACTTTGCTTTCTCATGGCGGCGCTCGATACGGGCGGGTACTTGGGGCTCCCCATCTGGCTGCGCGCGATCGCATTGTTGGCGCTCGTGGCCTCAACGACTCTCTTCGTCTACGCATTCCGCGTTCTCGGTCGCGACAATAGCTACGGCGCGCAGGACGGCCTCGTGACCAACGGCATCTATCGCTGGAGCCGCAATCCGCAGAACGCCATGCTGATCGTCGTCTACGGCTGCCTCATGGTCGCGACGGACGGCGGCGGGACGTATCTTCTCTGCGTGGCCATGATGGCCGTCTACGCGTTGATGGTGTTCTGCGAAGAACCCTGGCTCGAAAAGACCTACGGCTCTGCCTTTCGCAACTACTGCCGCCGCGTGCCGCGCTTCTTCAACTGGCGCCGGGCACTGATCATGTTGAAGGTCGCGGCAATGCACGGCCGCAGGTCGAAAGCCGGAATAACCTCACGACGTCATCGAAGCCGGCGTGAGGTTGGAGGCTGAATTCTCCTCCGCCGCCGGCATCCCCAGATAGAAGCCGAGCAACGCCTCGGCGATCTCCTGCTCACCGAGAACGATCTCGCTCGCGCCGCAGTCCTTCAGGTGGGCCATCTCCGCCTCGGAGTGGCCGCGCGCGAAGATGGCCAGCTGAGGATTGATCGCCCGCGCCTGCTCGACGACCTGTCCGGCCTCGAAGTTCTCCGGGATCGCAACAATCAGGCATCGCGCCTTTTCCAGGTTCGCGGCGCGCAGGCTCGTCACCGCATTTGCGGCAATCGCCTCGACACCGCGCGCCTTCAGGCCGGCAATGACGTCCTCATTGTCATCCATCACAAGCAGCGGGGGGCCGGCCAACACCAGCGCTCCCGCGATCCGACGGCCGACACGCCCGCAGCCGACCAGGACGACATGATCCTCGAGTTTCGTCGGCTCGAGTTCGGGAAGTTCAACGGCGCTCGTCGTGCCGGTGTCCTGGGGCGCATCGCCGGATTCCAACCAGGGACGCAGCCGATCCGCGATCAGGAAGTACGCCGGATTGATCAGAATGGAAATGAGAGCGCCAGCGAGGATGAGATCTCTCATTTCCGCCGTAAGGACGCCGAGGACTATCCCAAGACCGGCCAGAATGAAGGAGAACTCACCGATCTGCGCAATGCTCGCCGCAATGGTCAGCGCAGTCCCGACCGAGTGCCCGAAGAAGCGCACGATAGCGAAGGCAACAAGTGGATTGCAGATCAGGATCACGCCGAGGGTCGCGATCAGAGGCCAGGTCTCGCGCACGACGATCGATGGATCGAAGAGCATTCCCACGGAGACGAAAAACAGCACCGCAAAGGCGTCGCGCAGCGGGAGCGTTTCCTCGGCGGCGCGCTGGCTCAGTTGAGACTCGCTGAGAATCATGCCGGCGAAGAACGCACCCAGAGCGAATGACACGCCGAACAGCTTCGCAGCGCCAAAGGCAAAACCGAGCGCGATCGAAAGCACACCAAGCCTGAACAGCTCCCGCGATCCTGTGTGCGCAATATAGTGCAGTGTCCAGGGAATGATGCGGCGCCCGAAGATCATCATTGCCGCGATGAAGGCCACGACCTTTGCCACGGTCAGCACGATGGTGCCGACGATCTCGGACGACGCGAACCCAAACGCCGCATTGCGCTCCAGGCTGCCATCCATGAGCGGCAGGATGGCGGGGATGATCACCAGCACGAAGACCATGGCGACGTCTTCGACGATCAGCCAGCCAAGGGCGATACGGCCTCGCTCCGTCGCGATCAAACGTCGCTCCTGCAATGCGCGCAACAGGACAACCGTGCTCGCAACGGAGAGCGAAAGGCCGAATACGAGCCCCGCGCCGGTCGTCCATCCGAGCAGATAGGCGAGCGCCATGCCGAAGGTCGTCGCAACGGCCATCTGGCCAATTGCGCCCGGCACAGCAATGGATCGGACGGCCCACAAATCCGCCACGGAGAAATGCAGGCCGACACCGAACATCAGCAGAATGACGCCGATTTCGGCGAGTTCGTTGGCGAGCGTCTGGTCGGCAACAAAGCCGGGCGTGTAGGGACCGACGACGATGCCGGCGATCAAGTATCCGACCAAAGGCGAGAAACGGAGGCGCTGAGCAGCCGTTCCGAGAACGAAGGCCAGCAAAAGGCCGACGACAATCGTTGGGATCAGCGCCGTGTGTTGCCCCATGAGGACAAATCCTAGATTGCAGATATCCCCCGGCCCGATTCGCGGCGCTCGCGGTGCAGGGACGGGCGCGCAAAGGCATCGGCCGGTCCAGCTTACTGAGCCGGATCCGCTTCCGCCAAGTCAAATTCGGCGCGTAAGGCCGGATTGCGCGCGGGGCTGCTCGGCTTCAGCCGAGACCTGCGATCACCGCATCGACCTTCGTCACCAGAGCCACGTTCTGCATGGCGTACTCGATGGACGCACGATGCCAGTCGGCATTCATGGTCGAGCAGCCGTCCTCCGGGATGACCATCACGTACCCCTTGTCGGCGCCCGTGCGCGCTGTGTGCTCAATGGACATGTTCGTCCAGGCGCCGGTCTCGATGATGATGTCGCGCCCCTCGGCCCGGAGGATCGTCTCGAGGTTCGTGCCTTCCCAAGCGCTCATCCGGGTCTTGCGGATGATATGATCGCCCGGCTGCGCTTCGAGCCCAGGAACGGGCTCCGCGCCCCACGTGCCTTCGACCATGGCATTGGCATCGAGCGCGCCCTCGAAAAGCGGTGCGTTGAGCGTCATGTTGCGGCCATCCGCACGGCGCGAGAACCATACGTGGATGACGGGTACGCCACGGCGCCGGCAATGTTCGGCGAGGCGACGGACATTCTCGATGGCATTCTGCTCGCGGCAGTGGACCGGTGAGCCGGAGCTGGCGAATGCGCCGCCCTCCATCACCACGTCGTTCTGCATGTCCTGGATGATCAGAGCGCAGCGCGAGGCGTCGAGCTGGACATCGCCAGCGACCGTTGCAGACGACGACGCGCTTGCTGCCGTCGCCGATGCGGCAGGGCGGGCGCCCGCGCCGCGCGCGCGCATGAACGGCTCGCTGCGCGGGCCGACCTTGACATCGATCGCATAGACGGAGGTCGTCGCGCAGACATAGAGCGTGCGCCATTCCGGGCCGCCCCAGTGAAGGTTCGCACTAAGCTCGGGAACCGCCACGCGACCGATGTGTCGACCGTCCGGCGCATAGACCCACAGGCCGCCCGGCGCCGTCACCCAGATGTTGCCCTCGGCATCGCACTTCATGCCATCAGGCACGCCGGGCTTCATCACATCACGAATGCCGCTTGCAAACACACGCGCGTTCGCGAGTGTGCCGTCAGGGCGGACATCGAACACGCGGATGTTGGCCTGCTCCGTGTCGTTGACGTACAGCTTGGACTCATTCGGACAGAAGCAGATGCCGTTCGGCTGCGAAAACATATACCGGTCGACAAGCAGCTTCGGCTCGCGGCTGCCGGGCGCGAGGCGGAACACGCCCTGCCATCCGAGGTCGCGCGGGCGCTCCACGCCATAGTGCGGCATGCGGCCGTACCAGGGATCGGAGAAATAGATCGCGCCGCTCGAGTGGATGCACAGATCGTTCGGGCTGTTGAGCTCGCGTCCCTCGAAATGGCTGGCGAGAACTTCGCGCGTGCCGTCCGGGCGAAAGCGGGCAACCGACGACGTGGCATGTTCGCAGGCGATCAGGTTGAGCTCGGCATCGTAGGTGAGGCCGTTCGCTTTGTTCGACGGACGCAGCGCATCGCGAACGCCGCTGCGGTCGAGGCGGCGCCGCACGTCGGCGGGCATATCCGAAAACAGCAGGTACTGATCGACCGGGTGCCAGATCGGCCCCTCGGTGAACGTGAAGCCACTGCCGACTTGCCGCACCGGTGCGTGCTCGTCGATCAAGCGGCGGAATGCGGAATCGAGCGCATCGTGGGCCATGGCTGCTATCTCCCCTAGATGCTTCTTGTTCAGCGCTGCGTGATGGAGGCGCTCAGACCGGGAACCAGTCGCGGCGCTGCACCGTTTGGCTGACCGGCCCCGGCACGGCGTAATCCATACGACCGACGACCTGGCCACGCTCGATCTTCGCGGGCTTGTCGTGCACCGGCAGCAGGAACTTCGACGAGTTGAGCAGCTTCTTGACCGCTGCCTTTTCCGATCGCTTCGTGCCCGAGTGATTGCCCGTTACCTGCACCTCATGGGAGTAGATGACGTGGTAGGGATCGATGATCTGGTCCTGAAAATCGTAGATGACATCGCCGCAAATGGTGGCGAGCCCTTCCGCCGTCTCGACGTGAATATTCATCGAGCCTTCGGTATGAGCGTTGGCCGCTTCCATCACGACACCGGGGATGAGCTCGATCGGCCCCGACAATTCCAGGTCCTCGAGCCGCAACGCGTGGCGCGTGTGCAGCCGCTCGATGAGATGCTGGATGTCAGGCTTTGGATACTGCGGATGCATGAGACCCGAAACGGAGCATTCCAGCTCCCGGCGGTTCATCACGACCGTCGTATTCATCGGGAAATGATCATCCTTGCCAGCATGATCGATGTGCGCGTGCGTGTGGCAAACATAGCGGACATCGCCGACTTTCACGCCGTGGCGCGCGAGCTGGTTCTCGATCATATTCTCGTGGTGCTGCAGACCGCGCATACCGAGCGTTTCCATAATCGCATTGTCGCGATAACCCGTGTCGACGACGATCGGATACTGGCCGCCGAGGATCAGGAAACCGTAGACCGGCACGCGTTTCGTCCGCCCGCAGCCACGGCCGAGCACGAGGAAGCTCGACTCCAGCTCGATATCGCCAAAGTCCAGCACTTTGATTTCCAGCGGCATCACTTCACTCCCTGCATCACAGCCGGTAGACCCGGCTCGCTGTTTCGAAAAAGATTGCGCGCGCCACCGCTTCGGCATCTCCGCCGGGCGCCGGGTTCAGCTCTGCAACGCCACGCCGATGGGCCGTGATCAAGCTCGCGTAGTCCGTCCAGAGCTTCTCGATCGGAAAGTTGGAGCCCCAGAGGCAGCGCTGCGGACCGAACGCGGCAACCGTCTCTTGGATCAGGCGCGCGATGTGCGCTTCATCATTGCGATGGATGAACGTGCCGAAGCCCGAGAGCTTCGCGTAGACATTGGGCTCGTTGGCCAGGGTCGCCATGCCGTCGCGCCATTTGGACCAGCCGGGCGGAGATGTATCCGCCAGCATCCCCGCGTGCTGAAGGATGAACGGGACACGAGGACAGGCGTGCGCGAGTTCGGCAGCACCCTTCATCTGATCGTCGAACACCTGCAGATCGAACGACCAGCCGTAGTCGGTAAGTCGGGCGACGTTCTTCTGCACAACGGGCTTACGGCACAGATCGGGATCGGTCGCGAAGCGATAGAGAGGATTCTCGTGCCAATGGAACTGCTGGCGCACGCCGCGCACGCGCGGATAGCGCGCGAGACGATCCAGCGCAGGCCGCACATCCGCGACGGTCATGTCCGCATAGCCGACAATGCCGTGCGGCCATCCCGTCTCGACCGCAACGGACTCGACCCAGGCGACTTCGGCTTCGGCTTTATCTACGGGCCAGTTGGCCTGCACATAGACGGCTTTCTCGACACCGACCGCCGACGCTTCGGCCTTGTACTCCGACACCGGGTAGTCGCGGCGGATGGCCTCGTATGGCCCGAAGATGCGCGGCTGCATGGGGCCGACGAGCCACGCTAGATCGACCTGGCGCCAGATATGGAAGTGCGCATCAATCGTTCTCATCGCCGTGCCCCCTTGGCGAAGTGAAGGATCTCGCCGGCGATAGCTTGCGGACTGCTGCCATCGCCGAGCCGATCGATCATCGGCGCAATCGCGCGCAGGGCTTCGGTTCGCGGCTGGAAGTGAGAGTCGCTCGCGAGTGGCGTCAGCCACAGCACGGACCACGCGAGCCCGTCGAGGCGATCCATGGCCTGTGTCAGCGTCTCAGGCCCGCCGCGCTCGAGGCCGTCGGAAATCACGACGACATACGCACCGCGCGCAAAGCCGGCGAAGCGCGGCACCGACAGGAATACCTGAAGCGCTTCACCGAGCCGCGTGCCGCCGTCCCAGTCGGCCACGAGACCCGAAGCGAGCTCCAGTGCCTGCTCGCGATTGCGGCGTCTCAGCGCGCGGCTGACGCGCGTCAGCCGCGTGCCGATCGTGAAGACCTCGACCTGCTCGCCAGCATTGACGAGCGCGTGCGCGAGGCGCAGCGCACCATCAGTGCCGGACTTCATCGAGCCGGAGATATCGATCAGCAGCAGCACGCGCCGCTGCCGCTCCTTGCGCGTCCGGCGCAAGAGACGCGCGACCTCGCCATCGCGACGCATCATATGACGGAACGTGCGACGCGGATCGGCCAAGCGACCCTTCCCGCGTTTCATGCGACGCGCGCGACGGCGCGGCAATGCGTGCGGCAGCTCCTTGGCGAAGACACGCAGCGCCTCGTTCTCGTCGTCGGCAAATTGACGCGCAAACAAGCGCTCTGCGACAGATGCGTCAGCGCCCGATGGCTCTTCATCCTCGGGAGCGAGAATAGGCTCGAATGCTCCGGCATCGAAAGCATTCGGCATGTCCTCGGGATCGCCCGGCGCAGGCGCCGTCAGCACGCGGCCAAGGAAGATCTCGTCGAACAGCGCATCGAATTCCTCGCGCCGCTCCGGCGACGGGCCGAACGTGGCATGAGCCGCGCGCCGGACATCCATAAAACTTCTCGGCCCGATGAGCCCGACAGCCGTAATGAATGACTGCGTCTGCTCCGGCGCGGCCAGGAAGCCGGCGGCCCGCAAGGCCTGCGCAAAACTCAGGAACGGCGTGAGCGGGCGCGGGAGCATTATGCAGCGCTCCCCATGATCAGCCGATCGATGTTCGGCGCGACGTAGGTCAGATCATCCTGATCCTTCAGCACGACGCCGATGGCGCGCGCAAATGCGCTTGGCCACGGCACGCCTTGCTCATTGAGTATGGTCGCGGCCTCGGCCCACTCGACGGTTTCCGCGACGCCCGGCGGCTTCGCGAGAGGCTCTGCGCGCAAGCGTCCGACAGCCGCAACGACTCGATGGGCCGTATCGCGCGCGACGATGCTGGATCGCATCATCACGATCTCGGCTTCGAGCGCAGGATCGGGATAGCCGATCCAGTGATAGACGCAGCGTCGCCGCAGTGCTTCGTGCAGCTCGCGCGTGCGGTTCGACGTGATGACCACGATCGGCGGCTCGGACGCACGGATCGTGCCGCGCTCAGGGATAGAAATCGAGAAGTCCGAGAGGAACTCGAGCAGGAAGGCCTCGAATTCATGATCGGAGCGGTCCAGCTCGTCGATCAGCAGAATGCGATCGCGCGGTGTCTGCAGCGCCAGCAACATCGGCCGCGCGACCAGATACTCGTCGGCGTAGAGATTGACGTAGTCCGAGCCCGCCTGCCGGATGGCGAGCATCTGGCGCGGGAAGTTCCACTCGTACATCGCGGCCGAGGCATCGATGCCTTCGTAGCACTGCAGGCGCACCAACTCGCGGCCCATCACCGAAGCGATCGCCTTCGCCGCTTCCGTCTTGCCGACTCCCGGAGAGCCCTCGAGCAGCAGCGGCTTACCGAGCGCAAGCGCAAGGTACGCGGCCGTCGCGAGCCCTTCGTCGGCGATATACTGCGCATCGCGCAGGGACCGCGCCAGCGGCTGCGGACCATCGATGCCGAGGATGGAACGACGCACCGGCATTCGCTATCGCGCTCCTCGCGTGAGCCGTTGCCGCGGTTTCACACCGCCGTTCGCGCGAATGCCGCGCAGGATCTTCTCGGGCGTGATGGGCAGCTCGTCGATGCGCACACCGACAGCGTCGTAGACGGCATTGGCGACCGCCGGCAGCACCGGGTTGGCGCACATCTCGCCAGGGCCCTTGCCGCCGTAGGGCCCATCCGGCGCAGGACGCTCCAGCACCGAGATATGATGCGGAGAAATGTCGCCGGGGCCTGGCATCAAATAGTGATTGAAGTCCACCGGACCGTGACTGCGATCGGGATAGTAAGGCTCGGTTGTCTCCCAGAGCGCGTGACTCATGCCCATCCAGGCGCCGCCGACGAGCTGCTGCTCGACGAGTTTCGGATTGAGCGCGCGGCCGAGCTCATAGGCCGACTGCATGTCGCGCACCGTGACCTCACCCGTCTCGTCGTCGACATCGATCTCGACGAGCAGCGCCGCGTGAGCAAAGCATGAAACGGGCGTCATCTCTCCGGTATCTGCATCGACCTCCGATAGCGGAATGAGGAAAATGCCGCGCCCCGAGACCGTGCGGCCCTGCTTGAACTGCGCCGCCTGGCAAGCGGCCATCGTGGTGATCGATCGCGACGGCGCGCCGTTGACGTGAATGTTGCCCTGACCGTCAGTCACGAGATCGGCGGCATTGACCTCCAACTCCTCGGCGGCCGCTTCAAGCATCACGGCGCGCGCTTCCTGAGCAGCCTGGATCACGGCATTGCCGACACGGTGCGTGCCGCGCGATGCAAACGAGCCCATGCAGTGCGGACCTGTGTCGCTGTCCGCCGTGTCGACGTAGACGTCCGCGACAGGCACACCGAGAGTCTCCGCCGCGATCTGGCGCGTGACGGACTTCATGCCCTGTCCAAGATCGATCGACGAAAGCGCGACGGTGAATTTGCCGTCGGGATTAGAGTGCACGAGCGCCTGAGACGGGTCGCCGCCGAGGTTCATGCCGATCGGATAATTGATTGCCGCAAAGCCGCGGCCGCGGTGCAGGCCCATCAGCGCCTCCTGAGGCCGGAAATGGAAGAGAACCGCATGGCGCCCTGACGCGGACGGTCGCCTGCATTGGTGGAAGCCGCTGGCGGGGGCGCAGTCGACTGCGATGATGCGGCGGCGGCCGGTCTCGCAGGTGATGGCGCAGGTGGCCGCGTCGAACTCGCAGCAGCCGGCATCGTGTATCCCGGCATTTGAATGGGCTGAGCGGGACGCCCTGCCGCGCCGCCCTTGCGCGCATAACCACCCGTATCGATGCCGCTCACTGCGCCCTTCTGATCGGTCGCCGTATGCGCCGGCAGTCGACCGCGCTCACCACCGCCGTCACGCAGCGATGATGCGGCCCGCGAACCCGCGTGAAGACCGATGCCCGCCTTCTCGGCGACCACCTGACAGCATTCGATGAGCGCCGTGTTCTTTGCTTCGCGGCGATGCGCCTTCATGTCGCCGTCGCGGTAGGCATTGAGAATGCGCAGATCGATCGGGTTCATACCGACGGCGTCCGCGACCTTGTCCATATGCGCTTCGATTGCGAAATCGACGCCCGTGATGCCGAAGCCGCGCATGGCCGTCGCGGGCGTCCGGTTAGTATAGACGCAATAGACGTCGGCGTAGACGTTCGGGATCGTGTACGGCCCCGGCAGATGACCGACGCCCTTGATGATCGCGTAGGACGAGAGCCGTGTGTAGGCGCCGCTGTCGAAGTAGCCTGTGAACTTGCGCGCGACGATGCGCCCGTCCCGCGTGACACCGTCCTTGATGTACCAGCGCTCGGCACCGCGCGGCGCGCCGACCTGCATTTCCTCCTCGCGATCCCAAGCGAACTTGCACGGACGCCCGGTCAGCATCGCGCCGAGAATGGCAAGCGGCTCATGCAGGCTATCGACCTTGCCGCCGAAGCCGCCTCCGACCGTTCCGCCGACGAAATGTAGACGGTTCGACGGCATCGTCAGCAACTTCGCGGCGGTGCCGAGCGAGAAGAACAGCGCCTGAGTCGAGGTGTAGCAGACGAAGCGATCATTCGTTTCGGGCGCCGCGATAGCACCGCAGGTCTCAATCGGCGCCTGCTCGATGGGCGACATCTGATAGCGCCCTTCGACGATGTGATCGGCGCGCGAGAAGGCGGCCTCGACATCGCCATAGCGCAGCTTCTGATGATCGTACTTGCCGTGATAGATGAACTTGTTGCCCGGATAGACGTCGCAGACGACGGGAGCCCCCGGTTTGATCGCCTCCTCGACGTCGAGCACATGCGGTCGCACATCCCAATCGACGCGGACTTTCGCAACGGCCGCGCGCGCCTGCGCCTCCGTCTCGGCGATCACAGCGGCGACGGGCTCGCCCTTGTAGGCGACCTTGGTCTCGGCCAGCAGCGGCTCATCGTCGATGCCGAAGTCGAGAAGGCTCAACAGCGTATTCAGATTGCGCGGCACGTCGCGCCCGACCAGCACGCGCACAACGCCCGGCATGTTCTGCGCTTCGGCGATATCGACCCGCCGGATGCGCGCATGATGGTGCGGACTGCGCACACAGCGGATATGCAGCAAGCCGTCGAACAGGTGGTCATCGAAGTAGGGCGAGCGGCCCGTCACGTGGCCAAGGATGTCCTGGCGCCGGGTCGGCTTGCCGATCTCGTTCAGATTGTCATCGCGCTCGTCGGCGAAGAACTCCTTGCGAAATTCCATCGTCATGCCCGCGCCCTCCCCTTGGCCGCCGCCAGAATGGCCTCGATGATCGGTTCGTATCCCGTGCAGCGACAGACATTGCCCGAGATTGCCTCGACCACATCCTCGCGCGTCGGCGTCGGATTGCGATCTAGCAGCGCCTTGGCCGAGACCAACATGCCCGGCGTGCAATAGCCGCACTGCGCCGCGAAGTTCTCCATGAACGCTTCCTGCAGCGGATGCAGTGCGGCACCGGCGGCCAAGCCCGCAGCCGTCTGCACGCGCTTGCCTGCAACGCTCTCGGCGAGCGTGAGGCACGACAGGTGTGTTTCGCCGTCGATCGTGACCGTGCAGGCGCCGCACGTACCTTGGCCGCATCCGTACTTCGGGCTGAGATCACCGACGCCGCGGCGGAGGAATTCGAGCAGGTTCTGACCGGGCTCGGCAAAGGAAGCGCGCTCGGCACCGTTCAACATGAACACTATAGGTGTCTTTGCCATCAGCCGCGCACCATCCGTTCGAGAAGACGCTTGAGATGGACCCCCGCGACCTCACGCCGATACCATGCCGTCGCGAGGGCATCGGTCGGCGGATCGAGGCCTTCGACCGCAACTTGCGCCGCGCGCGCAATCGTAGCTGTGTCTAGAGCCTGGCCTTCTAGAACACGCTCGACCGCTGTCGCCTGGAGCGGCGTGGGGCCCATGGCGCCGAACGCCACGCGCGCACCGCGAATGCGCCCGCCCTGACGTGGCAAGCAAGCCGCAACGGACAGCACCGACACGCCCTTCGGCTTGATGCGGCTCACCTTGAGGAAATCGAAATCGCCCGACGCTTGCGGCCGCGGCACATGCACGGATGCGACGATACCAATGCGGCCGCGCTCACGGAGAACATCGGCAAGCGGCCGCGGCGCGCCGCTCTGGCCTGCAAGATTGACGCGCGCACCGAGCGCCAACAGCGCAACGGCAAAATCACCGTAGGGATGCGGCGCGAACAAATTCCCGCCGACAGTTCCCATATTGCGGACCTGCGGCCCGCCAACCACGCGCGCAACGGGCGCAAGAAACGCGAGATCGCGATGCGCCGCGATCGTCGCCATGGTGACGCCTGCACCGATCGTTATGCCATCGCCGGACAAGCGGATATCGGCGAGCACAGGATCGCTGCTGCGCACGATGCGCGTGGCTGTCACCCCAGCATTGACGTCGCGCATGACCAGCGTCCCGCCGGCCATGAAGATGGCATCCGAGCCCATGGCGCGTTGCGCCTCGGCGAGCGTCGCATGTGTTTCAACGGATTGGATCATCGATTGCCCTCCTGTCGCGAGACGGGAAGCCCCATGTGCTCGCGCACCGCATCGAAACCTGCGCGGTAGATATTGTTCGCGACCATGTCGCGCAGCTCCGTCTCCCGTCCCGCCGGCGTATCGAAGCGGCACTGCCAGTGCCAGAATGTGCGGTCGCCATCGGTCACCGGCGCCAGGCGCACGTGCGCCACGTAATTGAGGAGCGGCACCGGCGTCTCCATGAGGCAATACGAGAATGCCATGTCGACATCCGACAGCGTGAGAAGTTGCTCGCGCAGTTCCGAGCCATCGACGAGATAAAAGCGGCGCACGCAGCCGATCTTGTCGGATGAATAGCCGCGCTCGATATGGCTGTCTGCGACAGCCGGATGCCACTGATCATGCCCATTGAAGTCGCGTAGCACGGCCCACACCGCCTCGACGGGAGCGTCAATGATCGTGCTCTCGACAATGCGCACCATTGTCAGCCTGCCATCTGTCGCTTCAGCGCATCGAAGCCGGCCTGGAAGACATTATTGCCGATGCCGTCGATGAGATCAGGCGCCGCATCTGCGGCGCAGTCGAACTCGGCCGTCCACTCGATGAACGTGCGGTCGCCATCGCTAATCGGTGTCAGGCGCAGCGTCGCAATGTAGTCGCTGAGGGGCATCGGCGACTCCAGGATCGTGTATGTGCAGAACATATCGTAGTCGGAGAGTCCGATGAGCTTCTCGCGCAGGCGATCACCATTCTGCAGGCGGAAGTCGCGCACACAGCCGACCTTGTCGGACGGCTCACCGTTCTCGATTCGGCTTTCCCGGATGCGCGGATGCCAGCGCGGAAGCGCATTGAAGTCGCGGATCTTCTCCCAGACTTTGGTGGCCGGGGCGTCGATCACAGAGGAGACATACACGCGCGCCATTTAGGTCGAGCCTCCGGACTTGGGCTTGTCGCCACCGCCACCGCCGGATTTGCGCGCGTCACTAGCGATGCGCTGCATGTCGGACGCCTCGCGAATGAGGCCGCCTTGCTTCGCTAGATTGGCGCCGTCGATGCCGATATCGGCGAGCAGGCTGTCGATCATCGGCGCCTGCACGCGATAGCGCAGCGCCGAGTTGATCACCTCGTCGGTCGGGCTGCCCGAGCGGCCTTCGCCGCCGCCGCCATTCATGCCGTCGAGCTGCATGATGCGAATGTCTTGGATCTTCTCCAGCGGCTTCACCGACGCAGCGACGATGCCCTCGACATGCTCCAGCAGCTTGCGACGGAACAGCGAGACACGCGCCGGATCCGTGAGGACGTTCTCCGCCTCATTGAGAAGACGCTGCGCCTCGGCCTCGACTGCGAGGCGCACTTTCTCGGCGCCGGCAGCGATCGTGCGTTCCGCCGCTGCCTTCTCCGCCAGAACCACATCGATCGCCTTGCGCCGATTGGCGACTTCGGTCTCGCGTGCCGTCGCAATCCGTTCCTCGGCCGCTGCCGCGTTGGCACGCGCCGTGTCGGCTTCGAGACGGGCCGCTGACTCCTCGAGTGACTTGCGATAGAGCGTGATGGCCTTGTCCATCTGCGCCGTCTCGACCAGTCTCTCGCGCTCGACTTCGAGGCGGCGACGTTCGGCCTCGTGCGAGATGCGAACTTCATCGAGCCCGCGCTCGGACGTGATGCGCGCCCGCTCGATATCCTCGCGGCTCTCGATCTCCGCTTCGCGCAAGGCTTGAACGCGCGCGATCTCAAGTTGCTCGAGCGACTGGCGACGCGCCACTTTCGCGGCTTCGACGGCGCTTTCTCGCTGAACTTCCGCGGTCTCGACAGATGCCTGTGCCGACAGTTGCGCACGACGAACCTCTGCCTCGGCGGCGGCGCGCGCGCTCTTCTTCGACGCGAGTTCGACGACACGAGCTTCCTCGGCGGCTTCGACTTCGCGCTTGCGCTCGATGTCGATCACCTCGCGAGTCTGCTGGCTCGCAATGCGCTCCTGTTCGAGCTTGAGCTCAGCGACGATCCGCGCCCGCTCGACGCTCTCACGACGCGCGATGTCGGCAGCCTCGATGGCCTTGTCGCGCGCGATCTCCTCCGACCGGGTCGAGAGTTCGGCCTCGATGCGCTCAGCGGCAACGCCTTTCTCGCGCGCAATCCGGGCGGCTTCGATGGCGCGTCCCGCCGCGATCTCCGCAGCTTCCACGGCCTGTTGGCGCTCGATCTCCATTGCGCGAATGCGCTGATCCTCGCTGATGCGCGACTCCGAGATCTTGGCCGCCTGCGCGATGCGCTGGCGCTCCGTCGTCTCGCGGGCGGCGATCTCCGCTTCTTCCAGGCCCTGCTGACGCGCGATCTCGCGACGGCGGATGTCCTCTTCGCCTCTGATCCGCGTTTGCGTGAGGATCAAGGTCTGCGCCATGCGCGCCTTCTCGGTTTCCTCGCGCGCCGCAATCTCTGCCTGCTCGACCGTGCGCTGACGCTCGATCTCCAAGGCCTGTGTCTCGCGATCCTTCTGGATACGCGTCTCCGTCAGCACCTTTTCTTGCAGAATGCGTGCGCGCTCGGTCGCTTCCCGGGCGGCGATTTCGGCGGCTTCAAGCGTTCGCGTCCGCTCGATCTCGCGCGCCGTCGTCTCCTGCTCGTTGATGATGCGCGCTTCCTTCAGGCTGCGCTCCTGCAGGATGCGCGCGGTCTCCACCTGCTCACGCGCGGTGATCTCTTCCGCTTCGACGGCCTGTGCACGCGCGATCTCGCGACGGCGAACTTCGAGCTCGGACGCGATGCGCGCCTCGGCAATGGCGCGGTCATTGGAAATGCGCGCCCTCTCGATGACTTCACGCGCCGTGATCTGAGCAGACTCCGCCTCGGTCTCGCGCTCGGCACGTTCCCTCGCCAACAGCGCACGCTGCTGCGCACGGCGGAACTCGACGTCGCGTTCCTGCTCCAGCCGTGCTTCCTCGCTCGCGCGATCGATTTCAAGGGCCTGCTTCTCGGCCTCCAGGTTACGCGTGCGGATCAGGATTGACGTGTCCTGCTCGATGTCATTGCGGATCTTGCGCCGCGACTCGATATCCTTGATGAGGACGGTGAGGCCTTCTGCATCGAAGCGGTTCGAGGGATTGAAGAACTCGAGGCTCGTCTGGTCGATATCGAGAATGGCGACGGATTCGAGCTCGAGACCGTTGCGCGAAAGATCTGCCTCGACGGCCTGGCGCACGCGCTCGACGTAGTTCGTGCGGTTCTCGTGCATCCCGCTCATGTCCATGGCGGCGGCGGCGGCGCGCATGGCGCTTTCGAATTTACCGGCCAGCAATGCGTGCAGGCTCTCCGGCTCAAGAGTGCGCCGCCCGAGCGTGGAGGCAGCCATCGCGACGGCGCGCTTGTCGGGCTGAACGCGCACGTAGAATTCGGCTTCCACATCGACGCGCATACGATCCTTCGTGATCAGCGCGTCGTTGTTGGTGCGCGACACCTTGAGCCGCAAGGTGTTCATGTTGACGGGCGTGATCTCGTGGATCATCGGCCAGACGAACGCGCCGCCGTCTATGACGACCTTTTCGCCGAGGAAGCCAGTCCTGACGAACGCGATCTCCTTGGTCGAGCGGCGATAGAGCCGCTGCAGGATCCAGAAGACGATCGCGATCACCACTACCGCAACGATGAGCCAGAGAATCAACTGGCCGATCATTTCACCCGACATGTACATGTCCGTTCCTCCTTACGTACCGCGGCCCTGGCCCTTGCGGGCAATGCGCTTGAACATGCGCGTCTGTTCTGTCAGGGCGATTTCTGTCGGCAGGCGCTCCATCGAGGATGCGCCGTAGAAGCCGTGGCAATTGGATGTGTTGTTCAGGATGAATTCGGCATCGTCCGGCATGGCGACAGGCCCGCCGTGGGCGAGCACGATCACCTCGGGATTGACCTTAAGCGCAGCCTCCGACCACGCCTCGACGAGCGCCGGGCAGTCCGCGAGCTTCAGTGCGGTCTCAGCGCCGATGCTGCCACCCGTCGTGAGACCGAGATGGCAGACAATGATATCGGCGCCGGCGCGCGTCATGGCTGCAGCCTCGTCGGCATTGAAGACGTATGGCGACGTCAGCATGTCCTTCTTGTGGGCGGTGGCGATCATGTCGATCTCCAGCCCGTAGGACATGCCGGTCTCTTCGAGATTGGCGCGGAAAGTGCCATCGATGAGCCCGACCGTCGGGAAATTCTGCACCCCGGAAAAACCGATGCGCTTCAGCTCATCCAGGAACACATCCATCTTGCGGAAAGGGTCGGTGCCATTGACGCCGGCGAGCACGGGTGTGTGCTTGACGACCGGTAGAACCTCCGACGCCATGTCGACGACGATCTGGTTCGCATCACCGTACGCCAGCAGTCCCGCGAGCGAGCCGCGTCCCGCCATGCGATAGCGGCCGGAATTGTAGATCACGATGAGATCGATACCGCCGGCTTCCTCGCACTTGGCCGACAGACCGGTGCCGGCGCCGCCGCCGACGATCGGCACACCATCGGCCATCATGCCGCGAAGCTTTTCGAGTATCTTCTGACGCGGGATCACCGGTTCACCTCTCCGCGGGATCGCGCACGGCCATCGCCGTGCAGGTTTCTGAATGCGGCGACGAGAGCTGCCGCGAACTCCGGCGCATTGATGTGGTGCGGCACGCGAATGAGCTGGCGCGATGCCGTCTGCCGCACGGTTTCCGTGATTGCCGCATAGAGCGCGGAACGCGCCGTCAGATCGTGGAAGGGCTTGCCGGGCGCATCGAGTGCGGAAACGCCGCCTTCGGGCAGGAAGAACCGCACTTGGCCTTCCATGCGATTGAGGCGCTCGCCGATCCAACGGCCCATGCGCGTGTTCTCTTCAGGCGTCGTGCGCATCAGCGTGATCTGCGGATTGTGATGATAGATCAGCCGCCCGGCGTAGCGCTCAGGCACCGTGCTGGGCGCGCCGAAGTTGACCATATCGAGCGCACCGACCGAGCCGATGTACGGTATGCGCGTGCGAATGATCGCGCCGAAGCGATCTTCGGTGGCCGGAAACACGCCGCCCATCAGCAGATCGCAGATCTCGGTCGTGCTGATGTCGAGAACGCCGACGAGCTTTCCGGCATCGACAAGCGCTTCCATCGCCTGTCCGCCAATGCCCGTCGCGTGGAACACGAGACAGTCGTGCGTCGATACGAGCTGCTTGGTGACCTGCTGCACGCAGGGCGTCGTAACGCCGAACATGGTGAGGCCAACCGCCGGCTTCGCCGAGACGCGCGGCTTCGCGGCTTGGCGCGCCGAAACCATGCCGATCATGGCTTGCGCCGCGTTGGCGAGCACATCCTCGGTGATGGCATTGAGGCCCTGCACGTCGGCGACTGACGGCAGCATCATGATGTCGGAGGGACCGACGTATTTGCTGACCTCGCCGGAGGCCACCGTCGAGACAATGAGCTTCGGCACGCCAACAGGCAGCGCGCGCATGGCCGGCGCAACCATGGCCGTGCCGCCCGAGCCACCCGCGGACAGCACGCCGGCGATACCGCTCTGGCGCACGATCCAGCGGCGGAACGCTTCCGTCATGCCAGCGACCGACTGACCGCGATCGCCCGTGAAAACGCCCGCCGCGCCGCGCGGATGGAATGCCGCGACTTGATGTGCAGGAATCTCCGCGCCCGAATGCCCGCCGGTCGTCGAGAGATCGACCATGCGCACGGGCAATCCGGCGGCGCGGATCAGGTCGCGCATGTAGCGCAACTCGTCGCCCTTGGTGTCAAGCGTTCCCACGACGAGCACTACGGGGCGCCCGGTGCCTGCAAGCGGTCTGATATCGACGCTCGAAGCAGCCGCGGTCAGAGGCCGGGTAGTGACGACGCGCGCGAGCTGCTCGAGCCGCTGCACAGACATGGGTTGCGACCACCGGTTCGGGATCACAGGATTTGAATTGTAGATCTTGAGCGGCGCCGAAGCGGCATTCGCGTTGCTGGCAGGCGTGGACGTCGTAGCGGGCGCTGCTGGTCCCGCGTCCTCATGGCCATGCCGGCCGACGCCGAGCAGACGCTGCTGCAGTTCGCGATCGCCAGCGAGCTCGCTCGCGGCCGAGATCCGATTGATACGACCATTGACCATGATCGCGACGTTGTCCGCGACGACGCACGCAACGCCGATGTTCTGCTCGATGACGAGGACGTCCATGTCACCGTCTTCGCCGAGCTGCTGCAGCATCTCCTCGACCTGCGCGACGATGACGGGCGCGAGCCCTTCCGTCGGCTCGTCCATGACGAGAAGTCGTGGATTCGAAAGCAACGCGCGCGAGATTGCGAGCATCTGCTGTTCGCCGCCTGATAGCTGACCGCCACCATTGGATTTGCGTTCGGCGAGACGCGGAAAGGTCGAATACACACGCTCGACGGTCCACGCGCCCTTGCGACGTCCCGCGACGAGGCGCAGATGCTCGTCGACCGTCAGCGAGGGCCACAGCCGGCGACCTTGCGGCACATATCCGATGCCGAGCTGAGCGATATCAGCAGGCCCGAGACCGACGAGTTGCTGACCGCCGAAGCTGATCGACCCCGATGCGACCGGCACGAGGCCCATGATAGCCTTGCAGAGCGTGGTCTTGCCCATGCCATTGCGGCCAACGACGGACAGCACGCCGCTCTTCAGGCTGAGATCAACGCCCTGCAGGGCGTGCGAGGCGCCGTAGTACACATTGAGCCCGCGGATCTCGAGGGTCGGCGCGCGGTTGCGCTCAGCCATGACCACCTCCGAGATAAAGCTCCTGCACCTCGGCGTCGTTCTCGATCTCCTCAGGCGTGCCCTCTTTGAACACGCGACCGTTGTGCATCATCGTCACGCTTTCGGCGACGCGCAGCGCCACGTCCATGTCGTGTTCGATGATGATGTAGCCGATGTGATCGGGGAGACCCGAGAGAATCGCCACTAGCTCGGACCGCTCCGTGGGCGAGAGGCCCGCAGCCGGCTCGTCGAACAGGATGAAGCGCGGCGCACCGGCCAGCGCGAGTGCAATCTCGAGCTGGCGTTGCTGGCCATAGGAAAGTGCCGAGACGAGCGTGTTGCGCGCGCGTGTCAGATGCACCGCCTCGATCAACTCGTGCGCGCGGGCGACGATCGCATCGCTCGGGCGCGGTCTCAACAGCGAGAAGCGGCCGCGCGAGACGCCGAGGCACGCGAGATAGACGTTGTCGGCAACCGTCATGCCGCCGAACAGCAGCGAGATCTGGTAGGTGCGGCGCAAACCGCGACGAATGCGCTCGTGAGCGGGGAAGTTCGTCAGATCCTCACCGAACAAGCGGATCGTGCCTGATGTCGGAAGGAAGTCGCCAGTCACGCAGTTGAACAACGTGGTCTTGCCGGCGCCGTTGGAGCCGAGCACGGCGCGACGCTCGCCCGGTCGAACAGAGAGCGTAACGTCCGAGATGGCTGCGAGTGCGCCGAACAGCTTGGTCACGCCGCGCAGCTCGAGGGCATTGCCAGTGCTGACAGAGCCGAACCGCTCGGCGGCGCTGCGATCAACGGTGCGAACTACGGCGGTGCGGGACTGTGCCGTCATCGGCGCCCCCCGCCGAGCAAGGGATCACGGTTCGCCTCGCGCCGCGCCTGGTACTTGTCCCAGAGGCCGAGCACGCCATCCGGCGAGAAGGCCACGACCGCGAGGAAGCCCAATCCGACGACGAGCTTGAAGCGCTCGCCCGACATGCCGATCGCGTGCAGGATGTCGGACGCGAACACGCTGAGAATGGCGTAGATGAGCGCGCCGATGAACGGGCCGATCGGTCGCTTGAGACCACCGACGACGGCGATCACCAGAATGTCGATCACCTGCGGAATGCCGGCCGTTCCCGGCGTGACCTGCGCATTCTGCCAGACGAGCATGATGCCGCCGACCGCCGCGATCACGCTCGCGAACGTGTAAGCCAGAATGCGATGGGCGGTGACGGAGAAGCCGAGCGCCGCCATGCGGCGGGGATTATCGCGCACGCCCTGAAGTGCGAGCCCGAATGGCGTGCGCGACATCCACACGACCGCCAGATAGGACAACACCGCGCACGCAAGCGTCATGTAGTAGAAGGGCACGGCCTGCCGCCAGTCGATGCCGAACCATGCGGGCGGGATGACGTTGTTGAAGCCCGTGTAGCCGTTGAAGATGCCGTAGTTCTGACGCGTGAAATAGAAGAACGCCGCCGCAATCGCGAGCGTGATCATGATCGTGTAGATGCCCTCGGTGCGAACGGCGAGGGCACCGACGAGCGTGCCGAACAGCATCGCGATAATAATGGCCAGCGGAATGTAGAGCCACCACGGCCAGCCGAGGCTGATCTGTGTGACACCGCTGGTGCCGAGGATGGCGACCACGTAACCGGCGAGCGCCGCCACGGTCATCTGGATGAGGCTGACCATGCCGCCATAGCCGGCGAGCACCATCAGCGAGAGCGCGATCATCCCGAGGATGAAGCTCCAGCCGAAAATCTGGAAGAGCACGAAGTTGCTGGCGAACGCGGGCATCGTCACCAGCAGTAGACCAAGCACCCAGATGGGAGCCGGGATCCGCTCTAGCGCGAGCAAGGACCTTCTCGGTGCGACGGTCGGCAGGACATCGGCCATGTCAGCGGCGCCCTCCGAGCAGACCCTGCGGGCGGAAGGCAAGCACGACCGCCATGATCAGGAACGTGAAGACGACCGAGTATGTCGGCGCGTAGACGAGGCCGATCTGCTCGGCGAGACCGATGATGAGAGCGCCGAGCGCAGCCCCCGGTATTGAGCCCATGCCGCCGACGATGACGACAACAAGCGAGGCGAGCAGGAACCGTGTGTCCTCGCCCGGTGACAGCGATTGGAATGTGCCGCCGATGATGCCGGCAATTCCGGCGAGACCAGCGCCGAAAGCGAAGACGGCCAGGAATACGTATTGGATGCGCACGCCAGACGCCGCGAGAATATCGCGATCATCGACACCGGCGCGGATCAACATGCCAAGCTTCGAGCGGTTGAGCACGAACCACATGGCGAGCCCGATCACGATCGCAGCGAACAGGATCGCGATCCGAACGAGGGGATAGGAGAGGTAAACCGCTTCGCCGTTGGAGCGAACAGCGCTCACGAACGGCAGCGTGATCGGACCGCTCAGCCACTGCGGCGAAAGTACCTGATAGCTCTGACCGCCCCAGTACCACAGCATCAAATCGGCGAGCACGATCGAAATGCCGATCGTGACGAGCGTCTGGCGCAGCTCCTCCCCCTCCATGCGCCGAAACACCTGATGCTGCAGCAGCAGGCCGAGCGCACCGACGACAACGAAGACGACAGGAAATGCGAGCAGCCAATAGCCGGTGGCGTCGACCACGCCGTAGCCGATGTAGCCACCCAGCAGATAAAGCGAGCCGTGCGCGAGATTGACGTTGCGCATCAGGCCGAACACCAGCGTGAAGCCGGATGCGACGAGGAAATACAGCGCGCCAAGCGTAATGCCGGAGAGGATGGCGTTGAGGAAAACGCGCTTGCGCCCCATGACCTGTTCGAGGCCGGGTGGCCACGGCGCAAAGATGAGCCATGCGAATCCGACGACGAGCACGAGAACAACGATGGTGCCGACCGGATGGCGCGTGCTGAGATTTTGCAATGTACTCATACTGCCACCAGCTCTGACCGGTCGACGGACATCCGTTCATCGACGGCACATTCGTTCAACGGCCGTCAGTTCCGAAAGCGGTCGGGCGCGCCACGAATTGCCACGTGTTTGCTCGACACAATAGTCGATCCCGGCAGCAACAGTCGTATCCGACAGTCTAATGAATTCACTGGCTTGGGCGCGCCGGAAACAAACTTATGGTTCATCCGGGGAAGGCGAGCTGAGCGCTGCGTCGATAGGCGCTCGGCGGGACAACGCCGTTAGCGATGAAGAAGCGCGAGAAGCTTGCCTGGCTGGAAAAGCCGAGATCCAAGCCTATCGAGGCAACGGCTTCGGTCGTTTGGGTCAACCGGTCGATCGCACGCTCCATGCGGAGCGAATTCAGGTAAATGTTTGGCGTCACGCCAACCTGCTGGCGGAACAGTTTGTAGAAGTGTGGCCGTGAAAGGCCCGTATCTCGCGCAACGCGGTCGAGCTCGACCGGCTCGCATACCCGTTGCTCGAGAAGCTGGATCGCTTTGCGCAGTCGGAAATCAGGGGCGCTCGCAAGGCGCTCTCCAGGATCGCTGCCGTGCCAGGACTGATCGAAGCAGTAGTGTGTGAGCGCCAGCAGCCAGTCGTTGATCGCCGCCTCGTCCTGCCCCCGATCCACCATCGCGCTCACATCCGCGAGCCGTGCGAGCTGATCAGAGACCTGTATGGCGGCGCGACCAAAACGCAGTGCCGCCGTCTGGGTGCCCATGGCGCTCCAGAACCAGCTCTGCCTGATGTACAGCACGAGCACCAGCGTCTGCCGGCCTGGAACCAGCTGGTTATAGTAGTGCGCCTGCCAGGGGTTCACGGCAACGGCCTGACCCGGGCCTAGCGGGATCGGGCAGCCGTCCACATAGACTTCACCGGGGCCGCCGTGGACATGAAACAACAGGTGCCCCTCGCGATGCGCGTGGGACACCATCGTGCGATCCATCGTGTAGAGGCAGGCTCGCCCGTACGCTCCGTGGAGCACGGCAACAGCTTCACTCATCGTCCTCCCATCAGCATTCACTCGATGCTGTTTGCGTGCGACTATATCGCATTGCCTATGTGTGGCAAGCGGACGCAGCCGCAGCGCGCAATCGTGTTTAATGAACCGGCGGCGATCAGATCAGTCTGTCAGACAATGACACCCCCGGCTCGGGGCCAAAAGGCCCCAACCCGAGGGTTGGATGCTGACCACAGCGGGCGAGCAGGCCGCCGGCGCCCCTTGCTGTGGCGCCGGCCTTGTTGCCTACTTGCCGCCGAGCGCCTTGCAGTCCGGCGTCGTGCGTGAGGGGAGGCCCATGGCCTTAAACGCTTCCGACGTCATGCCAAGCGTCTGCGTGACGTTGTCGACCCGGCCGACCATCTTGTTCGACAGCGAGCCGTCGGCGTTTTCGCTCACCTCGGTGATGAAGACGGAGCCCGAAGCCTGACGGTTCTCGTTGAGCGTGACGACGCCCATCGGGGTCTGCAGCTTCAGCTTGGAGAGCGCGGCCTTGAACTTCTCCTGATTGCCGCTGAGATCGCCATTGACCTCGTTCAGTGCCGCAATCGCCGCCAGCGTGGCTACGTGATAGCCGATGCCGAACAGCGAGGGCGTGGCGAAGCGCTGGCCAGCCGGGAAGGCATCCTGGTAGGCCTTAACGTAAGCCACCCATTCCGGCGCGGGATTGTCAGCCGCGAAGGGACCCGAGGTCGGCGTGCCGACAAGAGCTTCCTTGGCCTTACCCTTTGAGCCGAGCACGGTCGGGTCGGCCATGATGGAGCCGCCGATCAGGTTCGCCTTGCCGCCAGCCTGCTGATACTGGTTCAGGAAGTTGATCGAGTCCGTACCGCCCATGCCGAGGTAGATCGCATCCACGTCGTCGGGCAGCTTGGCGATCACACCGGCAAAGTCCGCCGATCCGAGTGGCACCCAGAGGCGCTCGGCGATCTCACCGCCGGCCTTGCAGAAGCCGACCGCGAAGCCGAGGAAGTTCGTGTAGCCGAACGAGTAGTCGGCGGACACGGTGGCAACCTTCTTCCAGCCCTTCTTGATGACGTACTCGCCGAGGCCCGAGCCCCACTGCGCACCGTCCAGATTAAAGCGGAAGAAGTTGGGCGCCGGATCGACCCAGGTGGTCTCGAGCGCACCGGAAATGCCGTTGATCACCGTCTTGTTGGGGATGGTCTTGGCATAGTCGCGCATGGCGATGCCTTCCGACCCCGACAGCGGACCGATGATGAAATCGACCCCGTCCTGCTCGATGAGCTTGCGCGCCATGCGCGTCGCGGTGGCGGGCGTCGTGTCGGTGGCAGCGACGACCGTTTCGATCTTTTTGCCGCCCGCCTTGCCGCCCGCCAGCTTCAGCGCGAGTTCGACATTGCGTACGCCGTCGGCGCCGCCAGCGGCGAATGTACCCTCGAGGGCGACAAGAATACCGATTTTGATTGTGTCCTGTGCCGCGGCCGCGCCGGGCAGCATCAACGCCAGAGCGGTTGCCGCCCCGATGAGACGCTTCATGCGGAATCCTCCCAAGGATTAACGATTTTTCCGTGGCTCGTTGGGCCACCGCTTTCCGCCCGCCAGTTGCCCTGACGCGACGGTTCATGAGCTGTGGTCGTTAACGTGCACCACGATCTGACTACATCACATCGGCAGGAAGCTGCCAACCGCGGCGATATCCGTGGGTCTGCTTTTTAGCGCGCAGATCGGCAGGCAATTCGGATACCGCGCGGTCCGATCAGGACGTGCAGAACGAGCGTGCGCACGTCCAATCGTCATTTGCTCGGCTTCATTAAAACGTGATCGAGACTGCTGCATTTCGAGGGGCTGTTCTGGAATTTTAGCGCCCGCGTCATCGGACGCCGTGCGCATGTTGGATGGCGGACGAGCGACGAACTTCTTGAATGCGCAATTGAAGGCTGATGCGGCCATCACGCATTACCAACGCGACTGACCGCGCGCGCGTCAACGCGAATGCGGCAGCATCGGCTCGCAATGACGGTCAAGTGATGCAGCTCACGAGCCGGTGATGGAATCTTTGACGACGCGCTGACGAGTGCTTGATGCGCAAGCTTTTATCTGGTCCTCAGGCAGACGACGGCATCCGCTGGTCGCCTCGCCCCAAGGACCAGGAGGAAGCCATGCAGATGATTAAGCACCTGATGATCGCCGTAACCGTTCTCGCCGCTCTTGTAGTCCCCGCTTCCGCGCGGACGACGGCCGAGGAGATCTGGGACCAGGTCAACCAGACCATGCCGCATCGGCCGAGCGCCGATGAATTCAAGGATGCACTCCCATAATGCCGAGCGTGCCCGGCGGGCGGAACCGACCGCCCCCAGTTCGGATCCGCCCGCGTTCGAGCACGCAGACACAGTCGAAACTCTATCGGCGCAGGAACCTAGCAAGATGATCATCGATGAACGCACAAGTCTCGATGCTGATGCGGGTGAAGCGTCCGCCAGGGCCCTTCAAACCAGCCTTCCTTACGGGATGTGGCCAGCCACGAGCCATCGTGATGCCGCAACTGCATCCCGCTTCGTCAGCGGAATGCGCGCATGGCTCGGCAACCGCGGTTTTGCGGTATCGATCGAGACCGAGGATGTGTCGCTGAATGACATTGCTTCACATGAAGCAGCCATAGCCAAGATCGAGCGGCATCTGCACGGGCCGCATGATGCGAAATCCCCCGCCGATCCCCTGGGTCAGCGCCAGAGCGAATTCTAGTGCCCGCAAATGATGCACGCCGCGCGGAGCCAATCCGTACGGCGCGCACAAGATTGCTCGCGATTTCGAAGAGTCGCACTCACTTTGCTACGAGCAGGATTGCTCCATGCGCCAGCTAGTAATCTTGCAGACTTCGCGGCCCTGTTTGTCGTATGCGCACGTGCGCACTGGAAAGCGCCGATACGAACAATAGTAGCCAGGATACAGAAAGCCTTCGTAACCCTTGAGGGGGCGATCGCTCTCGTAGGTCCATTGTTCGAACTTGCGGCCACGGGCCTCGGCATCCCCTGCTGTGAGCATGGCGCCGCCACCAATCGCAACGGCCATAGCAGCGAGCAGGATGCGGCGGGTCAAACGCTTCGACATTGTCATATCCTTTCGGGTCGAACCTGAGACGGACCGCCAAAGCGAAGGGATCGGCCGGCGGGCTTGCCCCCATGACATAGCGGAGCCTCGGCGCCGGCCGCTGTTACGCCCGGAACAGTTGGGATTGTTCCTCGTAGTCGATAGCTAGTTGCGGCGCTCGACGCCGCCGTCCTCGCTCACGATCACAAAGCGGCCGTCAAGGCGGGCAACACCGAGCGTGGTGAAGCCGGTGCCGTTGCGGGAATCCTTGTCGTTGGCCACTTCGAACGTGTAGCGGAAGGTGATGTCCACGGTGTTGTTGCGGCCCGGCGTTGCGCGCAGGCTGTCCTCGATGAGTTCGAACTGCCGGCGCGGCCAGCGCTTATAGTAGTTCGCCTTCTCCGCCATCACGGCGTCGCGCGAGATCGTACCTCGCTTGTAATAATTGACGCGAGGTCCGAACAAATCCGCGCGCCCGCGATGATCGACGAGCCCGTGGCCGAGATATTCGAGCGCGATGAACCGATAGAGCTGAAGGCGAAGCCGCTCGCTGTCCTGCTCCTGCGTGGTCCGCGCGGGTTTCTCCGAAAGGTCGGCGAGGATGGTCGAGGGCGAGAGCAGATACCAGTGGGCAAGCTCCAGGCCGTCGCCGAACTCATCCTGGCTGTCATTACGGAAAGTCCACGCCGAGATTTTGCCGCCGTCCATCTTAACGTCGATGGTGCATTCGCCACCGCGCGGCGCCACGTCGCTCGTATAGCGGACACCCTTCGAGTGCGTTTCGCGACGCGGCGGACCAAGCCCCCTGCAAAGATCCGGATCGCCGCCAGCGCCGTACCGCTCCAGGGCGAAATAGTTCATGTTCACGCAGGCATTGCACATGCCGGCGTCATCGACGGCCGGCTCGCGGTCGATGCCGTAGAGATGAATGCGAAAGCGGATGGCCTTGCCGACCGTATCGATGTTGTAGAAGGCGTCCGGCCCCTGCGCCATCATCTCGGACATGAGCTCGGGCGTAACGCGCTTCACGTCGTTGCCGACGCCGAGCCGCATGAACTCCGACATGGATCGGATGCCCTCGCTGAAGGCGAGACGCACCTGCTCGGATTCGACCAGAACTTTTCCCTCGCCCGCCGCACCCGCAATGTACGGCGCGTGAAAGCCGAGGACGCCGCGCACGTGCAGATAGCGGTTGAGCTCGCCCTTCCAGGGGAATGTTCCACCCATGAAGATGATCGCGCAGGCGGAGTAGCATTCGGCACCTTCGGCGACGGCGGTGCCGATGCTCTTCTCCATAAGATAGCGCGCGAGCCGGAGGCCCTCGCGGTAGTCGCCGCCCGGCGAGTTGAGACAGAGGCGCGGCACATCCGAGAAACCACGCTCGCGCTGTTGATCGAGGATCGCTTGAACTCTTTCGACATCACCGACCTCGATGACCCCGTCGAGCTGCACGTTGCATTCGATCGGTGCGTCCTGGCGCAGGTTGTGACCGACGCCGATATCGACATCGATGCTGCCATTGTGCTGACCATCGAAGCGCTCGAGCTGGACCACTTGCACATTCGCGGCACGCGCGTCGTGGGCGAGAGCGAGGAACAGTGCGCCAATAATAATGCGCAGAAACGATGTCAAAGAAACCTCCGGCCATCAAGAATGCGGCCACTAAGCGGCCGGTCAATTCAGCGGAGACTACAGTAGCGGAGACGCTAGCGGGAGCCATCCGTCAGGGCGACGATCGGCGGGCGGCTGTTGAGCGTCTCGCGATCGAAACCGGCGAGGCGCTTGTAACCCGCAGCCGCATCTTCGAGCTCGGGGACAGACAATACTTCTTCGATCCGCCCATATCCCGCCGGTGCGCGATCCTCGACCATCTGCATGACCTGCTCGGGACCATTGGCGCGATTAGCGAGCACGATCCTCGCCGTCGCGGGATTGCGTTCGGCGGCATAGGCGGCGAGCGCTTCGGGGCTGATGCCATGGCTGAGAAGCTCACGCGTGAGAACGCGGGCATCGAGAATGGCCTGCGAAGCGCCATTGGAGCCGATCGGATACATGGGATGCGCCGCATCGCCCAGCAGCGTGACGCGACCCCGTCCCCACCTCGGCCGGGGGTGGCGGTCGCCCATGG
>JAEYPL010000042.1 GCA_023410905.1 Pseudomonadota bacterium
CGAGGAAGCGGGCCACTAGGGAGACCAAGCCTGTGCAGGGTTCCGCGCCGCGCCGAAACGCGACGGGGGAGGCGCTTTACCTCCGAGTGGTCCAGACGCTGAAGGATGAGATTGTCGGCGGCGTGCATCCGGTCGGATCGCAGCTTCCCACCGAGGAGGAGCTCTGCTCGCGCTTCGCCGTGAGCCGCTACACGGTGCGCGAAGCATTGCGGCGACTGCGCGAGGATCGTCTCGTGTCGTCACGGCAGGGCTCCGGCACCACGGTCATTCCGTGTGATCCTGCCGGCTCCGATATCCATCAGGTGACTTCGATCAGCGATCTGGTCACGTTCGCCGTAGGTCTCCGATTCGATATCAGGTCGACGGAAACCATAACAGCCAGTGCCAAGCTCGCCGGTCGGATCGGTGGCGCTGCCGGCGACCGCTGGCTCGTCGTTCGTGGGTATCGGCAGTCGGATCAGAACCCGCTGCCAACTTGCTGGGCTGAAGTTTTCGTCAACGGCGATTTTGCTGCAGTCGGACGTCTGCTTCAGCGGAACCGCGGTCCAATCTTCCAACTCATCGAGGACCTGTTCGGTCAACGCATTGCCGAGGTGCAGCAGGAAATCTCGGCAACGGCCGTTCCCACGGCGGTGGCAGCGGGCCTGGGCGTAGAGCCACAGGCTATGGCACTGGAGGTCCACCGGACCTATCGCCTCGCTTCAGGCAAGATCGCGCTTGTCGCCATCAACATCCATCCAGCCGAGAGATTCCGGCACTCGATGACCATGCGACGCTTGAAGAGCGAGCGCTAAGCTGATGTCTAGACTGCATCCGTAACTCTCATCGTTAACTCTTCTCCAGCTTCGGACTACGGATTTTCCCCCGGCGACCTCAGTATTTCCCCTGATGTCCGGCCGCTTGCCCGGCTGTACGGTGCTCCGGCGTGAAGGGTATCGGGTCCGCAGACCACCCCAATCGAGACGTGTTCGATTAGACGGGAGGGGGATCGCATGCATCAAAAGCCCGCGCTCGGGGGGGACGACAGTGTCTCCGCGCGACATGTCGCTTTGCTCCCACAGCTTGCTCCCATCGCTCTCTGTGTGGCCGTCGGGATTTGTTACTTCGTCGCTGCTCGCCTAAGCCTTTACCTGCTTACACCCGCCGACGGCGTTGCGGTGTTCTGGCCGGCAGCCGGTATCGCATCAGGCGTGCTGATCGCATTTGGATTTAAATTGAGATTGCCGGTTGCTGCCTGCGTGATGGCCGCAACGGTCGCAGCCAACCTCGAGGGCGATCGCAATCTGGCAAGCGCCATGGTGTTTGCATTCGCCAACGCTGGCGAAGCGCTGCTGACGGCGTGGCTGGTCAGACGGCGTTTCGGGACTGATTTCGGCTTCGAAAGCGTTCAGCAAGTGCTGGCTTTCTTTGCGGCCGCCGTCGTCGCCGCAGCTGCCGCGGGAGTCGTCGGAACAGCAGGTATCGCTGTCTTCCACAACCCTGAGGCGCCAATCCTGACCGTTTGGATCAACTGGTTTGCCTCAGATGCGTTGGGGAGTGTTGCGGTAGCGCCGCTGATCGTGGGCGTCGTCCGTATGTTCCGCAGGCCGTTGGCAGTGGGCGAGTCTTTTGAGGGGACGCTGGCACTGGTGGTACTCACAGTAGTCAGCATCATTACACTTAGCACTTCGTCAGACCATTGGTTCGCCATCGCGCCCTTGGGCTTCATTCTGCCGCTGCTGCTTTGGCTGGCTGCGCGCAGTCGACCGCTGTTTGCTGCGATGGGCGTGTTTATCATCGCCCTCGTCATCGTTTGGACCACCACGTTCGGTATCGGCCGTTTGGGAGATCCGGGTATACCTGCTCTCGATCGTGTCAACGCTGCTCGCGCCGTCTTGCTTGTCATATCTCTATGCGGTCTCGTGCTTGCCGCACTGTTTGAGGAGAGACGCCGCAACGAGGCAGCGCTCGCGGAGAGCAACGAGCGGCTGCGATTGGCAGTCGATGGTGCCGAGCTTGGCATATGGCGGCTCGACCTTGCCTCTGGCCGGTTCGAGAATGACGCGCGGGATCAGAAGATCCACGGGCATGACATAGCGGCGCCCCCCGAGACACTCGAAGCAGCTCGGGCTTTTATCCATCCTGAAGATCTGGTGAGTATCGACGCCGGCTTCCGAGCCGCGGGGCGTGCGCGCAGCAGCTACAATGTCGAATACCGGCTGGCACCGACCGCCGGCTCGACGCTGGAGCGGTGGGTGGCACTCGAAGGCACTGTCCGGCGTGGTGCCAATGGCCGGCCCGTGCAATTGCTTGGTGTGACGTGCGATATCACAAAGCGCAAGCAACTCGAATGCGAGCTTGAGAGGAAGGGGCGCAAACTCCAGGGGCTGCTCGAGGCATTGCCCGCTGCTGTCTACGTGACGAACGCGGAGGGATGCGTCACCTACTGCAATCAAGCCGCGATCGAGCTTTGGGGGACAGCGCCGAAAATCGGCAAGGACAAGTGGTGCGATCTCGCTGCCTTCTACCATCGCGATGGCAGGCCGATTCCCCCAACGGAGTGCCCGACGGAAATTGCACTAAAGCAGGGACGTGCGGTGCAAAGCCAGGAGGCCATCCTAGAGCGGCGGGACGGCACACGCGTTCCCATATTGCCATGCCCTACTCCCCTGTACGATGCGGGCGGCGCCGTCGTTGGCGTGGTGAACATGACGCTCGACATCAGTGAGCGTAAAAATGCCGAGCTGGCTTTGGCGGAGCGCAATATGCAGCTCGACCTCGCCGGCAAGGTGGCGCTCGTCGGCACTTTTGCCTTCGATGTCATTCCAGGGAGGATGAAGTTCTCGCCTGGCTACGCAGCTATTCACGGCTTGCCCGAAGGCACCGAGGAATGCAGTAGAGCCGACTGGCGCGCCAGAGTTCACCCTGACGATCTCTCTCGCCTCGAGTCCCGCTTTGCGCAAACGATTGCCGCTCGGCGGACCGATCACTTCTGCGACTACCGTATTGTCCGGCCGGACGGCGACGTCCGCTGGATCGAGTCACGCAGCTTGGTGTCGTACGATGGCGATGGCCCACGGCTCGTCGGTGCCAACATCGATGTCACGGCTCGCAAAAGCGTGGAACGGGCTCTAGGCGAGCGCAATATGCAACTATCTCTTGCAGGAAAAGCCGCTGGTGTCGGCAGCTACGCCTATGATGTTGATTCCGATCTCATGCAGATTACCGAGGGCTATGCCGCCCTTCACGATTTGCCCGAAGGGACGACGGAGACCACGCGCAGTGCATGGTTGAGCCGAACCCACCCCGCAGACCGGGGTTGGATCGTAGACCTGAGAGCGGAGGCCTTCCGCGAACGTAGAGAAGAGTACGGCATTGAGTATCGTATCATTCGCCCGGGGGGAGAGGTGCGTTGGATCGAATCGCGTAGCTTTATATCGTACGATGATGAGGATCGGCCGCAGCGGGTGATTGGTCTCAATATCGATGTTACCGAGCGTCGGCGCGCGGAAATGCATCAGCGGGTTCTGATTGCCGAGCTCGATCATCGGGTCAAGAATGTGCTCGCCACCGTCGCAGCGGTTGCCGCAAGCACCCTCGAGACCAGCAGTTCGATGCAGCACTTCGTTGCTGCGCTCGACGCACGTATCCGGGCGATTGCGTCAACACACGAGCTGCTGAGCACGCGACGATGGCAAGGATTGCCGCTGGACGAACTGCTCAGGCGTCAGCTCGCACCTTATTCCGCGCGCGACAACACGCGCGTCAGTGGGCCCGACGTTCTCTTGATGGCAGAGGCAGGCCAGGCAGTGGCAATGGTCATCCACGAACTGGTCACGAACGCGGTCAAGTATGGCGCGCTATCCACGCACAAGGGTCGGGTATCGGTTCAATGGCGCTGGCCGCACTACGGCACCACGCGCGATCGTCTCATCATAGACTGGCAGGAGGCCGACGGCCCTGCCGTCAAAGCACCAAGCAAAATTGGTTATGGAACAAGCGTCATCAATGACCTGATCCCCTATGAGCTTGGCGGTAAGGTGGACTTTGACTATTCACGTACAGGCGTGCGCTGCCGATTGGAGATCCCGGCCAAATGGATGATCAATGCCCGCCAACCAGCCGCAAGTTCGAAATGGGTAGGTTCAGCACCGCAAAATGGCCGGGACACTCTATTGGTCGGCGATCACACCGTTAGCGCAGAAAAGCTAAAGCTGGTCGCCGTGAACGAGGGCTCGTAGTCATGTCGATAATGAAGCCGGATCCCACGTTCGACTCTAGCGTCCTTATGGGCGTACCCATTCTTGTCGTCGAGGATGCATGGCATGTCGCCGAAGCCATGAAGCGCGTGCTCGAGCAGCTCGGGATGAATGTATTAGGCCCGACTGCGACATCGAAAGAGGCAAGGCTTCTTCTCATGAGCCAACGGCCCGTAGCCGCCCTGGTCGATGTCAACTTGAAAGGTGAGATGGCATGGGATCTCATCGACGAGCTGTGCGAGCAGGGTATCCAAGTCGTTGTCATCTCCGGGTATGTGCAGCCAGACGATGCAATAGGCAGGCCGATAGTCTACTTGCAGAAGCCCTTCGCCGAAGCTGAACTCATGGCGGCTCTCCATGCAGTCATCGGCAAGAGCAGATGAACCGACCACCCCAAGGATTTGGTGATCGGTTCTCTGCGTCTGCATACTTCGGATAAAATCCGAGCTAGGCACCTTCGCGCATCTGTTTGGCCGCGGCGACCATGTTCTCGAGCGCCGGCTTCACCTCTTCCCAGCGTCGTGTCTTCAGTCCGCAGTCGGGATTGACCCAGATCTGATCCGGCGCCAAGCGCTCCTTGGCCTTCTTCAGCAGCGCGGTCATATCACCAGCGGCAGGGCATCGCGGCGAGTGGATGTCGTAGACGCCCGGTCCGATCTCGTTCGGGTACTTGAAGTCGGAGAAGCTTTCCAGAAGCTCCATGTCCGATCGTGATGTCTCGATGGAGATCACATCCGCATCAAGCGCCGCGATGCCGCCGCACGTCCGCCCTCAACGGCAAGAAAAGCCTTGGTCAGCGCTATGGTGATCTTGCTCGCATCGAACGGCGTCACCGTCCCGTTGCGACGAATGACCTGGTAAGCCGGCGCCGCTTTGGCCACCGTGCGTGAAGGTGGAGCGCTGCGGCCTGAGCCGACATCGGAAGATTTTGCTTCGAGAGAGTAGGACACCGCTAGACCCCATTTGATTTGGGGGCATGGGCCGAGAGGGCGCGAGCGGATACGGCGCGAATGATCGCGCAAGACAAGCCTGCCAGCGACCACCGGGACACCCCGCCCGAGGACGTTGCTTTTGCTGTCGGGGCAGGTCTCCGGACTTGTGGGTCGCTGCGCTTTTCCGACCTTCCCAGGACCGTGCGATCCCAGTGG
>JAEYPL010000172.1 GCA_023410905.1 Pseudomonadota bacterium
GACCGATAGTCGGCCCGCGCGCCCCTCCACCAGCTACTTGCCCAAGGCCGCTTGGAATGCCTTGAGTACTTCCGTGCCCGGCCGGTTGCGCCCATCGAGTAGCTTTGCCCATTCGTCGGAGACGCCGTCCATGATCTCCTTGAGCTTTGCCGCCTCGGCAGGATTCAGAGAGATGAAGTTGACGCCGTCCTTCTTGAGCGCTTCGACGTCCTTGGCTTCGGCGTCGTCGGTATATTTGCAGATCGACTTCATGACCTCTTCGCCGGCTTGATCGAACGCCTTGCGGACGTCCTCGGGGAAGGAGTTCCATTTGTCGCGCGAGATCAGGTACGTCACGACGAAGCTGCCGAAGTTGTGGCCGACCGTGGCGTATTTGAAGCCCGTGGAGAGACCATAGGAAGCAACCGAATTGTGCGGCAGCAGCATCCCATCGACGGTGCCGCGGTGGAGCGCTTCACGCATCTCGGGCGAGGGGATCGACACCGGCACGGCGCCGAGCTTCCGGAGTGCGAGCACCTTTGCAGCGCCGGAGGTCCTGATCTTGCGACCCTTGACGACATCCAGGGCGGCAATGTTGTCTTTGGCCATGTAGAGCTGGTACGGCGGCAACACCATGCTCCAGAGCACCTTCACCTTATTGGGTGCAAACTCCGCCTTGTCGAGGACGCCGCCCTCCTTGGCTACGGCCCAAAGTGCGGCGGTCGCTTCGCAGGATTTTGTGAAGTTGAGCGGAAGCTCGCCGACCACAGTGAGCGGCAGCTTGTCGGTGACGAACGCAGGCGCCACATAGCCAATATCGATTGCGCCTGTCTGCGTGAGGCTTAGCAAATCCTTGGCCTTTCCGAGCTGCTCAGATGGATAGTACTCGAATTCCACCTTGCCGCCGGTGATCTTGCGGATGTTCTCCATCCACGGCTTGGTCGCGTTCTCAGCGATGTAGTGGTTTGCAGGGAAGGAATCGCCCACCCGGAGCTTTATTCCCTGAGCCTGCAGTCCCGATGCGACGAACATTCCGGCAGCCACCAAGGCAGCCACTCGAAACTTACTGGCACCACTCATTTGCGTCCTCCTTCGGGTGCGCGTCGCGCGCACGTTTGCTCATTCTTGAGTATCGTCTTTTGGACTATCTGCTTCCCATGGTGGATGGCAGCCAAAGCGTTATGATTGGAAACACCACAAGCAGCGCGATAACCAGGATGTGTGCAACCACGTGCGGCATGACGCCTCTGAAGACCTCGCCGAGAGGTCGGCCGGTACATCGCGACACGACAAAGACGTTCAGGCCTAGTGGCGGTGTGACCAGCCCTACCTCCGCTGTCACGATTACGATGACGCCGAACCAGATCGGGTCGAAGCCAAGCGATACGATCACCGGCAACACGACGGGAACCGTCAGGATCAGAATGGCAATCTGATCCATGAAGAAACCGAGAAAGAGGTATCCGACAATGATCAGCGACATGATCAGCCACCGGGAGACCTCGAGATGTCCGACGAAATGCACGAGCTGCTGAGTAATCTGCGTAAGCGTGAAGAAGTAACCGAATATCTTTGCGCCCAGGATGATGAGAAGGATCATTGCTGTCGTCTGCGCCGCGCGACCAATCGCATGTAGCAGACCAGGACCTCGCAATTTCCCCGCATACGCCGCCAGCAAGGCACCCCCGAACGCGCCGAGCGCGGACGCTTCGGTCGGCGTTGCGATACCTGTGTAGATGGTCCCTGTTACCAGGCCAAAAAGAAGGATCAACGGCCCCGCCGTGCGCAGCGAGTACAACTTGTCCTTGAGGGAGTATGGCGTGCCCATGGGCGCAAGCGAAGGATCACGCCAGACGAGCACCGCCACAGTAAGAGCGATGGCTATGGTGACGATGATGCCTGGTATCACGCCTGCAATCAGCAGTGCACCGATGCTTACGTCGGCGATGATGCCATAGATCACAAGGGCAATGCTCGGCGGAATCAGCATCGCGAGCGTTCCGGAGATCGCAACAACGCCGCCCGCAAGTGCAGGGTCATAGCCGCGACGCAGCATTGCAGGCACTGTCGTGGCAGAGAGAGTGGCAGCGGATGCTGTGCTAGAGCCGCAAATTGCGCCAAAGCCCGCGCCGGCAATGGCTGTTGCCATCGCCAGCCCGCCACGCACCCGGCCTATCCATTTCGAGGCCGCCGAAAAGAGATCGTCCGCAAGCCCAGACAGAACGACAAATTCTGCCATGAGGATGAACATGGGAATGGTGATAATCTCGTATGAGCTCACCGTCGAGAACGGTGCGGTCTTCAGCATCCCGATAAGCGTTGGCCATCCTCCAATCCATAGAAGGCCGACAGCACCCGACACAGCCATCGCCAGTGCGACCGGGAAGCCGCCGAGCATGAGAACGGCAAGGAGAAGGCAGCACGCCGCCGTGATCACGATGCACTCTCCTCGCTGCCCGACTGCGGCGCAAACTCGATCCGCGATCTGGCAGCAAAGATCGACGCCGCGTGCAGCCAGAACCGGATCAGGCAGTGCAGTAACAGGACGGCCGTGCCGATCAGCACAGGCACCTGCGCGATCCAGGCCGGCAAGGAGACGGCTCCATCGACAAACTCGTGATTGGCATATCCCTCGACTAGCCGATCGAAAGTCAGCCACACCAGGATGCCGAAAATGATAGTAACCATTGCGTACCCGAACGCCTCGACCGCGTGGCGCATACGCGTTGGGATATAATGAACGAGGACGTCGACACTTATGTGAGCATGCTGTCGGAGCGAATGCGGGAGAGCGAGGAAGAACAGCGTTGCCATCATGTACAAGCCGACGACATCATACGCCCAAACGATCGGCTGCACGAACAAGTAGCGCATCGCAACGTCGCAGGTGACGATGAGCATCACGGCAACCGTCGCGGCTGCAGCGATAATCACCAGCATCTTGTCGATTACTGCTAGTGGGGTTACTCTCTCATCCTCGCTCGTCATCTCTCCCTCTCGGCGTCGTCGTTTTTTTTCTCGTTCTCATTGTCGAGTTCGGCCAATGCTCGCTGGCTAGGCAATATCCTGTTCATCGAGGACAACCCCTTGCTTTCTGAGGCCTCCGATCTCGTCCGCAGAAATACCGGCCTCGCGTAACACCTCGATCGTGTGCTGCCCGAGGCGCGGCGCCAATGAGCGCGTCTCCGTAGGAGTGCCCCCAAAGCTCGCCGAGGACTTCATCATGCGGATTGCACCTTCGGAATCGTGCTCGGTGATCTCAAAGAAGCCCGTTGCCTCGAGATGGGGATCGCTCAGCACGTCTTCCGGCGTGCGGACCTGTACGCTTGGAATCTCGCGTTCTTCAAGCAGTGCCAGCCATTCCTGACTCGTTCTCGTCCGCAGAGCTTCGACGATGATCGCATAGAGATCGTCCACGTTGTTCGTGCGCGATGCCATCGTGGCAAAGCGCGGGTCCGCAGCCAGGTGCGGATGGCCTATCGTGTCGAAAAAGCGAGTCCATTGCCGATCGTTATAGGGAAGCACGGCAATGTAGCCATCCAACGTCTGATAAGGCCGCCGGTTGGGAGAAAGAATCCGTGGATAGTATGGCGGACCGATGGGCGGCTCGAATGCCGAGCCCATGATGTGTTCGGCGAGCATGAAACCCGCCATGGTTTCGAACATCGGAACTTCGACTTTCTGCCCAGCGCCAGTCTTGGCACGGCTGTACAGGGCAGCCGTCAGGGCATTGGCAACAAACAGGCCGCAAACCTTGTCGGCGACAGCCGTCGCGAAATAGGCCGGCTTTCCCGAGAGACGCTCCTGATAGGTAGCGATGCCCGTCGCTGCCTGTATGATGTCGTCGAAGGCTGGGCGGCCGGCATACGGGCCGCCTTCGCCAAACCCGACAGCCCCACAGTAGATGATTGTCGGATTGATCGCCGACGCCCATTCGTAGCTGAGCCCGAGCCGCGCCATCGCCGCCGGTCGCATATTGTACAGAAGTACATCGACATCGCGCACGAGGCGTGCGAGCACGTCAACCGCTCCCGGCTTTTTCAAGTCGATGACGCAGCTTCGCTTGTTGCGCCCGATAGTCAGGAAGATTCCGCCCATGCCGCGTGAGCGGGTCGGACCTATGTAGCGCGTGGTATCGCCCTCCGGCGGCTCGATCTTCGTAATGTGTGCGCCCATATCGCCCAGCAACTGTGTCGCATAGGGGCCGAGAAGGACCGTGGTCAGGTCGAGAATGCGCACATCTGATAAAGGACCGGCCATATGCGTATTCCTCACCACCTACCGAACATGCCACTCGCAGAAGCATCGATCACTGTCAGATGCCCGTGAGCCCGCCGCTACAGAGCAGCGTCTGCCCGCTCACGTAGTCCGATTCCGGAATGCAAAAGAGATAGACCGCGCCTGCCGCGTCCTCGGGGCGCCCGCTGCGGCCCATCGGGATCATGCGCTCGAACATGGCGAGGAGATCGGGATTGACGCCCACCTTGATCTCCCGACCATCGATGACCGCCGTGGCGCCTGCCTCGGCATCTGCTGACGTAAGCCGCGTGCTGATAAGGCCAAATGCGACGCAGTTCACTGTAACGTTGAGCCGTCCCCACTCCTTCGCGAGCGTCTGAGTGAGGCCGATGACGCCTGCTTTCGCTGACGCATAGTTGGCTTGGCCCGCATTACCGAACATACCCGCGATGGACGAGATATTAACGACCTTGCGAACGACGTGCTGGCCCGCGGCCTGTTCTTCTTTCACGGTTGCGCGAATGAAAGGCTGCGCGGCACGTAGAAGGCGGAAGGGCGCTGTCAGATGACAGTCGAGAATTGCGCGCCACTGCTCGTCCGTCATCTTCTGGACAATGGAGTCCCACGTGTAGCCCGCATTGTTGATGATGATGTCGATGCCGCCGAAAGCCTCGGTTGCGGTCGATACGAAGCGATCGGGGAACTCTTCGGCTGTTACGTTGCCGACGCAGGCGACAGCCTCGCCGCCCATGCTGCGGATATCCGCAAGAAGCGCTTCCGCCGGCTCGACATCGAGATCATTCGCAACGATACGCGCACCTTCAGAAGCGAGTTTGAGCGCGACGGCCCGACCAATGCCACGTCCAGCGCCCGTGATCAGCGCGACTTTGCCCTTAAGCTTCCCGGTCATGGCGTTCCGTTCCTTACTCGCTTGCATCAGGCCACAGCCACGACGGCGCTACCGACGATCTTCGCTTCATTGGACTGATTGACAGCCTCGACATGCAGACGCACGCAGCGTTCGCCGACGATCTCGAGTTTCTCCAGCACGCGGCCTCTGCAGGTAATTTCATCGCCAAGATGCGTGATGCCGAGGAACCGCACCTGCCACTCGCGAAGCTGGCGCTGCTCGGTCCAGCCAATCAGCACCCTGCTGAGCCATGCCATGCCGAGCATGCCGTGGGCGAAAACGTCATCCATGCCCGCAGAGCGAGCGAAGTCGATATCGATGTGGACTGGATTGTGGTCGCCTGACGCGCCTGCGAACAGCGCGAGCGTCGTACGATCAACGGGGCCAATGGTGACGGAGGGCAGCACATCTCCGACATTGATACGATCGAACTGCAACGCAGTCATATGCTCGGCCCTCAATTACGCACGACGATGATTGAGCGCATGTCAGCTACGGGCTCGCCATTCGCGTCTGTAGCCTTCGTCTCCTTGACGATGAATTCGAGCGCGCCGCCCTTCTTGTCGTAGATGTCTGCGATCCGGGAAGACACGCTCAGGCGATCGCCGGCGTAAGCCATGCGCCGATACACGAAGCTCTGCTCGCCATGAAGAATGCGTCCAATGTCGACGCCGAGGCGTGCCATCACGCCGTCCATGCTTCCCGTATCCAGCTCTGCTGCGAAGAGGAATGTCGGCAGTGCCGGCAGATCGGGATGACCGGCCGCGCGCGCTGCGCACTCATCGTGATAGATTGGGTCGGTCGCACCAACGACCTTCGCAAAGAACTTCATGCGTCCGCGCTCTAGTTCGAGCACGGAGTCGGGAAGCTCCAGTCCAATCCACTTGCGATCGATCATGCTGGTCTCACACGCGCTCGTACAACGTGACGACGCATGAGCCGCCAAGACCGATATTGTGTGCTAGTGCGAGGCGCGCATCATCGACCTGCCGTGTTCCGGCACTGCCCCTGAGCTGCTCCACGAGTTCATTGCACTGGGCGAGCCCTGTCGCTCCGAGGGGGTGGCCCTTCGAGAGGAGACCGCCTGACGGATTAATCACGACACGTCCGCCGTACGTATTGTCACCGCGATGAATGAATGCCGGCGCTTCTCCCGCGTCCGCAAGTCCGAGTGCTTCGTAGGTAATCAGCTCGTTGACGGTGAAACAGTCGTGGATCTCGGCCACTTTCACTTCGCGCGGATCGACTGAGCCTTCCTCAAAGACGCGTGCGGCGGCGCGCTGCGTCATCCCATAGCCGACGACGTTCATGCCTGATGGCGGATCGAAGGTGTCGGCCGTATCCGTTGTCATGGCTTGAGCCCGAATCCGGATATCGCTTCTCAGGCCGTGCTGGCGGGCGTAGGCGCCGGACACCAAAATCGCTGCCGCGGCCCCGCAAGTCGGCGGACAGGCTGCTAGCCGCGTGATTGGATCGCAAAGCAGTGGGGAATTGACGACCTCCTCGACGGAAACGGGATCGCGAAACACCGCCTTGGGATTCTGCGTTGCGTGCAGTCGGGCCTTGGAGGTGATGCGCCCGCTCGCGTTTGCAAAATCGTCGGATGTCATGGCATAGCGCGTTCGATATTCGCGCCCTGCCGCCGCGAAAAGCGCCAGCGCAATCGGCACATTCCGTGGAATATCATAAGCGTCGTACGCGACACCCGTGAATGGCTCGAGCGGCGTGGGCCGATCGTCCCAGACCTCGCTCAATGCGCCCGGCCGCATTTGTTCGAAGCCAACGACGAGTGCACAGTCGATCGCGCCCGCGGCGATTGCCTGCCGTGCCATGAAGAGCGCTGAGGAGCCTGTTGAGCAGTTGCTATTGACGTTGAAGATGGGAATGCCGGTCATGCCGGCCCCATAGATCACGCGATGGCCGCAGCAGGAGTCGCCGTACACGTAGCCCGCATATGCCTGCTGAATCTTGCTGTAATCAACTGCCGCATCTGCGAGAGCGAGCCGAACTGCCTCACTTCCCATCTCGACATAGGAGGGGCTCTTGCCGGGCTTACCGAACGGTGTCATGCCGATCCCGGCAACATAGACGTCGCGCATCGTTCACTCTCGCATATCTTACCCACTGGTCAATTACCTACCCAGTGTTAGAATATGCGTCAAGTCCGACAGCTGTGAGGGATAAATTGAGAAAACCAGCGACCGAGGGATCCCCGTGGAAACCCTTTGAGGACCGGCGCCGCGACCGGGATCTCAAGCGCAGCGCGGTCCTGCAGATGGCCGCGCGGTGCTTTCTCGATCGTGGGTTCACAGGCACCAAGTTGAGCGACGTGGCTGATGCCCTGAACATCACCAAACCGGCGCTCTATCACTATTTCCCGAGCAAAGAGGCTATCCTCGACGAGTGCTATCGTTTGGGCCTCGAGCTCATCGAGGGGCATTCGATGCGGATAGCGGCCTCTAATGGAAGCGGCTTGGACAAGGTGCGAGACTTTATCATCGCGTATACGACCGAGGTCGCAACGGTCGAATATGGGATGTGCCTCGGCAGGCTCGACGACGGCGCGCTCTCGCCGCAGACGCGCAAGCGCGTACGAAGCAGCAAGCGTCGGGTTGATCGTCGCCTTCGCGCGTTTATTGCAGAGGGAATTGCGGACGGATCAATTGCGCCAGGTGATCCAAAACTTCATTCGTTTGCGATTGCGGGCGCGCTCAACTGGATCGCGCATTGGTATCAGGCCGACGGGGAGCTCAAGCCTGCGGAGATCGCCGCGCGCTACGCCGATCTCCTCGTGAATGGCATGGCCACGCGGCCGAAAGCGCAAGCGCGCAAGAGCAAGCGCACCTGAGGCCCACACTGGTCGATCCAATTGCGGGGCTCTTTGATCGGACTTTGGTATGATCGATCGGAGCTGAGAGGTCAGCCTTATTTCGCTGATTCCCGCGTCTTCAACATGCGCGTCGGCGTGTATGTCAGCAGCAGCTCACCATGCTGGTTGCGGATCTCGTTCCTCGTGGTGACGAGGCCGCGCCCTGGCTTCGAGGTCGGACGAGCGGCGATAACTTCACAGGTCACATAGATCGTGTCGCCTGCAAATGTCGGGTTCGAGACCTTGAATTCCATTCCGAGGAAAGCCATCCCTGTGCGCTGCAGAGTTGAGGGCAGCACCAGGCCTTCGGCGAACGTGTAGACCAGCGCACCAGGGGCGACGCGCCCCTTGATGACGGACTCGCGCTCGATGTAGTCGACGTTTGTGAACAGCTCTTCCATCATTCCCGTCAGGCAGACGAAATTAACGATGTCTCCCTCGGTGATTGTGCGACCGAGCGTCTGATAGCGGCGCCCGAGGTAGTAATCCTCGAAGTACCAGCCGATGCCGACGGTCTCCGGCGCCTGCGCGCTTGCTTCTGCCTTGGCACTACTCATTGCAGTCATCCCTCATGCTTCTCGATTGTCCGTGTTGCCGACTTTCAGATCGTTGCAGGCAGCCAGGTGGCCAGCTGAGGCCAGATGGCAAGCAGGACGACCAGGAACAGAATGATTGCGGCATACGGCGCCGATCCAATCGCGACCTCGGAGAATCTATGCCCACCTGCGATCGCATGAATGGTGAAGAGGTTCAGTCCGACGGGCGGCGTCACCTGACCCAATTCGATGAGGATCACCAGAACAACGCCGAACCAGATGGGATCAAAGCCCATGGCCACGATAGGTGGAAATAGGACAGGCAGCGTCATGTACATTATCGAAATGCCATCAACGAACAGGCCGAGGATGATGTAGAACACCACGATCAGCGCGAAGAACGTCCACTTCGAGAGCCCGAGATCGAGGATCCACGCGCTGATCTCACGCGTGGCGCCCGAAAAGGTGAGAGCAGTGGAAAGGATCTGCGCCGCCACGATGATCAGGGAGATCATGCAGGTTGTGCGGACGGTCGACATGACCGAGTTCTTGAAGACTTGCCACGTCAGGGTGCGATACGCCGCAGCCAGAATGATCGCCCCTGCTGCGCCGATAGCGGCCGCCTCGGTGGGGGTCGCGACGCCTGAATAGATGGTGCCGAGCACAATGCTGAGCAGCAGCAGTATTGGAATGACGTGCGCTATATCCTGGCGCCGGCCGACGCTGGACTGCTTTGCCTCGGCGTGGGGCGCCAGGCTCGGATTGAGGTAGACGCGGACATAGCCGTAGACCAAGAACATCGCAGCGAGAACGAGACCAGGAATGATCCCGGCGATGAACAGCTTCGAAACGGATTCCTGCACGAACGCGCCATAGAGGATCATCGCGATGCTCGGCGGTAGCAGAATTCCCAGCGTCCCGCCCGCAGCCAGGGATCCAAACACGATACGGGGCTGATACCCGCGCTGAAGCATTTCGGGAATCGCGACCGTTCCGACGGTGGCCGCCGTTGCAACGCTCGATCCGCTCACTGCGGAGAATATGGCGCAGCTGAATGTGTTCGCATGCAGCAGTGGCCCTCTGGCCTTTCCCATCATGGCGACGATGCCGCTATAGAAGTGCTTGCCCGCGCCACTGCGGAGGATCACTTCGCCCATGAGCAGAAATAGTGGGATAGCTACCAGGACATAACTATTCGTCGTGTTCCAGATCACTGAGCTGATCGCGGTCAACCCGAGCTCGCCTTTGCTCAGATAGAGTACGAGCAGACCGGATGATCCCAATGCAAAGGCGATCCACTGGCCCAGCATGAGCGATATGACCAGGAACGCGACCAACAGGCCGAACAGTAAACTCGTCTCCATGGCTGTTCCTCAAGGTACCTTGTTCATGCGGCCAAGCACGTAGGAGAGGAGCTGAATAAGCAATATTGCCGATCCAACGACGACGGGTGCCTGGGGGATGTAGAGCAGCATCTCGGTGAGGCCGTCGGATCGAATGCCTGCCCCATATAGATAAACGAGATGCTTGAGGCTGTAGTGGAGCATCGCGCAGACAAAGATGATGCTCGTCAGGACGAAGAACCATCGAGAAGCAGCGCGCCACGAGTGGCTCATTACGTCGTAGAGCAACTCAACGCGAATGAAGCCGCCCTCCCGTAACGTGTATCCGAGGCCTAGAAAGACGACAGCCATGTTGAGGTAGCCGCACAGTTCATCGCCGATCAGTAGAGATCGGCCGGCGAGATTGCGAAGCAGAATCTCCGCGCAGACAATAGCCAGAATGAGTATCACGGCGACGCCGGCAAGAACGCCCGATACTAGCGACAGTGAATCCGCAAAGCGTGCGAACCCACTCTTCTCAGCCTCGGCAGGCGAGCTACTTTCCGACTGCACGACGAATCTCATCGAGCATCGCAGCGGCCTCTGGACCATTCTGCTTGGCCCATGCTTCCCAGTAGTCTTTCACCTTGGAGAGCATGAGGTCGGTGTCTTCTTTGGAGGCCCTGATAACCTCGATCTTGTGTTTGGTGCGAAGGGTCTCGAGGCTTCCTTCGTCGGCACTGAGGTTAGCCTTGGTCATTTTCGGTCCCCATTCGGCGGCGACCTCGTCGAGAACCTTGCGCACGTCCGGCGTGAGCTTGTTGTAGGCCGAGAGATTGACGATGATGTAGTCATCGGCGCCATGAAAATCGGCCATGTACGCCCATTTGACGAGATCCGCCCACTTCGATCCGACCATGTTGAAGGCCGTAGTGAGGAGCCCTTCCACCGTGCCACGCTCGAGCGCTACCGGAACTTCGGGGTTCGTCATTGATACGGCTGCGGCTCCAAGCCGCTTCATCAGCTCTGCCTGCTGCGGGCTCAGGGTCCGAAACTTGCGTCCCGCAAACTGATCCACGGAGTGGATGGGCTTTCCGCTGCCGAACAGATTCAAATTCGGCCACAGAAACTGGAAGAGGACCTTGGTTCCCGCCTTCTCGAAGTCCTTTGCCGTATGCTTCTGGATGATCGGCATGGCCTTGCTCATCTCTTCTTCCGTGCGCAAGAAGAGAGGAAGCCCTGTCACGCCGACGAGCGGGACTGAGCCTGTCGTGAACAGCGCAAGCGCAGCTCCCAGCTGCACATGGCCGTCACCGGTGATCTTCACGACTTCATTCGGCTTGAAGGGAAACTCACCGGCCGGTCGAACGGTGATGACAAGCTCCCCGTTGGTGCGCTTCCTCACCTCGTCGGCGAACTCGACAAGTTGCTGGCCGATGGGATGCGTAACACCGACGAAGCTGTAGAAATCCCACTTGGTCGCCGCCGATGCGCTAGTCAGCCCCGATAACAGAACGGCAGTAGCTGCCGCAAAGATGCTTCGAACGCCCATTTGCAATTTCCTCCAGAGTTTTTTCTGATCTTTTAGCTGGTCAATGCAACGGTGAGCTCCGGTGCTGCCGATATCTCTCGTTGCAAATAGTGCCAGCGGATTTCGATCAACTTCGTGAGACGACGTAACCGACCTTGTCACGATCCCACGTGCGTTCAGAGCGCCCCCGTGCCTTGAGCGCGAGGTGCTGGATCTTTTGTGTGCTTGTCTTGGGGAGCTCAGTCAGGATGTCGATGTAGCGAGGCAGGGCGTAGTAGGCGAGCCGTCCCTGACAGAACTCCAGTATCTCCTCGGGCCTGAGGTCACTCACTCCAGGCCGAGGCACGACAGCGACCATCACCTCTTCTTCGCCTTGCTCTGAAGGCACGCCGAATGCTGCGCTCTCCTGAATCTTGGGATGAAGATCGATGACGGAACTCACTTCCCAGGCAGAGATGTTCTCCCCGCGCCGCCGTATGGCCTCCTTCACGCGGCCGCGGAAATAGAAGAAGCCCTCTTCGTCCATCTCTCCGAGATCGCCGGAGTGATACCAACCGCCGCGCCATGTCTGTTCGGTGACATCAGGAAGATTGTTGTACGCAGTGAGGCGGCCTGTGGGATGCCGATAGACGATTTCCCCCAGCGTGCCCGGTGGCAGCTCGCTATCGCTTGCATCGACGATTCTGTACTCGGCTCCATCGATCGGCTTTCCCACCGATCCGACCTTGCCTTCGGTATTCATTACGAAGCCCGGGGCATCCGTGGCGCCGTAGAACTCGACGATGCGCACATTGAACCGCTCCTCGAATTCCTTCCACGCGAATGTAGGGCAGCCCACGGACAGGACGCCCCGCAGAGGATTGTCACGGTCATTCGGCAGTGGCGGCTGCTTCAGTAGATAAGGGATCATCACGCCGAATATGTTGGCGCAAACTGCGTTATAGCGACGGCACTCGTCCCAGAAGCCGGATGCGCTGAATGCTTCACCGAGGGCGAGCTTGACATTCCGGCGAATGGAGGCCGTACCGAAGACGAGCAGGGCGCTCGCGTGAAACAGCGGCATGCATGTGTAGATCACTTCGCCCGGTTTGATGTCGAACGGCTCGAGCAGCGGCCAAAGATGGCGCTCAAAGGAGCGGGCCAGTATTCCCTTCGGCGGACCGGTCGTACCTGACGTGTAAAGGAGACCGACAGCCTCCACCGCCTCCCGCACCTCCACGTCGGGTTCGCGATCCGGCGAAAGCAGCAGATCCTCGAACGCGGCCTCTGCACCCGCCGGCCGAGCACCGGCCAGCACCACGAGCCAGCTCAACAATGGCGTTCTTTCGCGAAGCTCGGAGATTATCGGAACGAGCTCGCTATCGCAGATGACGGCCCGGACGGCGGAGTCGTTGATCATATGCTCCAGCGCCGGCCCGCGCTGCCACCGGTTGATCGGCACGACATGGCAGCCGATCAGAAGACAACCGAAGTAGGCCCAAAGGAAATCCGGCCGATTGCTGGCCATAATGCCAACGCGTTCGCCGGGCCGCAGACCGAGAGCGAGGAGGCCGTTTGCGGAACGTCGCGCGAAGGAGAGCGCTGCCGCCCAGCTGTACTCCTCATCTTTGAAATACAGCCACGTATCCGAAGGGCTCTCGGCGACGCGCTTGCGAAGCAGCTGCTCGATTTCTGACTGTGCACGCATGGTGACTGGACCTTACGATGCTGTCGGCTGGCTCGATTGAGCCAGCCTCATGCACTTCCCGAGTTCAAGCCTGGGCGAGGATTTTGGCGGATCGCTCATTGAGCTCGAGGATCGCCTTCTGATCGTCCGTTTGCGCCCAGCGGAACAGATCGCCGGAGTTGAAGCGCTGCTCGTATTCGCGAAGGACTTCTCTCGCGATGTTGTTGCGGTGAATCTCGGAGGCGCCGCTGCCCAGCTCCAGCGTCTTGCATGATGTAAAGTAGTCAGAGATCGGCACCTGCTCGTATGTCCCGTAGGCGCCGAGAAGGCGCAGGAGGGTTCCGCAGATGTGCGTCGCCTTCTCGGTCGCAAAGAGCTTCGCCTGTGAGGACTCCTTGACCGGATGCTTGCCGCTGTCGTGCATGGCGGCGGCGTTCCAGCGCAGAAGGCTAGCCGCTTCGAGGTCGGTGGTAAGATCTGCGATCATGTGCTGGATGGCCTGCTGATCGGTGATGTGCCCCTCTTTCAGGCGGCGCCCCATCGCGAAGCTCAGTGCCACGTCGAGGGCGGCACGAGCGATGCCGATCACGATGCTGGCGTTGCCAATGCGCGTATAGTTCAGCGCGCCTGTGAGGGCGGCGATCACGCCGCGACCTCTCTCGCCAAGTAGATCCGCGTCGGTAGCGCGCACGCCGTCAAAGAAAATCTGATGACAGGGAACGCAGCGGAAGCCGAAGGGCTGGTAGCTGCGCTCCAGAACGACGCGATCGCGGCCTTCGACAAGCAGGGCCTCTTGGCCATCCTTGCTGGCCGCAAATATCAGCCACAGGGTTGCCAGCTCACAGTTGTGAATGTGGGTCTTCCGGCCGGTGACCGTCCATGAGCCGTCGGCGCCTCGTTCGGCGAAGGTGCCCATCTGCTTGAGGTTCGACCCACCGCTGAGATCCGACAGCGCAAAAGCTGGAATGATCGAGCCGTCAATGAGCTTTGGTATAAAGCGCTTCTTTTGCGCTTCACTGCCGAGACGATTGACAATGCAGGCGACAGCCACGGTTACGTCGATCGCCCAAGGAACATTGTGATCGACGCGTGCCAGCTCTTCAAGGAGGAGGCAGTAGTCGGTAACGCCGCCCCCGCGCCCGCCGTATTCTTCTGGGAGCATGAAGCCCATGTACCCGCGCTCGCACACCAGCTTATAGGCCTCATGCGGAAAGCTGGGCCCGCGCGTATTCATCATCAGACCCGATCGCAGATTGGCCTCGGCAAAATCGCGGAACTCCTCGCGAAGCTGCTCCTGAGCCTTGCTAAGATACATACGACACCCCCTTGTCACGCGTGGACATAGTCAACCTTGCTCTTCCCGAACGGCCGCCTGGCCGTCGCTCACGCTGGTCGCACTTGAACGTACTTGCTCCGCCAGAAGCCGAGCGCGTCGGTCGCGGCAGACTTGTGAAGCGATACCTCGCGCGGCGCACCAAAGATGACCGTGTGGCTCCCCGCCTCGAATGTCTGCTCGAGATCACAGACGATTTGGGCCAAGCTCCCTGCGAGCAGAGGGAGCCCTCCGACTTCCTCGCACATGCCCTCTTCGAGCGTGTGCGGGTTGTCATGTGTCTCCTTGCGTCCGAAACGCGCCGCCAACGCCTGCTGCGATCGCGAGAGGATGCTGATGCCGAATTCCTTGTTCTTCTGGAGCGCTTTCAGGGACGGACTGCGCCGATCGAAGCAAACAAGAAGAATGGGGGGGTCGAGCGAAACCGATGTCAGGGAATTCACCGTCATCGCCCGCGGTGAGGATCCATCCTTGACCGTAACCACAGCTACGCCGGTCAGAAACTGAGACATGGCGAGCCGAAAATCGCTGCCTTCCACTTGTGAGGGCGCATTCTTCCCAAGGCGCTCCCAAACGCGCTTCGCTAGAGCGAAGAACACCTGGCGGTCCATCAACGGGGACGACGCGTCGGTGGAGATCAGACCTTCGAGCGTCTCAGCGAGCGCCGTTCCCGAGCGCGTGAGCTTGCCGACCTGCTTGAGAAATGCACCGTCTGGATCAATCGGTGCCAGTGACTCCAGCAGGCGCGAGCCCTTGTCCGTTGCCGAGAGAATGAGCTCCCGACGGCTCGAAGGATTGCGCATACGGCGGAGGAGGCCCTGTGCCTCGAGGCGGTCCACGAGCCGAGTGGCTGTGTTCTGGTCCACCCGCAGGAACGACGCGAGCTCCGTCATTCCTCCTGGTGTCTCGTGCACGCGATACAGCGCCATGTATGCGGCCGTATCGATAAGCTGATTGGTTTCGCTGAGGAAGAAGCGCGTCTGCTCGGCCCGGATGCGGCGATAGACACGCGCGATCTTCAGCCAAAGGTCAAAGAAGCTGTGAAACGAGGCGAGATCGTCGCTGTCCCGGCTGGCAATGTCGGAAAGAGCGCCGCGCTCGAAGCTTCCTGCCGCCTCGTCGAGACCGCTGATGAGCACGTCGAGGTCTTCGCTGAACGTAGCGCGCTGGCTCGGCGACAAGGCCTGCAGCGCAGCCACGAGTGTCGGTTGCGGCTCAACGCGTGGCACCGGCGCTGTGCCAATGGCTTTGCCTTCAGGCGTTAAGCTCCACATCCTCAAGCGTCTGTCATCGGCCCCGGCTGAGCCGACGATGAGGCCAGCATCGGAGAGGCGGCCGACGATCTGGCGCGCCGATGCTCGGGAGATCGCAAGAAACTCGGTCACCTCGACGACAGATGTGACGCCTTCCGTGAGTGCCAGGCGGCGCAGAACGGCGTATTCGCCAGGCCCGAGCTGAACCGGCAAGCCGCGCAACCGGTCATAGACGACGGGCCGTACCCCCGCGTTGAGGACGGCGAGATTGGAGTAGATCGCCGCGGCCGTTCTCACGCGCTCAAACTTCAAGGTGGATCCTCGCCCGTATGGTGTCATTTCGTTATTGACTGATGATTAGCTGCATTTAGCCACATCTGTCAAGAGGGCGGAGGCGGCGTCTGAAACGCGCGCGGCGGAGCATCGACTTGGCAGGTTCGAGCGCGCGAATGGAGGAGCGCGCCGCTCGCGAGGGCGGCCGTCGCTAGAGCGTGAAAGGGAGGGCTGCACGTCCTCAGGAGAGGCTGCGGGGAGAGAGACGAGGCGATCGCGGATTCCGCGATGGGGCCTGCGCCGGGAAGGCGATCAATGGCTAGCGTGCAATCCACGCAGCGAAGACGCGCCAAAGAGGCGCGTCTCAGCTCAACTCAATTGAAGGGCATCCGAGCGGGCGCGAGAGAGCTTTGTTGACCAGGACCGCGCGGGCGATATGCGAGAGGGCGCGGGTAGATGCGGTCGGCTAGTCGGGATCGCTCATGGTCGCGGCTCGACTTAGGTCATCTGCCCCTGAAGCGAGGCTTCCGCTTCTCCTGAAACGCCGACAACGCCTCCGCGGCATCCTCGGTCATCTGCACGATGCCCATGTGCGACGATACGAGATCCAGACTTGCTCTCAGATCCATTCGCATCGACTGATACGTTGCTCGCTTGATCAGGCGCGAGGCGATTGGGCTATTCGATGCGATCTGCTGTGCAAATGCCTGTGTCGCTTCAATCAGTTCGCTATCGTCGTGCACGCGATTGACGAGGCCGATGCGCATGGCTTCGTTCGCATCGATGAAATCGCCGCTTAGAAGCAGCTCCAGCGCCTTTGCAACGCCAACAAGGCGCGGCAGAAAAAAGCAACCGCCATCGCCGGGAACGGCGCCGATGCGGATATAGCCTTCGCTGAATTGGGCAGACTTGGCCGCGAAGCGCATATCGCACATCAGCGCCATATCCATGCCTGCCCCTACAGCGGAGCCATTTACGGCTGCAATTACAGGCTTATCGATCGCCTCAAGCGTCAACGCTATGCGATGGACGTGCCGCCAGAGCAGATTCTTCCAGCCTAAGCCCTTGCCTTCGCTGTTGACGCGCTTGATCAGGGAGAGATCACCACCGGCGCAAAAGCTATCGCCGTTTCCAGTAACGACGATTGCGCCGACGTTGTCGTCAGTAGACGCCTCCTCGAGCCAACGCACCCATTCGTCGATCATCTTGATCGTGAACGCATTCTTTTGTTCGGGCCGGTTCAGGCGCAACCACGCGACGCGCTCAATGACCTCGTACTGTAGTTCTTGCATGGCCTTCTCCAACTTCGGCGAGCGCGCATCGAGAGGGATAGTTGTTCAAAGATCGACGAGTAGGGAGATGATTTGCGTCTGTCAATTGTTTGGAAAGTGCATGGCGCCATGTCCGGGCTCTCGCGCTGCGTCGCTGTCGCTCGCGTTCATGGCGTGCGCCGCCGGCGTTTGCCGCGGTGATGCGTGCGAACCTTTGTTGATGTTGGAAACGCCTAGGCAAACGCCGCAGCTTGTCAGGTGCAATGCGCCCGCGATGGCGCACGGGGAGCAGCTCCGACGTCTTGCGTATGATGATGGCTCGCACGTCCATAATGACGCTGGCTGACCTAAGTGGCGGCGGGTGCGGGCTCATAATCGCGCACCGCAGTGGTCATTTGCTTGGCGTCGCCGGCATCGTCTGCCTTACCTGTCTTGTGCAGAGCAAACACACGACTGATGAACGTAGGAAGCAATCCAACGCCAACAAAATAACCCGGCACTGCGTTCATCATCTTGAGGGCGGTCGATCGCTCCCGCGCGACACTGGAATTGAAGAAGGCTTGAGGCCGTACGCTGTTGCGGATTGCCTTGTCGCTATCGATATCGAAAAGCGCTTCTTCGAACTTGCTCCATGCATGACCGATGAGGCGATTGCGCTCTAGCTTCTGCCGAACATCATTGAAGTTCGCTGCAAAGGCTCGCCGCCGTTCGCCAAGTCCGGTGTCACCTTTCTTAGAGGCGTAAACGACGCGTCTAGCTCGTCCAACGGAAATGCAGATCGGCGCCACATGCAGCACAACGAATGCGATCATCAATCCTAAAGCGACAGCACCGAGCAGACCTGCCAGGGCATAGGCGAATTCCGGCCGGCTGATCTCACCCGGCGCTCGTTAGGCATTCGATATCGTGGACGATACGAGCCCAACATCAATCCACGGGAACGCGATCCACAATCCCAATACCGCTCCGAAAACAATGGTCCAAAAAATTGACAGCCGCGCCAGCGACAATGCTAGGCCAAACATCAGCACTCCCCTTCATTTGGACCAATGCTTGGCGCGCCCACCGAGGTTTGGCAAGTGTTCCGGCGAGGTTATGAAGCCCCTGGTTAGCGGCAGCTACGGAGCGGCAAATAGGGCCCAAGCCTGCAACCGCGATAGCGAAACACTATCTCGGCTATCTGCGGCGAGGCGGGCTACGGGCGTGGTTCCTTACATCGGTAGACGATGTGCGGAATTTCAGTTCTGTAGCCAGAAATGGGAATCCCTACGCAAAAGTCGCACGGTACTTTGCGAAGTAAGTCGCGCGTTCGCCGAACGTCCCTCGTCTATCGTGCTAAGGGTTTGAAATTCTGGTGAGCGGGGTGGGGATCGAACCCACGACCATCTGATTAAAAGTCAGATGCTCTACCACTGAGCTACCCGCCCTCCGAGCGCGATTGCCGGGTGACGGCGCCATCGCGTGATCATCAAGAGCTATCACCGTCGAAGCCGATGATGGGAGCCCGAGGCACGCGCCAGATCAGGCCGCGCTGCGATGCCCGCTGATGCAGTCAGGCTCCGGCGCCGTGCTTACAGGGCTTTATGGGGGATGGCAACGCCCGAGGCCATGCCCCGGGACGATGCGTCGCGAGGGTTTACCCTGCCACCCTGGCGGTCTGGGCATGGGCACGCTTCTCGCGCCGGCGCTGAACGGACGACGCGATGCCCATGGCCTCGCGGTATTTGGCAACCGTGCGTCGGGCGATGTCGATGCCCTCGCGCTGGAGAACATCGACGATCTGGTCGTCGGAAAGCACGGCGCTCGACGCTTCCGCATCGATGAGTAGCTTGATGCGATGACGCACCGAGACGGAGGAGTGCGCTGTCCCGTTGTCGACCGAGGCAATGGCCGAGTTGAAGAAGTACTTCATTTCGAAGATGCCGCGGTTCGTCGCCATGTACTTGGAGGATGTGACGCGGCTCACGGTCGACTCGTGCATCTTGATGGCGTCGGCGACGGTCTTGAGATTGAGCGGCCGCAGGTGCTGCACACCGTGCACGAGGAAGGCGTCCTGCTGGCGTACGATCTCCTCGGCAACGCGCAGGATCGTGCGGGCGCGCTGATCGAGGCTCTTCACCAGCCAATTGGCGGTGTTCAGGCACTCGACGAGAAATTCCTTGTCGCGCGACTGTGAGGCGACGTTGCCTGAGACGCGCGTGTAGTAGGCACGATTGACGAGGACGCGGGGCAGCGTCTCGCTGTTGAGCTCGACATGCCAGCTACCGTCGCTCGCCGGGCGCACGAGCACGTCAGGGATGACGGTCTGGGCCGGTGGTCCGCCGAACGTATTGCCGGGCTTGGGGTTGAGCGAGCGGATCTCGGCGATCATGTCGGTAATGTCCTCCATGTCGGTGCCGAGAATGCGCTTGAGCTGACGCAGGTCGTGTGCGGCCAGCAGATCGAGATGATCGAGAAACGCTGCGATCATCGGGTCGTAGCGGTTGCGCTCCTTCAGCTGCAGCGCGAGGCACTCCTTGAGCGAAGTCGCCATCACGCCTGGAGGATCGAAAGTCTGGAGCTTCTCGAGGACAGACCTGACTTGAGCGAGCGGCGCTCCGATGCGCTCGGCAAGCTCGCCGAGATCGGCGCGCATGTAGCCCGCATCGTCGACGAGATCGATGAGGTTGCCGCCAATCATGCGCTCGACGGGATCACTCACCGCCAGATGAAGCTGACTGGCGAGATGGTCACGGAGAGAGATCTCGCTCGTCAGGATGGATTCGAGATCGGCGTCTTCGCCACCAAGCATTGCAGGCTGGCGCGCACTCGACCAAGTGCTGCCGGCCAAGAGCGCTGCAATGTCCTGCGGGCTCTCCTCGGCGAAGGCGACATCACGGTCTACGTCGAGATCGTTGGCGGAGGCCGTGGTATCGGCGATCAGATCGAGGCGGCCGGGACCGGCATCATCGCCATCGCCGAAATCGCCATCGTCACCGCCGTCGCTGTCCGCGCCGCTGTCCTTCTCGTAGGCGACCTCGGCGGCGCTGGCCGATGGCTCGTATTCCTCGTCGCGCTCGAGCAGCGGATTGCGCTCGAGTTCGGCGTCGACGAACTCGTTGAGTTCGAGGTTGGAGAGCTGCAAAAGTTTGATCGCCTGCTGCAGCTGCGGCGTCATGACGAGCTGCTGGCTCTGGCGGAGCTCTAGCTTCGTCGTAATCGCCATACGAACTTTCCCCAACGCTGCCTCGCGATGCCTCACACCGCGCATGAAATCACTCGAACGCCAGCGGTCTTCCAAATCCGCTACGCGTGATCACCAGGGGAACTCTAGCCCAGAATCGTAAACAGCATTGCGCGATAAGCGGCCAATTTGCTCAACCGGGCGCCCCCATCTGAGGCAACCATTAACCGAACATATCCCCCAGATACACCCGCCGGACGTCCTCGTTGGAGATGATTTCGGACGGGCTACCCTGAGTCAAAACCTGGCCATCTGCAATGACATAGGCCCGATCGACCAGACTTAGGGTCTCGCGGACGTTGTGATCGGTGATCAGTACACCCAGGCCGCGTTGCGTCAGATGACGCACCAATTGCTGAATCTCGCCGACGGCAATGGGATCGATTCCGGCGAATGGTTCGTCCAGCAACATGAAGACGGGGCGTGAAGCCAGCGCCCGCGCGATCTCGCAGCGTCGCCGCTCGCCGCCCGAAAGGGCGATCGACGGACTTTTACGGAGACGGGTGATCCTGAACTCCTCCAGAAGCTCGTCGAGCTGCTCTTTCCGTCGGCGCCGGTTGGGCTCGACGAGCTCCAGCACGGCCATGATGTTCTGCTCGACCGTCAAGCCTCGGAAGATCGAGGCCTCCTGCGGGAGATAGCCGATCCCGAGCCGCGCGCGGCGGTACATGGGCAGCCGGGTCACATCCTGCCCGTTGATGGTGATGGTTCCGGCGTCCGCCGGCACCAGTCCCGTGATCATATAGAAGACGGTCGTCTTGCCGGCGCCATTGGGGCCGAGAAGGCCTACGGCCTCGCCGCGGCGGACGGCCAGATCGACGCCCCGCACGACGAGACGCCGCTTGTAGGATTTGCGCACACCGGCAGCCGTCAGCCAGCCTTCATGGCCGTCGGGAGAAAATTGTGCCTCCTCCTCCTGGTCCTCGTAGGCTTGATGATGGGCACCATTGCTCTTCGCGCGGCGACCGAGGCCGATCCGCTGCAGCCAGCCGTTTCGGGTCATGGGCGCGCCTGCCGACTGGGGGTCATTGCGGGGTTTCCGTAGCGGGGGCCCGCGTGGTCGAGGACTGCCAGGATGATTGGCTCGGACTGCGCGACGATCCTGGCGTGGCGGGGGAGGGGGCAGCCTCGGGTGCAGCGGGCGCCGGCGCGCCTTTGCGCTCGCGTTTGGTAGGCAGACCACCCTTGGCATCCTTGGGGAAGAAGATGGCGCGTACCCGCGGCTTGGAGGTGCAGGTCTGTCCGGGGACGCAGGGCAGGGTGCTCTCCGCCGCTGGCCCAGATGCAACGGCGTCAGCGCCGCCGGTCTCGAAGCGCGTCCGTCCCGAGGTCAGATCCATGATGAGCTTCGAGCCTTCGACGACGTTCTTGCCCTGATTGACGATGACGCGTCCGCCGACGGTGGCGAAGTTTCCGACGGGATCGAAGTCTGCCCAGTCGCCCGTGACCTTCTGGCCGTCCTTGCCGGTGACCACCACGCCATTGCGTGCCTCGATCTTCTTGAGGCTCGATGCGCCGCCGGCATCGGCCCCCTTGGGGGCGCCGCTTGCAAGAAGGGACGTCTGCCCTTGGAAGTGCGCCATGAGGCTCGGCGTACGGATCACGAACTCGCCCTGCTTGGCGACGACGTTCCCCGTGAAGCGTGCATTGCGACGTATTTCGTCGAAGTCGAGTGCTGCCGCGTCGATGTCCATCGGGGCGCTCGGATCCGTGCGGAAAGCGCCGATCGCGCCGGCCTCGCTGGCTTCAGGCGTCGATGAGCGTGAACGAGATGGGTTGGTTTCGGTGCGGTAGAGAATGACGTTGATGCGGCCATTGCCGCGCGCGCTCTCGGCAGGGCTGTCGAGACGGGCGCGCCCGTTGGCACGGTCCACCGCGAGGCGTTCGCCGCGCAGGATGTTCTTACCCTGGTAGAGCACGACAGCGCCGTCAAGCGTGATGCGGTCGGCTTTGTGATCGAGCTCGGCCATCGCGCTTGTAGCACGGCGATCGATGCCGGAGGTCATGTCCACAGGTCCGGCGAGCGTCGTGCGCTGGGCTTCCGCATCGTAGTGGAGCGTTGTCGCAGTCGCGCGATCGTTGTCGCGTGTCATCTCGACGCCGCCGCGTGCCTTGAGATCCGTCAGGCGTGAACCTTCGCCTGCCGCGGCGGATTTGGCATCCGATCCACCCGGCAGCGCGGCGCGACCTGCGTAGATCGCGTCGAGCTCAGGAGCAAGCAGCGTCGCTGTACCCTGGCGGGCGACGACATTGGTGCGGAACAGGGCTGTGCGCTTCTCGTCGTCGACAGTGAGCTTGTCGGATGTGATGTCGACGGGCTCGTTGGATGAGAAGCTCGGGCCGAGCGCGGTGCTCGCAGGTTTTTCTTTCTTCGCAGCAGCATCAGCCGATGGAGGTGGCGGCGTCATGCGCACGGCGACATCGCCGGTGAATGTCGCGAGGCGGCGCTTCGTCGCCATCTCCATGGTCTTGGCGCGGATGTTTCCCGAGGTCGATGTCGCGGTGATGGGCTCGTTCGAGACGATGCGATTCTCTTTCGAGTAGACGGTCGCCGAGGTCAGCTTTGCGGTCATGCCATCGGTCGACTTCACGTCGATCTGCTCGTGCAGCTCGAGCACGCCGGTTTCCTGATCATACGTCCCGCGCGTGGCGGTGAGGTCGATCTGCGTCCCGCTCAACTGCACGATCTCGCCTTCGATGGCCGTGAGCTTGACGAGCTTTTGCGAAAGGAGGTCCGTCTCGGCCGAGCGCGCGCGGATGTTATGGCGCGAGCCATCCTTGCCGGCACCGGCATACTTCGGATTGGCCATCATGAGATGGTCATTCGAGATGCGTACGGTCTCGAGCGTGACGCCGCTCGCTCTGAGTGTGGTGAGGCGCCACGTCGTGAGGCCATAGATTCCGAGTGCGCCGAAAGCGAAAGCCGGAAGTGCGAATCGCAACGTGCGGACCATGATGCTGTGACGTCGCGCGACGGCGAACGCGCGCGTGCGATCGAGGCCAGACACGTGATCTGCCTCGTGGTCCGGCCCGCCGCGTCTCGTTCCGCTCGGCGCAGAGCCGCCCGGCCGGTCACGCACCCGGCGTGGATCGATCGTCGTCGCCATGCTTACCCGCTGATGCGCCGACTCCAGCCTGTCGAAGCGGCGCGTCCAATGCATTCACTGGCTGTGAATCTGGGAGATATTGGGACCGCTCGCAAGTTGTTACAACGAAAGCGGAATAACCCACAGCCTTTCAATGACTGAAAATATCGGTGTCCTCGAAGCCGGCGAGATCGAGCTTCGCCCGGGTGGGGAGAAACGAGAAGCAGGCCTCCGCGAAGGCGGTGCGGCCCTGCCGGGCCAGCATGGCATCGAGCACCTTCTTCAGCTCATGAAGGTGGAGGACATCCGCGGCAGCGTAGGCAAGCTGTTGCGGACTCAGCGTGGCTGCCGCCCAGTCCGAGCTCTGCTGCTGCTTCGAAAGCTCGACGCCGAGCAGCTCGTTACAAAGATCCTTGAGGCCGTGGCGGTCGGTATAGGTGCGCACGAGCTTCGATGCGATCTTCGTGCAGTAGATGGGGCTTGTAACGACGCCGAGGTACTGCTCCAGCACGGCCACATCGAAGCGGGCATAGTGGAAGATCTTCGTGATGCGCGCATCCATCAGCAGCGCCTTGAGGCGCGGGGCGGACCAATCCTTGCCATCGAACTGCACGAGATGGGCTGTGCCGTCACCTGCAGAAAGTTGCACGAGGCAGAGGCGATCGCGGTGCGGCTTCAGCCCGAGTGTTTCGGTGTCGATGGCCACCGCGCCCGAGAACGTAAGCCCCGCGGGAAGATCGCCGCGATGAAGGTGGATCCGGTCTGCAGACATGGCCGTTCAGTTCCGTGAGTTGGATTGTGCAAGATTTTGTACAGGTTGTAGAAAGTATCTAAGCAATGCGTGCATAACACTTCAGCGCTAATTCGCCATCCTCACGTGGTTTTGCACCAGTTGACGCCCCCCTGTTGGACAACGACCGCGTTCCGTGGCAAACTTTCAACTGTCAACTCGTACACGGAGGGCCTGATGGCGCTACACGCACATCTCGCAGAGCTTTCTGAGAAGCACAAGCTTCTTGACCGCCGGATCGAGGAAGAGATGAGCAGACCGGGCTCCACAGATGTGGAGATCACCCGCCTCAAGCTCGAGAAACTGAAACTCAAGGACGAGATTAGCCGACTGAGCTCAAAGTCCAGTCACTAAGCCGCCCGCCTCGCGGGAAGCGGCTTCGCAGTCCGCCGGTAGGCCGGTGACTGCTAAGTCCGTGACTATGTCCTTTGACCGAAGACGCGCCGGGTGGCGGGTGTTCGGCAAGGGTAGTGATCGGCCGACGCTCCTTCTCGCAAACAGAAATCTCATAGCCTTTCCGGGTCGCACGGACCGGGAAGGCTTTTTAGTTGCCACTGACGTCGACGGCGTGAGCCGCGGCGAGCGCCGCCATGCTCTCGAACCGGAAGTCGGTTTTCGGCATGGTGCCGGGCGGCTGCGTCGCGCCGAAGCCTTCGTCGCCATGTCGGCGATGAATCCAGCACGATGCGAGGCCAATGCCCTTGGCCGGCACATGATCGTGGAAGAGGCTTTCCGCGACGTGGAGGATGCTCGAGGCTTCGATGCCCCGTGTGCCGAGATCGGTGAGCATGTATTCGAAGTTCCGCGCGGCCGGCTTGTACGATCCGATGTCGGCGGCCGTGTAGATGGCGTCGAAGGCAACGCCGAGGCGCGCGTTGGAGTGGGCGAAGCTCTCGTTGTCGACATTCGAGAGGATCACCAGCTTGAAATGCTGCTTGAGGTAGTGGAGGGCGTCGGCCGAATCCGGAAATGCGGGCCAGTCTGCGATGGAGCGGCCGTACGTCAGGCATTCCGGCCAGCTCACTGAGAGACCCCAATGCTCCGCGAGCCGCTTGTAGACGACGGCGAGAAGCTCCGAGTAGGGCTTGGCGGGGGTGGCGAGCTGCTGCATCGCCTCGATGCGACTGTGGGCCTCGAGGATCTGGTTCCGCGTCAGGGCGGGTTTCAGGCGCTCGGTCAACGGTGAGAGCGCGGCGATCATGCCGCTCTCCCAGTCGATGAGCGTGCCATAGCAGTCGAAGGTCAGGACCTTGAAGTCCGAGAGTTTCACGGCGCTCTCCCGCGGCAGTACCAATATCCGGCCTGTCGGTGAGCCTGGAGCGGAGAATTGTCAAGCGGGGCGCCGCAGTAGGGCCCGGCGAGCGCATCGCGGCGAGATCTAAGTCGTCGCGGTCTCAGTTCCGGGCAGGCGCCATTTCCTTCGGCGGCCGCCTCTCGTCCTCGGCGCGCATACCGCGCCAGAAAGCGCGTCGCCGTGAGCGGTCATCCTCCTCCCAGCGAGCGAAGGCGGCACGCTCCTGTGGCGTGAGTTGCTGGGCAATTGCTTGGATAACATCGAGCGCGCGCAGGCGCATTTCCTGCTCAGCATCGAACAGGCGTCTTTGCGCAACCGCATAGCCCGCTGCATCGAAGGGCTCTGCCAGAAGGATCTTTCGCGCCTCGTCGCGTGCTGCGTGAACAGTCTGGCGCAGCGGCCGGATCGCCGCGCGATCACTCTCCACGGCTTTCCAGACCTCCTGACGCCTCTCCTTCGGCAATGTGACGGCAAAACCAAAGAGCTGGGCGTTCGACGATGAGCCGAGTGCGTGCGGTGCCGCGTGCATCGACTGCCAGCGTGAGGCAATGGCACCAATAACCAGGCCGTTGATGAGCAGAGAGATGACGAGCACGGCGAGCAGCCATTTCGGCACCCGCCGTACAACCCGCGTCTCTCGCGGCCTGAGGATCATAGGAACTCCTCCTCGATCATCTCGAGAAGGCCTTCGCCGTTAAGGAAGGCGATCGCCTGGGAGGCGCTGTTGTCGCCGGTCGTGGCCGCTGCGACGATCTCGCTGACGCTCGACGGCACGAGATCAGCCACGCCGACGAACAGACCGAGCATCAGCGAAGCGGCCAGCATAGCCGCGGTCCGCCAGCCGCCCGATACGCGCTCACGCCGCGGCATCGATCCGGCAAGTGCCGCCGCCTGCTCGGTCATGCGCGA
>JAEYPL010000181.1 GCA_023410905.1 Pseudomonadota bacterium
TCCAGGCTCGGCGCGTCGAGCGAGTAGTTCTTGTACGCCAGCCAGAACTCCATGGCCGCTGCGTCGACGTGCTGGACAAGGCCAACACCCCAATGCTTCAGCTTGTCGTCCGGACCGCCGAAGACGAGATCCACGGTTCCTGCGGTCGCGCTGAAATTGTGGATGGCCGTATCCTGGGCCGTACCTTTCCACTGGCTGTACTCACCGTAGAGCACCGTATCGCCGAGACCGAAGAAGTTCCGCGCGATACCACCCGACAGGTAGAAGAAGCTCGACTCGTAGTCGAACGGACCGCTGATGCCACTCTGGACGTTACCGCCAGGTGCGACCACTTCATCGACCACCTGCGCATTGTTGACGTCACGATGACCAGCGGCGCCCGTGAAGAACAGGCCCGTCGGCATGTGACGGATCGAGAGCGAACCGGCGAGCTGCTCAAGCTCCTTGCTGCAGTTGATGTTGCAGAACAGACCACCACTGGCAACCGTCGGGAGCGCGGCAAGCGTACCTGGGGGTGACGTACCAGCAGGGCTAATCGGCGAAAGCCTGGAGGCCGTCCCATCGTACTCAGAGCGCACGCTGTAGCCGATACCACCGGCGATGCGGATGCCGTTGAACTCACCGGCGTAGCGCAGCGCCACATCCCAGTAGTTATCCTCGCCGAACGAGGCACCGAGCGTGAAGCCGGCGATCGTCGGTGTGCGGTACTGGATGTGCTCGTTACGCTCGTTCAGCCAGTCACCCGAGGAGCCCTGGAAGAACGCACCCCAGGTGCCGCCAGCGGTCGCCGATGTCGATGCATAACCGTCAGGGTTCGTCCCCGAGGGCGGGAAGCCGTTGAGACGGAAGCCCGAAGAGTGCAGACGCACGTCGTTCGACGCCGCCATGCCCTTGCCGGACAGGTCGATCAGGATGATGTTGTTCGCAGCCGTCGAACCGTGGCCCATGGACACGCGACCGAGGCGGCTGTGCTCGACCCACGCCATCGCTTCACGAAGGTTGTGGCCCGTACCGCCGACGTCGTCACCAGCCGTACCGTTGACGGTCATGCCGTCGCCGTTGAGCTGGTTCTGGCCGGACGAGTTGCTGGCGAAAGCCTCGAACTCGTAGAGGAAGCCGGCGCTGACCTCAGGCGAGATCTTGGCCGAACCCGTCATGCGCCAACGCGAGTTGGACTGCGTCGGACCGGAAACGTAGACATCGCTGCGGATGCCGTCGTCCCAGAACATCAGCTGGGTCGAGATCTGACCCGAGATGGTCAGCGAGACCTTCCGGTTGCCCTTGCGAGCCGTCGTCGCCTCGAGTTCAGCAACCCGCTCTTCGAGGTCAGCACAGCAATCGCCGCCAAGATCGGCGGCCGACGCGGGGCTCGCACCATAAAGGCCAGCCGCAGCGACGATCGCCAGCGCGCTAGCCGATTTCAACAGTCCCCCATACATATGACACCACTCCATTGCTAACGCTACTTCACGCCACTATCGACGCGAGACCGTCTCCGGCCGACCAAGCCCTTCGACTGCCACTGTTCGGCCATCGACCCCTTGCCGGTAATTAACGATTAGCTCAGCCCCGGCTGGACGGTAAACTGCTAATGCCGGAAATGGAGCTGTTTCAACAGCCTCAGTGGCGAATCAGGCACATACACGTATCGCGTGCAGCGACGGCATCAACGCAATTGCAAAGACTGTTGATAATAATCAATACGTTATATCGCCGTATTCAGGACGGCCGCGCAATCCGCTGCAATTGAATTGCGCTTGTAATGCGAGGCTTTCCCCTTCGGCGCTAAACTGAAATGCCGGGAGTTACCCCAAAAAGCCTCTCCTCGTAGGCACAAAGCCCAGCTTTGCGCGCCGACCAGACCATCGAGAATATCAGCACCACACTCGAAACCGCCAGAAACCAACGCAAAACTGCCGAAAATGGGGCGCTTTTGGGGCGTCACGTCTACTCGATCAGCACTGCTTTCGCACCGTTCCGGAATGTGGTTCAGCCCTCGATTTGGGTCTGTATGAGGCGCGGAAATGCGTGCGAAAGATGCGTTGATGTATTCACGACACGTGGCCGTTGCTGACTTGACACGATATTCCGTGCAATTACTAGTTGAATAAGGAATATAACACTACTTTTGATTGCGCGTGATCTGGCCCGCAACCACGCGCCTCAGCTCTCGCCCCGCGCCGGGCAGCCATCCGCGCTCAAGCAAACGCGCCGCCTTGACGATGTCGCCGTCGCTCGTGCACGTGCTCACACGTGCTCACCAAGGGCAAGATGTCGTGCTGGGAGGGGAAATTGGAGACGTTCGACTACGTTATCGTCGGTGCGGGGTCCGCCGGCTCGGTGATCGCCAACCGCTTGAGCGAGGACCAGAACGCGCGCGTGGCCGTGCTCGAGGCTGGCCCGTCGGACTGGCATCCCTACATCCACATCCCCGCCGGTTTCATCAAAACCTTCTACGATAAGCGGGTGAACTGGCTCTACGACATGGAGCCGAGCGCATGGACAGGCGGCCGGCGCATCCTGGCCCCGCGCGGCAAGACGCTCGGCGGTTCGAGTTCGATCAACGGTCACGTCTACAACCGCGGCCAGCGCGGCGACTACGACACCTGGGCGCAGTATGGCAATCGCGGCTGGGGGTATGCCGACGTGCTGCCCTATTTCAAGCGCCTCGAACGCCGTATCGGCGACGGCGACGAGACCTATCGCGGCCGTGACGGCGCACTCACCGTCACCGACATCGATTATCGCCATCCGCTCTGCGAGGCGTTCATCCAAGGCTGTGTCGACGCCGGCATCCCGCGCAATCCCGACTACAACGGCCGTATACAGGAAGGCGTCTCCTACGCGCAGCGCACGATCTACAAGGGCCGGCGCATGAGCGCGGCGCGAGCGTTCCTGCATCCAGCCATGAAGCGCGGCAATCTCGATGTGCGCACGGGCGTGCATGTCACGGGCATCACGCTCGACGGCCGCCGCGCCACGGGCGTGACGTATCGCAAGGGCGGCCGCAATGGCGCCGTGCATACGCTCAGGGCCACGCGCGAGGTGATCCTCTGCGGCGGAACGTACAATTCGCCGCAGATCCTGCAGATTTCCGGCATCGGGCCACCGGCGCTGCTGAACAGCTTGGGCATCGAGGTGCGCCACGCGCTCGCAGGCGTCGGCGAAAACCTCAAGGACCACTATGCGCCCCGCTTTGCCGCGCGCGTGAAAAACATCGAGACGATCAACGAGCGCACGCGCGGCATCAAGCTCGCGACGGAGGTCGCGCGATGGGCGTTCCAGCGCAAGGGCATTCTCGCGCTGAGCCCGACGCTGGTTTATGGCTTCTGGCATTCCGGCGAGACGGCGGAGAGCTCGGACGTACAGTTCACATTCACACCGGCGAGCTACATGGAAGGCGTACAGGGCCAGCTCGAGCGCGAGCCTGGCATGACTGTCGCCTCCTGGCAGCAGCGCCCCGAGAGCCGCGGTACCGTTCGCGCGCGCTCCGCCGATCCGTTCGATGCGCCGATCATCAATCCGAATTACCTCGCGGAGGAGATCGACCGCCGCGTGTTGCTCGGCGCTATGAAGCTCGCGCGCGGCCTGCTGCAGAGCCGTCCGCTGCAGCCGTACTTCGAGCGCGAGGATTTTCCCGGGCCCAAAGTCCAGAGCGACGACGAATTGCTGGGAGCGGCCAAGGAGCGCGGCACAACGACATTCCACCCTGCAGGTACGTGCCGCATGGGTCCGGCGAGTGATCCGCTCGCCGTCGTCGATGATCAGCTCCGCGTGCGCGGGCTCGAAGGCCTGCGCGTGGTCGATGCCTCGATCATGCCGACGATGCTCTCGGCGAACCTGAATGCCGCGACCATGATGATCGCCGACAAGGCATCGGACCTCATTCGCGGGAAAACGGCGCCGGAGCCGATCGTTGCCGCGTAGCTAAGCCGCTGGCGGCGGTGTTGCGCTGGTCCTCTCCGCGCCCGGCGTCCGCTTCATGAGCTCGCCGAGGAAGTCGCGCACTCGTACAGGCGGCGCTTCGATGAAGGGCAGCGGGCGCGTCACTTCGACGGCAGCAGCGCCAATGCGAGCGGTCAAAGCGCCGTTGAACACGCCCTCACCGAGCCGGCGCGACACGCGACGCAAGAGATCCTGGCCGAGAAACTGGCCGATGAGATCATCCGTCAGCGCGATGCTGCCGGTGGCCACGATGTGCGTCACCACCATGCGCGCCAGTCGCGCCGTACCGGCAAATCCCGGCCGTCCGCCGTACAGGCCAGCGAGATTGCGCAGGAGACGCAAGTTCTCGACCAGCACATAGCCGACCGAGACGAAGGCCGCCGGACTGATCGCGGTCACCACTGTCACGCGCTTTGCAGCCTTGGCAACAAGGCGGCGCGCCTCGCCGTCGAGGATCAACATGAGATCGCGATCGGCAAGGCGCATGAGATCGCCGGGATCGCGCACGTCGCGGGCGTGCTCGTCGAGGCGCGCCAGATGCCAGCGCAGCTCCGAGCGCCCCGCGAGCAGGCGGCGAATGGCCTGAATGGTTTCACGTTCTTCCGTTAGATTACGCTCGCGCAACGCTTTTTCCGCGACGGCTCTGATCTTCCCGAGACGGCGTAGGCGCACGAAGCCGACAAGCTCGCGCAACACGAGCATGACGAGGGCGACAACGATCACCACGGCAAGACCGGACGAAATCCAGCCGATCCAGTCATCGCGCGCGACAGCTACAGAGACGAAGCGCGTGAACCACACGCCGAAAGCAATGCTGCCGAGCGTCGCCATGGCGGAGAGAAGCCATGTGCCCCAATTGATGCCGCGCCCGATGTCCTCGAAGGTCGGGAGCTGCAGGCCAACGGGTGGCGTGGGACGAATGGGCGCGCTATCGCCCGCGACGTCTTCCTGCTGTGCTGCCGGCTCGATGATCTCCGCCTCGGAGGCCGAGAAAGCACGCGGCCGGCGCGGATCTGAATTTGCGCTGTTCATAGGAGACGATCTCCGATGAGAAATTCGAGCGCACGATCGAGACGCACGTGCGGCCAGGGCGCGACGAGACCGGACGGCGTTTCGGTGATGATGCGCGGCGGCGCGAAGCGCACGACGTGCACATCATGCTTGAAACCGGCGACGCTCACCTCTCCTGTCACCACATCGGGTGACGGCAGATCACCGGGAAACACCGCCGCCGAGCGCTTGCCGTCGAAGATCTCTCCGCCGATCTTTTCTCCCGCAAGAGGCGTGCCGATGATGCAAGGCAGACGCTGGCCATCGCGCATGACCTCGCCTTCCTTGGTTGCGCGCAGCGCCGCAATGGCCAAGGCCTTGATGTCGGCGCCGGCACTTGCGGCGCGCGCTTCGGCGCGGGCCGTCAGCGCGCCAAGGATGGCTTCGAGGCGATCGTGATTGGCGCTGTGAAGATGATCGGCCTTGGTGGCGGCGAAGGCAATGCGGTCGATGCGCGGCGAAAAAAGCTGACCGAGCCAACTCGCGCGGCCGGGGCGAAATGCGCCCAAGACCGATGTCAAAGTCGCTTCGAGATCGGCAACGCCTTCGGGGCCGCTGTTGAGCGCAGAGAGCGCATCGACGAGCACAATCTGGCGATCGAGGCGACTGAAGTGATCGCGGAAGAAAGGCCGCACGACGTGGGTTTTGTAGGACTCGAAACGGCGCTCCAGCATCTGCGCCATGCCGCTACGCGTGGCGCCACCTGCTTCTAGTGGAAGCGGGAAGAACGTCAGCAGCGGCGAGCCTTCGAGATCACCAGGCAGGAGAAAGCGTCCGGGGCCTGTGATCGAGAGTGTTGGATCGGCCGCCCGCGCCGCGATGAGATAGTCGGTGAAGAGGCGGGCGCCGCGAATGGCCACCTGCTCGTCCTGATCCGCCTCACTACCGAACCCGCGCACGAAGCCCAGGAACGCAGCCGCTGCTGTCGCGCGGCGCGGGGCTTCGGCGAGTGCCAGTGCTTCGGCCGACCAATCGGCATAGGACTGCGCCATCATCGGCAGATCGATCAGCCACTCGCCCGGATAGTCGACGATGTCGAGGTGCAGACGGTTCGGCATGAACGTGCGGCGCACCGCGCTCGCCGATGTGTACTCGATCGTGACGCGGAGCTGGCTGATCCGGCGCGTGCTCTCGGGCCATTGCGGCGGATCGCGCGACAGAGCCGCGAGGTGTTCCTCATAGGCAAAGCGCGGCACGCTGTCGTCGGGCTGGGGCTCCAGATAGGCGCGGATGAGGCGCTGCTCGCTAGCGACCGAGAAGAACGGCAGGCGGCCGCCAAGCGTGAGATTGCGCACGAGAGCCGCGATGAAGACCGTCTTGCCCGAGCGCGAGAGCCCTGTCACGCCAAGGCGCACGGTCGGCGTCACGAGGTCGGCGAGATAGCTCGATGCCTCGCGCAGTGCCGCGCCGGTCGCCTGGGTAACGGAAGAAAGGGGCAAGGGGCGTCCTTGTTCTGCTGCCGTGTGGCCCGCGCAGGCGCCACGCGCAGAGAATAGATCGGGGGGCGCGCCCAAAGGTCAAGGGCGCGCGATCGGCGCACCCTGAGTTGCAGAGGCGTCTCTCAACCGGGCTTATCGCCGCTCGCCCCCTTGGCGCGGAGCCGCGCGGCTACTTCGGCGGACAGACCGCGCTCGACGAGT
>JAEYPL010000056.1 GCA_023410905.1 Pseudomonadota bacterium
GAAGAACATGGCCGCCGAGCCGAGCCCCGTCGCCTCCGTCCGCTGCGCGCCGCCGAGGCGCGCATACTCGGCATAGGCGAGCCCCGTGTAACCGCTCGCAGTAGCACCGGCGACGGCCGCGACGGCCATGATCGCCCACACCGGCCATCCAGGCGCGAAGTGGCCGGCAAGCAGGGCTGCCGCAGCCATGATGAAGCCCTGGATCCCTAGCATGATCCGCGCCGGAATGAACTTGTCCGCCACCCAGCCGAAGATGGGGCGGGAGATCACGCCTGCGGACTGATAGGTCGCGAGCGCCCAGCCAGCCGTTACGAGGTCGAGCCCTGTGCGGCTCGTGACGTGCACCGTCATGAAGGCGACGAAGGCGAGCTGCGCACCCGAATAGACGAAGCTCGCGAGCGTCAGGCGCTGCATGGCGCTATCCCCGCGAAGGAGACCGAACGAGCGCACGAGCACGGCTTTGGTATTAGTCGCCACCGGTGCGGGCGTGCCATCCCAGGCGCGACGCGGAATCTCCAACAGCAGGATGAGCGCGATGATCGGTATGGCCTGCAGCAGCAGTCCGGCTTTCCACCCAATGGCGAGCGCAATCGGCGGCATCAGGGTTGCTGCCAATACACCAGCCAGCGGCACGCCGATCTGGCGTGTCGATAACACCATGTTGAGGATCGAAGGTGGCGTGCGCGGCACGAGCAGATGCGTGCTCACCGGCGCCGTCACGCCATAGGCAACGCCGAGGATGAGCGCACCGAGCGCGACGCTAGTGGCTGTCCCCTGCGCACAAACGACGACGAGGCCGAGTGCGCACAAAAGAACGAACTGCGCCGTCCTGACAGCGCCATAGCGCGCGATGAAACCGGCGGCGAGCAGCGACGATATGATGCCGACGCCGTAGACGACCGACACGAACATGCCGATCAGCGCGCCATCGACGCCGATGTCGCGCGCCACCATCGGCGCCAGCGCCGGGATGGAGTACGCCGCCATGGTCGCGAGCGTCTGCATGGCCATGGTCGCCAGCAGCGGCCATAGCGGGAAAGCGGTCGGAACGCTCTCAGGTGTCGTCTCTTGCGTCGGCGTACGATCGGACATGTAGGGCCCGACTAAGTTGCGACGCAGTCCCCTCCCCCTTGTGGGGAGGGGTTGGGGGTGGGGGGACTCCCGACCGCCGATGTTCTGCAATCCCCCCCTCCTAACCTCCCCCACAAGGGGGGAGGAATAGCGTAGGGGCGCAGCGCGGCCGACACCATCAACAACGAGTGGTCGGCATCACGTGCAGGCAGCCGATGGAGCACAATATTCATGCCGCCGCGTAGCAGCCATCGACGTTGTAAGCCGCGCCGCTCACATAGTTTGCGCGATCCGAGCACAGCCACACGACCATCTCGGCGATGTCCTCCGGCGTGCCGAGACGGCCGAATGGAATGCGGCCCATGATCTGGTCGCCTTTGCGCTCCATGGGCTCGCGCGTCATCTCGGTGACGATGTAGCCAGGGCAGACCGCATTCACGCGGATGCCCCTCTTTGCGTATTCGAGCGCCGCCGTTTTGGTCAGGCCGATGACGCCGTGCTTCGCCGCGACATACGCCGAGGACGTCTCCAAGCCGACGAGGCCCGCAATCGACGCCGTATTCACGATCGCGCCGCCCTTGCCGTCCGCGAGCATGGCATTGATCTCGTCACGCATGCAGAGCCACACGCTCTTGAGATTGATCTCGATCATGCGGTCGAAGGCCTGCTCCGGCCAGTCGGCCGTGTGCTTGCCTTGCGCACCGACCGCACCACCGGCAATGCCGGCGTTGTTGAAAGCGCAATCGATGCGGCCGTAGGCCTTCACCACCGTATCGACCCAGCCTTTGACGAGCTCGGCCTTGGTCACGTCACCGCTGACCGACACGGCCTGACCGCCGCCGGCGTTGATCATCGCAACTGTTTCCTGCGCGCCTTCGGCCAGCAGGTCCGACACGACCACCCGCGCGCCCTCGCGCGCGAACGCGAGTGCCGCGGCACGGCCGATGCCGCGCGCACCACCCGTGATGAGTGCCGCCTTCCCTTCGAGCAATCCAGCCATGGCTTCCTCCGCGTTCATCTTTCGTTGATTTCGCTAAAGCGTCTTTGGACTTGAAATTCACACCCCCATCCAGTCGCGACGTGAGGTGAATTTCAAGTCCGTTGCTTTAGCCCAGCCTACGCCGGAATTCCTCGTAGCCGAAAGACTTGATCACGCGGTAGGTGCCATCCTCATCCAGCATGGCGAGGTCGGGGAGCGGCGTGCCGTTGAAGGTCGTGTTCTTCACGAACGAGTATTGCATCATGTCCGTGAAAACGAGCCGATCGCCAGGTTGCAACGGCTTGTCGAAGGAATAGTCGCCGATCACATCGCCCGTCATGCAGGTCTTGCCGCCGAGAATGTAGTCGTGCTCCAGCTCGCCCGGCTCGCCCGAGCCGATGATGTTCGGGCGATACGGCACTTCCAGCACGTCTGGCATATGCGTCGAGGCGGACGTATCGAGAATGGCGATGTCCTTCTCGTTGTGGTGAATGTCGAGCACGGTTGCGACCAGCCAGCCCGTATCGACGACCAGCCCCGCGCCCGGCTCCAGGATCACCTCGACACCGAACTCGGCACGGAACGCCTTGAGCACCGCGATCAGACGATCGACGTCATAGCCGGGCTTGTTGATGAAATGCCCACCACCGAAATTTACCGCCTTCACCTTGCGCACGTACTCGCCGAGCGTGCGGCCGACGTGCTCGATGAGCCCGGCCGAGCCATCATCGAGCGACTCGCAGAGCGCGTGCGTGTGCAGGATGTCGATCGCGTCCCACGGCAGCTTATCGATCTCGGCAACCGTCGTGCCGAAGCGCGAGCCCGGCGCGCACGGGTCATAGAGCGCGCCGCCGAGTGTCGCGTTCGAGTAGCCGGGATTGATGCGGATGCCGACCTTGCGGCCGGCCGCCTGCACGGTCGCGAGATGACGCGCGATCTGGCCCGGCGAGTTGAAATAAATGTGGTCGGCGATCCCGACGAGGCGTTCAACCTCGCCCGGGCCGTACGCCGGCGCATAGACGTGTACTTCCTTGCCGAACTCCTCGCGGCCGAGACGCGCCTCCTGCTCGCCGCTCGCGGTGGTGCCGTCGAGCGTGTCGCGCATGAGCGGGAACGCCGCGGGCATGGCCCACGCTTTGGTCGCAAGCAGGATCTTCACACCCGCCTCGCGCTTAATGCGGGCCGCCGTCGCGAGATTCTGCTTCAGCTTGGCCACGTCGAGGACGTAGGCAGGCGTGCGAAGCTCGGCAGGGAGGCGGGGCGCCATGGCAGTGGTTCCTTGGGAGTTCGGGGGCGTTCAGGCCGTTCATTCGCCAGAGGCTATAGAGCATCCGCGCACGGCGTGCGACACTGCGCTTCGGCACGGCAGAACGGCATGATGTGGGGATCGCAAGCGCGCGCTGCAACCCCAAGCAGAATCAGGCTATCTCGCACCGTCGACGGGGGCACGGAAAGCCGATGGCCAAGGCAGCAAGAACCAGCTTCGTCTGTCAGTCGTGCGGGGCCACATCCTCCCGCTGGGCCGGCAAATGCGCCGCCTGCGGCGAGTGGAACACCATCGTCGAGGAAGCGGGCGTGGCGGCCGTTGCGGCGACGCCGGGCAGCGGGCTCACGCGCTCGGCCAAGGGCAAGCCGGCGCCGCTCGAAACGCTGGCAGGCAGCACCGCGGAGGCGCCGCGCATTCCAACGGGATTGCCCGAACTCGACCGTGTGACGGGCGGCGGCGTCGTGCCCGGTTCGGCGATCCTCATTGGCGGCGAGCCGGGCATCGGCAAATCGACACTGCTGCTTCAGCTCGCAGCCCAGTTCGCCAATGCGGGCCGGCGCGCGATTTACTTTTCCGGCGAGGAAGCGGCAGCGCAGGTACGTTTGCGCGCGGAACGGCTTGGGCTCGCCGCCGCGCCCGTCGCCCTCGGCGCGGAGACAAACCTCGCGAACATTCTCGCGACACTGGAAGCCGACCGGCGGCCCGATCTCGTCATCATCGATTCCATCCAGACGCTCTGGGCGGACGGCCTCGACGCGGCACCGGGCACGGTTTCGCAGGTGCGCGCGGCCTCGCAGTCGCTCATTCGCTTCGCCAAGCAGTCTGGCGCTGCGATGCTGCTTGTCGGTCACGTCACGAAGGACGGCCAGATCGCGGGGCCGAAGGTCATCGAGCACATGGTCGATACCGTGCTCTATTTCGAAGGTGATCGCGGTCATCCCTACCGCATCCTGCGCTCGGTGAAGAACCGCTTCGGACCTGCCGACGAAATCGGTGTGTTCGAGATGGTGGAAAGCGGCCTGCGCGAGGTTGCGAACCCCTCGGAGCTCTTTCTCGGCGATCGCGACAACAAGGCGCCAGGCACAGCCGTCTTCGCGGGCATCGAGGGCAGCCGGCCGCTGCTCGTCGAATTCCAGGCGCTGTGGCGCCCTCTTCGCTCGGCACGCCACGCCGCGCGACCGTCGGTTGGGATTCGAACCGTCTGTCCATGCTGCTCGCGGTGCTCGACGCGCGCTGCGGCGTGAGCTTCGCGCAGGCCGATGTCTATCTGAATGTCGCCGGCGGTCTGCGCATATCCGAACCGGCCGCCGATCTCGCCGCCGCGGCCGCGCTCTGCTCGTCGCTGCTGGCGACACCGCTTCCGGCGGAAGACGTCTATTTCGGCGAGATCAGCCTGTCGGGCGCCGTGCGGCCTGTATCGCACATGACCACGCGGCTCCGCGAAGCCCAGAAGCTCGGCTTCAAGCGTGCCGTCATTCCTGCGAGCGGCGATCTCGACAAGGGCGCCGACAAAACCAAGACGCAGCGCCTCACCCATCTGCGCGAGATCATCGATCTCATCGGGGCGGGGAAGAAGGTTACCACTGTCCCCTCTACCCGCACGCGGAGAGAGGGTTAGGGTGAGGGGCGGCGACAGATACCATCGACAGCATTTGTGACGCCCCTCATCCCGACCTTTTCCCCGTTAAAGAAACGGGGAAAAGGAGAAGGAGAAGAAAGGGCTCACTCCTCCGCCGTCTTCTCCAGATGCGCGAGAATGTGCGGATAGACATCGCTCGCGGCATTCTTGCCGAAGATGCAGTCGATGTGGCCGTACTCAGGAATGACATGGCGCGTGTAGAGATCCGGACTGTTCTTCGCCGCGAGCCGCGCGACCGTGCGTTCCGTGCTCTCGGGCAGGAAGCAGCGGTTCAGCGCCCCGTGAATGAACGCGATCGGGATGGCCATCCGCTCCACATGCGGCAGATACGCATCCGCACCTGAAGCATCGAGAATAGTCTGGTTGCGCGCGATCAGGGCGAGCTGCTTGAAAGCATCGATGTTCGCCTCGCCGAACATCTCAGGCAGCGCCATCTCGAAGGTCAGATTGTTGAGCTGCGCCGTCTCGTAGAGCTGACCGTACAGCGCCGTGATGCGGTTCGACGTGGCGCTGCGCGAGCGCTCCTCGCGGCGGAAGGGCACGAATACGCGGATCAAACCATCGGCAACGCGCTCCGCAACGCCATCCTCGGTAGCGGCGCGCGCATTGACGTGATCGATGCCCATGGCCGTGAACAGCGACGGCGCGCGGAGCTGCGCCAGCATCCGCTGCGGGAAGTACGGCACGATCACGTCCGTCGAGATCTGCGATATGACGGCGGAACGCACGCCTGTGAGATACCCGCCGAGCATGGCCATGGTGAAAGTCGTCGCGCCGAAGCAGTGCGCCACGACCTGCACGCTCTTGGCGCCTGTCGCCTTGCGGATCAGATCCACGGCGGGCTGGTAGTCCTCGCGCGCGCAGTCATCGGCTGTCCAAAGGTCGCGCGCATAGGGGAGATCGATCGACGCGCGATAGTCGAGCAGCCAGCAGTCATAGCCCGCGCCCACGAGATACTCGACGAGGTTCGTGTCGATCGTATCGATCGTGAAAATGAGGCTCGACACGCCGAGGCCATGCGTGAAAAGCACCGGCCCTTTCTTGCCGCCCGCATAGCGGATCAGTCGCAGGCGCTTGCCATCGCCGGTCGTGAAGCTGTGGACCTCCGGCTCCGGTACACGCAAATCGCGTTTCTTGCGGGCACGCGAACCGTCGAAACGCTTGAGCGGCGCGAAGATACCGCCATAGACATCGAAGAGCTGGCTCGCAAAAAGTGCGCCGAACTTTGCGACGGCTCTAGCGCGGTCCGCAGCGCCAGTACCGCCAACACCCTGCATGGTGCGCACTTGTTTCGTGAAATCGCGGAACGCGATCTTCAGGACACCGAGACGCTGGCGGCTGCCGCGCCCGCCCCCTTCCTCGTCTGTGAGCCGGACGAAGAGCGTCGTCGTATCGCGGACAAGATCACCAGGCAGGCGGTCGTTGTGGACGACCTTGTAGCCGAAGAAGCGGAAATGGCGTCCATCGCGCGCCGTGAGGCGAAAGCCGTATTCGAAGCGCCGCGTCTCGACGTTATTCTCGTCGCGTCGCATCAGGCTGAAAGTGCCCTCGGAGATATCGAGCGGTTCCGGCGAGAGATGCTTCGCCTCGACAGTGCCGGTCAGCGTACCTGCGTACTGCGGATCGCGCAGAAACTGATCGATGTCGTCGATGCGCACCGTCACCGTGAAGGCGAAGGTCTGGCCGATGGACTCGCCGGTCTTTGCCGCAGCCTCGTAGTTGCCATCGGTGCTGTCAGCGATGAAACCATGCATGCGCTCGGTGAACGTCACACCAACGGGGCGTCGCTCGTCCGGTGCCGGCATGAGCGAGATCACCGAGGCGTTGGGTACGGGGGCATCCGTGAGTGCACGGCCGAGATCGCGCGCGAGATGGATCATGGCGCGCTCGGAAAGAGCGGTGATCGTCAGCAGCGGGTTTACGCCGAGCGGGCGCGGAATGATCGAGCCATCACAGACGTAAAGGCCCCTGTGCACGGCCTGCGGATCGGGTGAAGCGGCATCGAACACGCGCGCGGTGTCGTCCACCACGCCAACTGTGCGGTCGAAGCCGATGCCGCAGCCGCCGAGCGGATGCACGGTGATGAGGTTCTTGCCGAGGAACGTATCCTGGATGGGATTGCGGACGTAGGTGGCGCCATTCGCACTGGCCGCTTTGATAAGATTGTTTTCGATCTCGCTGAAGACGCGCTGTCCGGCAACGCCGGGCCAATCCACCTCGATATCATCGCCGCGCATGAGAATGCGGCCCTTGCCGTCGTCATGCGCCATGACGAGGAAGGTTTGGGTGTTGTGCATGGCCCCGCGCCAGGCACCGAGCAGGATGCTGTCAAGGCGGCGCGCCTGCTCCTGCACCGTATCGATGAGACCCGTATCCGTATCCTTGCCGAAGAGGCGCGAGGCGACCGAGAATGTCGCCGGCAGAATCTCGGCGAGCCCGGAAGGGAGCACGCCCTCCTCGATGATCATGCCATCTTCGAGCCGGCGCGAAGCGCGGAGATCGATAGCACCGGTGATACATGGCCCCGGCGGTGCCGCACCCGAGCGCGGCGGATGGCCGATGCCGACGGCGTTCGCGGGCTTGTCGCCGTTGTAGGCAAACGCGAGCACATCGCCATTACCGGTGAAGCCTTCACCGAGACGGTTCGACACCGCGAGGCCTTCCTGGCGCGAGCGCAGCAGGATTTCCGTCGAACCGAGCGCGCCCGCACCGAGCACGACAATGCTCGCAAAAACGGAGCGCTCGGGCTGGCCGAACTTGTCGCGGCGATTGCGTGTCGGCGTAAAGAATACGCGCCAGCCCTCGCCTTCCTTGCGCACGAAGCTGACCGTCGCTTCGGTGAAGATCTCGGCACCATGGCGCACGGCATCCGGCAGATAGGTCATCTGCACGGTATTCTTGGCGCCGACGTTGCAGCCCGAGCAGCAATCGCCGCACAGCGTGCAGCCCGGCTGCTCGACGCCCGCCGCATTCACGCTCGGGGCGAACGTGACATTGATCGGCACGGTGGACATTTCCGTGCCGAGCTTCTCCGCCGCCGCCTGCAGGCGGACGCGCTTGTCCAGGCGCACGGTGTTCGGATAGGCGGCCGGTCGCAGCATCCGCGTCGCGCGCTGGAAACCTTCCTCCAGTGTGCCTTCGGCGAGGATCGAGGGCGGCCAGATCGGATCTTCCCACACGCGCGGGTCGGGCGGCAGCGAGACATTCGCATTGATGAGCGATGTGCCACCGAGCCCGCAGCCCGTGAGCACGTGCATGTCGCGCCCGAGATGCAGATCGTAGAGGCCGAGCCGGCGCCCGATGCGCCTGTCGCCGCGCGTGTACTGCAGCTCGGCGGTCGCTTCTTCCATGGTGTCCGGGAACGTACCGAGCGCGAACTCGCGACCGCGTTCGAGAACGGCAACCTTGAGGCCGATACGCGCGAGACGCGATGCGGCGACGCCCGCGCCATAGCCCGAGCCGACGACCACCGCGTCGTATTCCGGCTTCAGCTCATCGAGGCTGGACGAAAGACGCATGGGGGTCCTCAGGCAGATGCAGCGCGGCCGAACAAGCGGCCGAAGCGGGAGATGCCGCCGCTATCGGCTGGCGCATCGGCGCGGAACACGCGCTTCGGCGCATCCGCGCGCGGGGAAACGTCGAGTGCGAGGCCGTGCTCACGCGCAAAGAGCATCATGGCGCGCTCGGCGACGGCGGTGATCGTGAAGAGCGGATGCACGCCGAGCGGTCGCGGAATGACCGAGCCGTCGCAGATATACAGCCCGTCGTGGACAGCATCGGGACGCTTGCCGGCATCGCCATCGAAGACGCGGCCCTTGTGATCGACGACGCCCGTGGTGCGATCGCGGCCCATGGCGCAGCCACCGAGCGGATGCACGGTCATGAGATCGCCACCGAGCAACTTGGTGCTGACGGGGTTCGGCACATACGTGCCGCCGTTCGCCGCAACGCCCGTGCGCAACATCGCCGAGATGTGCGTGAAAACCGGCTCGTCGCTGGCATTGGGCCAGTGCACGGCCGCCGTGTCGTTCTCGAAGACGATGCGGCCGACCGCGCCATCATGACCGACGGCGAGAAAAGCGTGGCTGTGATGGACCGGCCCTTGATAGGCGCCGGAAAAGAAGCTCTTGGCATTGCGTCCGGCATCCGCAAGCAGTCCGGCGAGGCCGCCGCTCGCTTCCTCGGGCGCCAGTGTCGCGCCGGTCGCGAGCAGCATGGGCATGAGCTGTGCCATGGCGCTCGGAACGGTCGCTTCGACGAGCGCCAGCCGGTCGAGCGGGTCGCGGCGACGGCGCAGATCGATGAGACCGACGACGGCAGGCCCCGGCGGCGGCACCTTGGTCTTCGAGCCGTGCGGAATGCCGACCGAGTTGACCGGCTCCTTGTAGTTGTAGCCGTAGGACATGACATCGGCGTTTGTCGAGAAGCGCCAGCCGAGGCGATCGGAAACGCGCAGGCCATTTTCGCGCGAGCGCATCATGATCTCGGCGGTGCCGAGCGTACCCGCCGCGAGCACGACCATGGCGGCTGTAACGGTGCCGACAGGCACGTGGCTGTCCTTGTCGCCGACCTTGCGGAAGACGACGCGCCAGAGATCGGCCCCGCTGCGCTCGACGAGCCGAACATTGGCGCCGGTGAAGAGCTCGGCGCCGTGATTGACCGCGTCTGTGAGATAGGTCGAGTGCACCGTCGTCTTGGCGCCGCTGTTGCAGCCGCCCATGCAGTTGCCGCACATGGTGCACGGCGGCTGCACGACACCCGCCGCGTTGGCCTTTTCGTGAAAGGCGATGTGCAGCGGCACGCGCTCGACATGATGGCCGATCGCCTCGCCCGCACGCTCGAGCGAGGCGAGCTTCATCGGCGTGACCGACATCGGCAGGGCTTCCGGCGCCAGCATCTGGCGCGCGCGGTGGTAGCCGACATTGAGGCGATGATCGACGCGGATTTCCTCAGGCCAGGCCTCGTCCTCGAGCACCATGACGTCCGGCGTCAGGCATACGGCCGCATTGATCAGCGATGTGCCGCCGAGACCGCAGCCGACGAGCGCGTGCACATCCTTGCCGACGCGCAGGTCGAAGAGCGCATCGGGCGGGCCGATATGGCGGCCTTTGCCGCTGATCTGCATGGCCGTGCTGGCAGCGAGCATCGTCTCGGCGAACTCGCCGGGCAGGTACTCGCGCCCGCGCTCCAGCACCGCGACCTTGAGGCCGATGCGCGACAGGCGCGACGCCGCCACGCCGCCGCCATAGCCCGAACCGATGACGACCACGTCATAGGTCGGCTTCGCTTGCGCGACCGGGCGCGCCAGACGCGACATGTGCTTGAACTCCCACCCGTAATGCGAAACCCGCCAACTCCCTGGCGAAAGTATCTAACGGGCCATAATGGCATTTGCGAGGGAGGTGTGCGCCCCTTAGTGACCGTTGCTCGACCGAGGCGTGGCGCAACGGCAACAACCGTTCATGTCCAGCCTCATTTGCCCTGGATGTCAGGACTTGCGGATGGCCTTGATCGACATGCCGATCTTTTCCTCGAGCCGACCGAGCAGGCGATCGAGCTCGGCGAGGTCGGTCGCATCCGGCTTCGGACCCGGCGCGCGGATGGCCGCCGAGCGGATGGCACCGCGCCGTTTCAGGATCTCTTTCCTGAGCGGCAGGCCCACCCCGTCCTGCAGCTCATGGCGCAGTAGCGGCAAATAGAGGTCGTACAGATCCTCGCCCGCGTCCGGCTTGCCGGCCGCGAACAGTGCATGCATCTGCACCATCATGTCCGGGAAAGCGAAGCCGGTCATGGCCCCGTCGGCGCCGCGCATATACTCCTGCGGCAGGTGGATGCCGCCATTGCCGCACAGGATCGGGATATAGCGGCGCGCCTTACCGTCGCAAGCCTTGCGGATGATCGAGAGCTTGGCGAGACCCGGCATGTCCTCGTGCTTGAACATGGCGATCTGCGGGAATTCGTCGACGAGCCGCAGGAACACATCGGGGCCGAAACTCACGTCGGTGAGCTTCGGATAGTCCTGCACGCAGACGGGGATCGAGGGCCCGAGCGCCGTCAGGATCGAGCGCATGTAGTTCTCGACGGCCCCATCGGTCTTGAGGCCGCGGATGGGCATGGCCATGACGCCCGCGGCGCCGGCCTCCATGACCGATCGCGCGATCTTCACGAGTTGGTTCGTGCCGGGGTTGGAGACGCCGACGATGATCGGCACGCGGCCCGCCGTCCGTTTGAGAAAGCGCTGCGAGACTTCGAGCGTCTCGCTCTCGGAGAGTTTCTGGAACTCGCCCATCACACCGAGGATAGTCATGCCCTGCACGCCGCAGGCGAGGTAGAAATCCACGAGGCTGTCGATACTTTCGAGATCGATGCGGCCGTCATCATGGAAGGGCGTCGCGGCGATGACGTAAAGGCCCTTGGCGTCGGCAGTAAGCTTGGCGGTCATGGCGTTCTCTCGATGGTTCAGCGGTAACCTCTGAGATCAGCATACCGCTGCCGTTGGTGGTCCGATAGCAGCTCTGCCGAGGTAAGGTGGTATTTGAGATGGACGGCGCGCAGACGCCCCTGCGCCTCGCCGATGCGTGCGGTCAGGCCGCCGAGCATGTCGGGTGTCATGCGTCCTTCGGCGAAACCCCGATCGAGGGCGCGCTCGCTTGCGATCAGCGCTTCACCCGCTTCGATGGCTTCGGCCTTCATGCTCTCGAAGAGCGCCTGGAACCGCTTGTGCTGGTCCGCCGTGAGATGCAGCTGATCCTTGAGTTCGAGAACATGCATTGGTCCCGGATAGCCATTCAGCTCGGCCGCTAGTGCGAGCCCCATGCCGCGACCTTGGCGCAGATCGGCGATCTGCTGGTCGCTCATGGCCTTGATATCCCGCTGCTGCTGACCCGCGTACGGGGTGGGTGCATGCTGGTGCTGGTGCTGGCGATGATGCTGTGCCGTGGCCGGACTCGCGAGGACCACCATCGCCATTGCCGCCAAAATGAATCTCATATCGCCTCCCATGGCCCTGCCAAGCTTCCGCGTTTTGCAGCCGATATTGAAAGAACTCGCCCGAAGTTTCAAACTGCAAAGAAACCGGGGCCTGCGCCCTTCTGCTGCTATCGACTGGAAATCGCATGTTCTCCGATGAACTCATTCGCACTGCCGAAACCCTGCTCGCGACGCTCAGGGCGCGCAAGCTCATGCTGGCAACGGCGGAAAGCTGCACCGGCGGCCTGATCGCCGGCGTGCTGACAGAGATTGCGGGCTCGTCGGACGTCGTCGAGCGCGGCTTCGTCACGTACTCGAACGAGGCCAAGAACGAGCTCATCGGCGTACCCATGACTATGATCCGGGAACACGGCGCGGTCAGCAGGGACGTGGCGCTCGCCATGGCAGCCGGCGCGCTCGCCCATTCGCGCGCGGATATTGCCGTTGCTGTCACGGGCGTCGCGGGCCCAGGCGGCGGGAGCGTTGAGAAGCCCGTCGGCCTCGTACATCTCGCGGCAGAGCGGCGCGGCAGATCACCTATCCACCGCGCGTGCCGCTTTGGCGAGATCGGCCGGCACGGCATTCGTATGGCGACGGTGGCCGTTGCCTTGGAGATGGTGGAGGAGTTGGCGCGGGAAGCGTAGCGCGATCAGGCCGAGCTCAGGCGGCGACCATAGATGTTATGCGCGCGTTCCTCGAAGGCTTCTGCGAAGCGTCCGAAGGCCTGCTCGAAGACCGAGCCGACCAGCACCTGCAGGATCATCGACTTGAACTCGTAGTCGATGAAGAACTTCACCTCGCAGCCGTTCGCCGTCTCGGTGAAGTCCCATTTGTTGACGAGCTTGTTGAACGGTCCCTGCACGAGATCCGTACGCACGTTCGGGATCGTGCGGTCGAGCTGGACGCGGCTGGTGAACGTTTCGCGGATACCTTTGTAGCCGACGTCCATGGCGGCAACGAGCGTGCTTTGATCACCCTCGCCGTTGCGCGAGAGCACACGCAGACCTTCGCAGAGCGGCAGGAACTCGGGATAGCGCTCGACGTCGGCGACGAGGGCGAACATCTCTTGCGGCGTGAATGGTACCTGCCGGCGTGTTTCGAAGGAGGGCATGGGGCGCCGCTTACTCCGCCGCCGCGGCGCGGGCCGCCTGGAGACGCGCGAAATCCGCGTCGGCATGATAGCTCGAGCGCGTGAGCGGGCTCGAGGAGACGAGCAAAAAGCCCTTGGCCTGCGCCGTGCGCTTATAGCTCTCGAACTCGTCGGGCGTGACGAAGCGCTTGACCTCGGCGTGCTTGCGCGTCGGCTGGAGGTACTGGCCGATAGTGAGGAAATCGACATCTGCGGTGCGCAGATCGTCCATGAGCTGCAGCACGGCTTCGCGATCTTCGCCGAGGCCAACCATGATGCCGGATTTCGTGAAGACGCTCGGATCGAGTTCCTTGGCGCGCTGCAGAATACGCAGCGAATGGAAGTAGCGCGCACCCGGCCGAATGCTCGGATAGAGGCCCGGCACCGTCTCCAGATTGTGGTTGAACACATCGGGGCGCGCCTTGATCACCGCTTCCAGCGCGCCGTCCTTGCGTAGGAAGTCCGGCGTCAGCACCTCGATAGTGGTCGACGGCGCGAGTTCGCGGATCCAGCCGATGACTTCGGCAAAGTGCTGCGCGCCACCGTCGGGGAGGTCATCGCGATCGACCGATGTGATGACCACGTGATTGAGCCCGAGCTTGGCCACGGCCTCGCCGACGTTGCGCGGCTCCTTCGGGTCGAGCGGATTGGGTTTGCCGGTCGCGACATTGCAGAACGAGCAGGCGCGCGTGCAGGTGTCGCCCATGATCATCATGGTGGCGTGACGCTGGCTCCAGCACTCGCCGATGTTCGGGCAGCCCGCTTCCTCGCAGACGGTGTGAAGCCCGTGCTGGCGGACGATGTTACGCGTCTCGTTGTAGACCGGCGATCCCGGCGCCTTGACGCGGATCCAGTCGGGCTTGCGCAGAACCGGCGTATCGGGCCGCGCGGCCTTCTCCGGATGGCGCTCAGCGCCAGTCCGCTTGCTGCCTGTCGTGTCCAGAACGGTGACCATCGGCCTTACTTGCTCTCTTTGAGCCAGCTTAACAAGAGCGGGCGGGCCCGTCGCCGGCGCCCGCCCGTAATTATACGATAGATCAGTGTGTTGCCCAGTACTCAGCGTAGGGCTCAGCTATGTGATCAGGCGGGCCACCAAGATAACCACGATGGCGCCGATCGCCGCCGTGACGATCTGGTTCACGATCGGGCTGCCGAGGTTGATGTTCAACTTGGCCATGTTCAGCAGCCATCCGCCGACCACGCCGCCAATGATACCGGCGATGATGTACCCAAGCAGACCCCATGGACCGCCGACGACCAAACTGGCGAGCCAGCCGGCAATAGCGCCCACGATGAGCATGACGACGATTGCAGCAGCGTCCATATTCTCGATCCTTCCCGTTGTGCGCCGCCCGGCGCACGGGCGGACCGTTCGAACGATCTCACGCCAACCTGCGTTGGTGACTCTGGACTGAGTCGGGAACGTTGTCGATAGAACGTCCGTCGCAGCAAGGCGTTGTTGCGGCGCACAATAAACTGAACTGCGAACGCTAATGATCCGACCTCGGCCGGTAAGCCACGATGGCCACCGCCACGATGCCCGTCACGACCACCATGCCGAGCGACCACGGCACGAGCGCGCCCTGAAACAGCGGCAGCGTCGCAAATACGAGGATGCTCGAGACGAACTGCGAGACGAAGCCGACCGTCGACGAGGCCACGCCTGCAATCTCGCGATGGGGGTCGATGACCAGGCTCACCGCGTTCGACATCACCATCAGGAACGATGCGTTGTAGATGAGCATGAGGCCCGCGAACGTGCCGAGGCTGATCCACCCGAGCAGGCTCAGCAAGGCGATCAGCACCGCGGTGGATGCCAGAACGAGGGCGGACACGCGCGTCGCTGCCATCACGCCGAGGCGGCTGATGAGGCGGGCATTCAGATACTGTCCGGCGACGATCCCCGCGCCGGTCGCTGCGAACATGGCCGTGAAGGCAAGCCCTTCGACGTCGAAGGCGCTCTTGTAGAGCCGCGGTGCGTTCGTGACGTAGGACAGGATCGCGAACGAGTTGATCCCGGATAGCAGCACGAAGTACCGCGACTGGCGATTGGCAAAGACGCGGGCCGTCGCGCTCATGAGGCGCGCGGGCGCGATGGCCGAGCGGTCGGGAGACTTGTTGGTCTCCTGCAACTGCGTCAGGACCATGGCCGCGAGACCTGCACCATAGATGGCCATGCCGATGAATACGCCGCGCCACTCACCGATCACGACGAGGCCATAGCCGACGAGCGGAGCGACGATCGGCCCGAGCGCGATCACCGAGCTTGCGAACGCCATGGTGCGCGCCAGTTCAGGGCCTGAATGGACATCACGGAGCAGGGCGCGCGCTATAACGGCGCCGCACGCACTGCCGAAGCCCTGCAACGCCCGGCCGTACAGCGCGACGGTCAGCGTATCGGCCGCGGCCGCGATCAACGCACCTACGATGTAGAGGGCGACACCTGCGAGAATGACCGGCTTGCGCCCGAATGCGTCCGAGGCCGGACCGAACACGAGCTGACCGATCGCGGAGCAGAAAAGAAAGACCGGAATGACGGCCTGCACATGCTCGATGGGAGCGCCCAGGCTGCGTTCCATGGACCAGAAGGCCGGCAGCGTGATGTCGCACGAGAAGGCGTTGAGGGCGAGCAGCAGCCCCGTGAACATGACCAGGAATGCGCGTGACATGCCGAGCCCCCCAGGACTTGCATCAGGGCTCTGATCAGCACTTTGATCAGCTTTCATCAGCTCTTCGTCGATTTATGGGAGCGTGCACGGGCGGTCCCCCGCTGCGCCAGCTTATAGGCGCAGGCGCAATTGGCCACCACAGGGCTATTCCGCGCAGGGGACTACTCTTGGAACACCTGCTCGCGCTTGGCACGCACGGCGGGCAGGATCAGGATCACCAGCAGCGCGAGCGACATGAGCAGCAGCACGGCGCTGATCGGGCGCTCGATGAACACCATCGGGTTGCCGCGCGAGAGGTTCATGGCGCGGCGAAAGTTCTCCTCCATCAACGGGCCGAGAATGAACCCGAGGACGAAGGGCGCCGGCTCCGCCCCGACCTTGATGAGAAAAACGCCGAGCAGGCCGAACAGCAGCATGATCCAGATGTCGAAGATGCTGTTGTTGATCGAGTAGGTCCCGATGCAGCAGAACAGGACGATGGCCGGAAACATGACACGGTAGGGAATGCGCAGCAGCGACACCCAAAGTCCTATCATGGGCAGGTTGAGCACGATCAGCATGAGATTGCCGAGCCACATGGAGGCGATCACGCCCCAAAAGAGCTGCGGCTGCTCGATCATCACCTGCGGTCCGGGCTGAATGCCCTGGATCATCAACGCACCGACCATGAGCGCCATGATCGCGTTGCCCGGAATGCCGAGCGTCAGCAGCGGAATGAAGCTCGTCTGCGCACCGGCATTGTTTGCCGCTTCCGGCGAGGCGACGCCTTCGATGGCACCGCGACCGAAACGCTCGGGCGTGCGCGATACCTTTTTCTCGACGGCATAAGCCGCGAACGAGGACAATGCCGCACCGCCGCCGGGCAGCACGCCGAGCACGGATCCAATTGCCGTGCCGCGCAGGATGGGCGCGACGCAGGCTCGGATGTCCTCGCGGCTCGGCCAGAGATTCCGCGCCTTGAAGGCGAGCAGCGAGCGATCCTGCGGGCTGCCGAGCGCGACCGCCAGCTCCGCGATCCCGAAAAGGCCGATGGCGACGGGAACGAAGCCGATGCCGTCACCCAGCTCGCCGATATCGAGCGTCATACGCGGCAGGCCCGAATTCACATCGATGCCGACGAGGCCCAGCAGCAAGCCCATGAGCACCATCGCCACCGCCTTGCCGGGCGATCCATGAGCGAGAACGACGGCGCCGGTCAGACCCAGGACCATGAGGCTGAAGTACTCGGCGGCAGCGAACCTAAGCGCGAGCCAACTCATGGGAACGCTCGCCGTCGCGATGATGATCGTCGCGATCGTGCCGGCGATGAAGGATGCAATCGCCGCCATCGCGAGAGCGGGTCCCGCACGGCCTTGACGCGCCATCTGATGTCCGTCGAGGCATGTCACGACTGCCGAGGACTCGCCCGGCACGTTGACGAGAATGGCCGTGGTCGAGCCGCCGTACTGCGCGCCGTAGAAGATGCCCGACAGCATGATGAGAGAAGAAGCCGGCGGCAGCGAGAACGTGAACGGCAGCAGGATCGCGATGGTCGTGATCGGCGCGATGCCGGGCAGCACGCCGACCAGCGTGCCGATCAGCACGCCAAGAAAGCAGAAGGCGAGATTGATCGGCGTGAAAGCGACAGCAAAACCTGTGGCGAGATTGGCGAAGAGGTCCATGCGGCGCGGGACCTACTGCGGCCAGACGGGAATGGGCAGGCCGAGGCCGTAGACGAACAAGGCGACGGCGAAAGCCGCCATGCCAACCGCCAGCAGCAGGTTTTCGCGCAGCCGCACGTCGGACGCGGCACAACCGGCAATAATGACGACAACGGCGGCGGTGACAGCCAGTCCCGCCACCCGCAGCAGCAGCGCAAATGATGCGACCGACGCGCCGACCAGAAGTATCGGGCGCAGCGCCGTCGCCGGGAATGGTACATGCGCCGCGAGGCACGCGCGAGCGCACTGCACGACGCCGAACATCCCAATCATGAGCGCCAACCCGCGCGGCACGTATCCAGGTCCCATGGACGTCGCCGTACCCACAGGGAGGTCCACAACGAGCACCCACGCGATCGCGCCGACAGCGATCAGCAACGCGCCAAATGCGAGATCAGGGAAGTTTATCCGCGAGCCCATGGGTGCCCCCTTAGCCTGCATCATCGCATGCAAAGACACCGCCCGAGGGCGGTGTCTTGAGGATGCTGTCTTCAGTCGAGGGAGAGCCCTTCGGCCTTGATGACCTCGCCCCATTGCGCGATGGCGCTGGTGACGAACTTGGAGAGGTCCTCGGCCGTGCCGTCCTTGAGCTCACCGCCGAGGTCGACAATCTTCTTCGAGACTTCCGGCGTGGCGAGGATCTTGCGCACTTCGCTGTTCAGCCGGGCGACCATGGGGGCAGGCGTGCCCTTGCTCGTGAAGAAGCCCTGCCACGAGCCCGTGTCGTACACAGGCGTATCCATCTCCTTGAACGTCGGGAGATTGGGCAGAGCCGCGAGCTTCTTGTCGCCGGAGACGGCGAGCCCCTTCATCTGGTTCTGGACGACGAAGGGCTGCGTCGCGATCGCACCGTTGAAAATTACGTTGCTCTCGTTGGCGACGACGGCGCGCACAGCCGCGGCGCCGCCCTTATAAGGCACGATACCCCACTTGATGCCGTACTTCTTCGTGAAGACAAGCGCCGTCAGATGCTGAACGGAGCCAACGCCGCTCGTCGCGACATTGAGCTTGCCGGGATTGGCCTTGTCGTAGGCGATCAGCTCTTGAAGCGTGGCGGCCGGCACGGAGGGGTGCACAGCGAAAAGGTACGGCGCAAACATGATCATGCCGACGGGCACGAGATCCGTCTGCACGTTGAACGAGAGCTTCTTGAACAGGTTCGGCGTGCTGGCGAGCGTACCGACATCCGTGATGAGAAGCGTATGACCGTCACCGGGCGCCCGCGCGACAAAGTCTGCACCGACATTACCCGATGAGCTCGGCTTGTTCTCGACGATGACGGGCTGGCCGATCGCCTCAGAGAGCTTCGGCCCGATCAACCGCGCCAGGATATCTGAGCTGCCGCCAGGGGCGTACGGCACGATGATATTGACTTGCTTGGTGAAGTTCTGGGCTAGAGCTGGTGCAGCTCCCAGGGAAACAGCGGCCAGCAGAAATCCAGCAAGCGTCGAGCGCCGTGTCAGCATGGTATTCCTCCCATATATGTATTTTTATTGGGGCGACCGTAGCGCCGCGTCAGGAACACTGTCAAACGCGCACAGGCGGTACGCCCTGCGGACAACGCCCGGCAGCTTTCTGTCCACGTGCGGGCTCGCTATAATGTCCGTACAAGCGCCCTACTAAAAAGCATGAGGTGAACAATGGCGACGGCGATCCCGGCCGGAACTGTCAAGGCGATGCTCTCCGATGGCGAGGAGATTGCACTTCTCGACGTGCGCGAGACCGGACAATACGCCGACGGGCACCCGTTCTTTGCCGTCCCGCTCGCGTATAGCCGCTTCGAGATCGATCTCGAACGCATGGTGCCGCGCCGGAGCGTGCGCGTCGTGCTCATGGACGATGGTGACGGCGTTGCCGAGCGGGCCGCAAAGCGCGCCGAGGGACTAGGCTACACGAACGTCGCGATCATGCAGGGTGGGGCGCCGGCCTGGAAAGCCGCCGGCTACACGCTCTTCGATGGCGTGAACCTGCCATCCAAGACCTTCGGCGAGCTCGTCGAAATCGAGCGCCACACGCCGCGCATCTCGGCCGATGACCTCGTCGCCATGCAGAAGCGTGGCGACAACCTCGTCATTGTCGATGGGCGGACATGGGCGGAGTACAAGCGCTTCAACATTCCCGGCGGCATCAGTTGCCCGAATGGCGAACTCGCCCTGCGCATCGACACGATCGCGCCCGATCCCAAGACAAAGATCGTCGTCAACTGCGCAGGCCGCACGCGCTCGATCATCGGCGCACAAACGCTCATCGATCTCGGCGTTCCGAACGAGGTCGTCGCACTCGAGAACGGCACGCAGGGCTGGTTTCTCGCCGGCTACGAAGTTCAGCGCGGCGCATCGACGAAATACCCCGAGCCCGCACTCAGCGCGGAGAAGCTCGCCGAGAGACGCGCCCGAGCCGATGCACACGCGGCCAAATGCGGTGTCCAGGTTGTGACCTCAGCCGATGTGCGCACCTGGCTCGCCGATCCGCGCCGGACGACCTACCTCCTGGATGTGCGCACGGAGGAAGAGATCGCGGCGAAGCCACTGGCGGGCTTCGTTCACGCGCCCGGCGGCCAGCTTCAGCAGGCGACGGACCAGTGGGTCGGCGTCAAAGGCGCACGCATGGTGCTCGTGGACGGCGAAGGTGTCCGCGCACCGATGGTGGCAGCGTGGTTGCGCCAGCTCGGTCACGAGGCTTGCGTGCTCGAAGATCGCGAGAACGCCGCTACGATCGCCGCAGCACTTCCCGCCGATCGCCAGCCACGCGGCCCCGAGAAACTGCAGGCGCGGGCAAAGGAGCTTCACCCCGTGACGCCGCAAGGCCTTTCGGCGCTCCTGTGGTCGGGGGGTGGCGTGGCGCTGGATTTGAGGTCGAGCCAGGACTACCGCGACGGCCATATTCCGGGTTCAGTTTGGGCAACGCGCCCGCGCCTCGCGAATGTGGTCGCCGATGTTGCGCAGCCGATCGTCCTCATCGCGGACAGCCCCGAGATCGCGGCCGCAGCCAGCCTCGATCTCGCCGAGGCCGGCGCCCGCGAAATTTCCGTGCTCGCTGGCGGGGCAAAGGCCTGGCGCGCCGACGGGCAGACGCTGAATGCAACAGCGGATAGCCCGGCTGACGCAGAGCGGATCGACTTCGTATTCCACACGCACCAGCGCCACGACGGAAACGTCGAGGCTGCTCGCGCGTATCTCGCCTGGGAGGTCGATCTCGTCGCCCGACTGGACGGTCAGGAACGGGGCGTATTCCGCATTGCCGGCCACTGAACAGCGACGCGCGGCAAGCATCTTGCGCGCGACCGCAGCCCGCCCCACTTGTACCGCTTTCGCCCGTGTGCTGAATTGTTCTTGACGGCCGCATCGCTAGGCGTCATGGGCACGCAGCACCCGGGGGTACCGAGGCCAGGAGTTGTACCGTCATGCGCTACGATGAGTCGGATCGCGAGAGCAAAAACGTCGAGGATAGGCGCGGTCAAGGCGGCGGTGGCGGTTTCCGTTTCCCCGGCGGCGGCGGGGGCCGCGGCATCCAGATCCCCATTCCCATGGGGCGCGGCGGCGGTGGCTTCAGCATCACGACGCTGCTGATCATCGGCGCGATCATGCTGCTGTTCGGGCTCAATCCGCTCGACCTGCTGCGCGGTGGCGGCGGCGGTTTCAGCTTCCCCGACATGCCGCAGAACCAGCGCATCGACCGCCCCGGTGGCAGCGGAACGAACAACCCCTTCGACATTCCTGGGCTGCCCGGCAGCCGCGAGGCCAAGCCCCAGCAGCCCGGACAACCAGGTCAACCGGCGCAGCGCACGGCACGCCCCGATGATGAAGCTGCTCGTTTCGTCGGCCGCGTGCTGGCTGACACCGAGGATGTCTGGAACCGCATCTTCCAGTCGTTCGGGCGCAAGTACGAGGAGCCGCGGCTCGTGATGTTCTCCGGCGGAACCAATTCGGCCTGCGGGCAGGGCGTCGCGCAGATGGGCCCCTTCTATTGCCCGCTCGACAAGAGGGTTTACATCGACCTCTCGTTCTTCAATGAGCTCGACAGGCGGTTCGGCGCGCCCGGCGATTTCGCCCAGGCCTATGTCGTCGCTCACGAGGTCGGCCATCACGTGCAGAACCTTCTCGGCATCGCGGCCAAGGTGCAGGAAGCCAAGCAGCGCATTCCGGAGCGCCAGGCCAACGCATTGCAGGTGCGTATGGAGCTGCAGGCTGATTGCCTCGCGGGCGTTTGGGCGTCGGTGAACCACCAGCTCAAGGACCGCCTGCAGCCCGGCGATATCGAGGAAGGGCTTCGTGCGGCCGCGGCCATCGGAGACGATATGATCCAGAAGAAGACGCAGGGCCGCGTCGTGCCCGAAGCGTTCACTCATGGCTCTGCGGAGCAGCGTCAGCGCTGGTTCAAGCGCGGGTTCGACTCTGGCCAGATCCGCGACTGCGACACGTTCAACGCGGAGAGGCTCTAAATATCGAGCCCGAGGCGTTCGCCGCCGTAGACACCGTCGAGCAGCGGGCGCCACCAACTCTCGTTGTCGAGATACCAGCGTACAGTCCGCGCAATACCACCGTCGAAGCTCTCCGCGGCGCGCCAGCCCAACTCGCGCTCGATCTTCGCCGGATCGATTGCGTAACGGCGATCGTGTCCGGGGCGATCCTGAACGAACGCGATCAGCTCGCGATAGGGCCGCGCCGCCGGACGCAGGCCGTCCAGGATCTCGCACACCTTCTCGACGACCGCGATGTTCGTGCGCCCGGCGCGCCCGCCGATTGCGTACGTCTCGCCGATCGCACCTCGTTCGAGGACGAGCGCGAGCGCTTCGATGTGATCCTCCACGAAGAGCCAGTCCCGCTCGTGAAGCCCATCGCCATAGATGGGTAACGGCTTTCCTTCGAGGGCGTTGATGAGGACCAGCGGAATGAGCTTTTCGGGAAACTGATAGGGCCCGTAGTTGTTCGAGCAGGTCGTCGTCAGCGTGGGCAGGCCGTACGTCGAATGCCACGCGCGGGCGAGATGGTCTGCTGCCGCCTTGCTCGCGGAATAGGGAGAGTTCGGCGCGTAGGATGAAGCCTCGTCGAAGACGGCGTCCGGCGCGGCGCAGCCGAACACCTCGTCTGTCGAGATCTGAATGAACCGGAAGGCATCCTGCTTCTCGGTGGCGAGAGCCCGCCAGTACGTGCGCGTGGCTTCGAGCAGCGTGTAGGTGCCGAGGATGTTGGTCTCGATGAAGCGGGCCGGACCATCGATCGAGCGATCGACGTGGCTCTCCGCGGCAAGATGCATGATCGCATCGGGCGCAGTTTCGGCGAGGATCGCGTCCATAGCCGCGCGGTCGCAGATATCGGCCTTCACGAAGCGATAGCCCGGACGGTTCGCGATCGGATCGAGCGAGCGGAGATTGGCCGCGTAGGTGAGGCAATCGACGTTCACGACCTCGGCGCCACGCCCGGCGACGAGATGGCGGCACAGCGCCGAACCGATGAAGCCTGCTCCCCCCGTGACGAGAACTCTCATGATCGCCGGCGCCAATTACCGTTAATTGCTTGGACGTGGCGCTTTTCCCCACATCCCGGACATTGCGGCATAGGCAGCGAGCCTCTATGTCTGCACACCATGTCCAAAGCCCGCCCCAATCCTGAGACCGCAAAGCCGCGCGCCCTTGCGCCGACGGCGCTTGCCATCGTGGAAAGCGACGGCTTTGCGGATTACCGGCTACTCGACAGCGGCAATGGGCGCAAGCTCGAACGCTTCGGCAAGATCATCGTGGATCGGCCGGAGCCGCAGGCGCTGTGGCGCCCGCTCGCCGACGAGAAGTTATGGGCGGGCGCGCACGCGGTCTTCTCGGCGAGCGACGATGAAGAGAGCGGCCGTTGGCGCACGAACAAGACGGTGCCCGAGAGCTGGAACGTGCGCCTCGAGGATGCCGTTACGCTGACATGCCGGCTGAGTGGCTTTCGCCATCTCGGCATCTTCCCCGAGCAGCTGCCGCACTGGCGCTGGATGATCGACGCGCTGAAGCAGCACAAGGGCGCCGAGCGGCCGCGCGTGCTCAATCTCTTCGCCTATACGGGCGCTGCGACTTTGCTCGCCGCGCACGCGGGCGCAGAGGTCACGCATGTCGATGCCTCGAAGAAGGCGGTCACCTGGGCCCGCGAGAACCAGGCGGCTTCCGGTCTCAAGGATGCGCCCGTGCGTTGGATGCTGGAGGATGCGCGCAAGTTCGTGCAGCGCGAAGTGCGGCGGGCTAAGCAGTACGATGTGATCCTCGTCGATCCGCCGAAATTCGGGCGCGGGCCGAACAACGAGACCTGGGATCTATTCGTCGATCTCCCGGACATGCTGCGCAATTGCTCGGCGCTGCTTGCTGGATCGCAAAGCGCGCTCGTGCTCACGGCGTATGCCATCCGCGCCTCCGCCCTGATGCTCGATCAGCTTTGCCGCGAGGCGCTTGCCGACAAGAGTGGGCGCTTCGAGAGCGGCGAACTCGCCATTCGCGAAGAAGGCGGCGCGCGTGCGGTGCCGACATCGCTTTTCACGCGCTGGTGTGGCGATGACCTCAAGATCTGATCGCGGCGCGGCGCCCACCTCTCGCGTCATCACCAGCCTGACGAACGATCGCGTAAAGCTCATCCGCTCGCTCGACATGCGCAAAGCGCGGCGCGAAACCGGGCTCTTTGTCGCCGAGGGCGCGTCAGTGCTGATGACGGCGCGCGAGAATGGCTGGCGCCCGCGGATTCTGGTTCATGGCGCCGAAGCACGCGACAGCCGCGCTCACCGCGACCTCATCGACTGGGCACTGCGGGAAGGCTCGGAGGGTCTCGAAGTCTCGCGCGCGGTACTGGAGAAGCTCGCGGCGAAGGAGAACCCGCAGAACCTCATGGGCGTGTTCGAGCAGCGTTGGGCAGCGCTGCCGGAGATCAGCACGCTCGATAAGTCAGCGCTGTGGGTGGCCCTCGACGAAATCCGCGATCCGGGCAATCTCGGCACGATCATGCGCACGGTCGACGCTGTTGGTGCCGCTGGCGTCATCCTTGTCGGAAATTGCTGCGATGCCTATCAGCGCGAGGCCGTGCGCGCGACCATGGGCTCGCTGTTCGCCGTGCCCCTCGTGAAGGTCGAGCGGCCGGCGTTCGTCGAATGGGCAAGAGCGTGGCCGGGCGATCGCATCGGCACACATCTCGATGCGGCGGCCGATTTTCGCGATGGAAACTACAATGATCCGACGCTGCTCGTCATGGGCCGCGAGGGGCCCGGCATGTCGGACGAGGTGGCGGCCGTCTGCAATCGCCTCGTGAAGATCCCGATGGCGGGACGCCTCGACTCGCTTAACCTCGCCGTCGCAACAGCGCTCATGCTGTACGAAGTGAAGCGGGCAGCATTGAAGCTGTGAGGTCGAGGAAGGCCCCCAATTTCCCCCACTCCCCGTCCTTACGGGGAGAGGGTCGGGGTGAGGGGCGGCGGTATACGCCAACGTCAGCGCAAGCTCCCGCCCTCATCCTAACCTTCTCCCCGTGAATTACGGGGAGAAGGGACATGTCGAGCGCGCGGCAACCGCGTATTCAAACTCAAGCCACCTTATCCATCGTCTCCAGCTCATCGATCATGCCTTCGATGACGGAGAGACCTTTGGCCCAGAAGTTCGGGTCCGCGGCATTGAGACCGAACGGCGCGAGCAGCTCGGTATGGTGCTTTGAACCACCAGCCTTGAGCATGTCGAAGTATTTCTCGACGAAACCCGGATGCGCCTCCTGATAGAGGCCGTAGAGCGAATTCACCAGACAGTCGCCGAACGCGTAGGCATAGACGTAGAAGGGCGAATGAATGAAATGCGGGATGTACGACCAGTAGACCTCGTATCCCGGCTTGAGATCGATGGCCGGTCCGAGGCTCTCGCCCTGCACTGACATCCACAGCTCGGCAAGCTTGTCGGACGTCAGCTCGCCCTCACGGCGCGCCTCGTGCACCTTGCGCTCGAATGAATAGAACGCGATCTGGCGCACGACCGTATTGATCATGTCCTCGACCTTCTGCGCCATCAGCGCCTTTTTCTCGCGCGGACTGGTCGTCGCCGCGAGCAGCGCGCGGAAGGTCAGCATCTCGCCGAATACCGAGGCTGTTTCCGCAAGGGTGAGCGGCGTCGGCGCGAGAAGTGCGCCCTGCGGCGCGGCCAGAACCTGATGCACACCATGGCCAAGCTCGTGCGCGAGCGTCATCACATCCCGCGGCTTGCCTTGGTAATTCAGCAGCACATAAGGATGCGCCGAGGGCGTCGTCGGATGCGAGAACGCGCCGGAAGCCTTGCCTTCGCGCACGGGCGCATCGATCCAACCCTTGTTGAAGAACGGAAGCGCGATCTCCGCCATGCGCGGCGAGAAGCCCGCATACGCGTCGAGCACGATCTTCTCGGCGTCCTTCCACGTGTAGACCTGATCGGGCTTGTCGGGGAGCGGCGCATTGCGATCCCAATGCGCAAGCTTGTCCATGCCGAGCCAGCGCGCCTTCATCGCATAGTAACGGTGCGAGATGCGCGGATAAGCGTCGCGCACGGCGCTCACGAGCGCGTTCACAACCTCGGCCTCGACGCGGTTCGCGAGATGCCGCGAGTCCGCGACATCCTTGTAACCGCGCCAGCGGTCAGAGATTTCCTTGTCCTTGGCGAGCGTGTTGGTGATCAGCGTGAAGAGGCGGATGTTCTCCTTGAAGACCTTCGCAAGTGCCTCCGCCGCCTTCTGACGCCGCGAGGACTCGGGGTGCATGAGGAGGTTCAGTGTCGGCTCGAGGCTCAAGGGCTTCGGCTCGCCCTCCACATCGAAGCGCAGTGCCGTCATCGTCTCGTTGAACAGACGGTCCCAGGCCGCACGCGATGTCGCCGCCTTCTCGACGAAGAGGCGCTCTAGCTGCTCGTCGAGCTGATAGGGCTTTTCCTTGCGCAGATCCGCAAACCACGGCGTGTAACGCGCGAGCTCGGGGTGCTTGAGCGCCGCATCGAGCGTCGCGTCATCGATCTGGTTGAGCTCGAGCTCGAAGAAGACCAGCTCGGTCGAGATCGCCGTGATCTTCGACTGCATGTCGCCGAAGAATTTTGCGCGCTCGCCATCCGATGTATCGGCGTAATAGCGCAGGCCCGCATAGGACGCGATCCGGCCAATGACATCGGACAGCTTCTCGTAGGCCTTCACCGCCTCGGCGAGCGCCGCGCCGTCGCCGCCGAGCGCTGCAAGCTTGCCCTGGTAAGCCGCGCGCATGCGGGCGGCCTCGTCGGCCGCCCACTTGTAGTCGCGCTTCAGCTCGGGGGCGTCGGTCGCGGGATAGAGGTCGCCGAGGTCCCATTCGGGCATCGTGCCGAGGGCGGCGTCGCTGGTGCTCATGAGCGGTCTCCCGAATCTGGTTGCCGTCTTGAATTGCACCATTGGCGCAATGCGCGGCGCTGGCAAGGCAAGGCCGGGGACAACAGCAGGGCCGCGGCATTCTGGCCCGATCCAGGGGCCGCGCTCAATTCGAGTTGTATTTCAATCGCCTCGACCGGTCGTCCCCGCGACGCAATCGAGAATGGGCGGAAAAAATTCAAAAGCGATCGTTTCGCAACGATCCGTTTACTCCACTCGGGCACTCTCGCCCCGTGAGTAAGCCGCGTCTGAGGAAATGTTCGAAATTGGGCCCGCCCGCGAACCTTCCCCCCGAACGGCCTACGTGTCCCGTATCTGTTGCGTGAGTATGCCCTCATGTCCAAGCGCGTCCTCGTCGTCGATGACGATCCTGCCCAGCGCCGCATCCTTGAAGAGATGATCAAGCGGTTGGGCTACGACGTCCGCACCGCTCAGGGCGGCGAACACGCCCTCCAGATCCTCGAAGGCCCGGAAGGCCCGTCGATCGCCATCGTCCTGCTCGATCTCGTCATGCCCGGCACCGACGGTATGACCGTGCTCGAGCGCGTCGGCGCCAAGCCGGGCACGCCCCCCATCATCGTGCAGACGGCCAACGGCTCGATCGAAGCTGCCATCGGCGCCATGCGCGCAGGTGCCGCCGACTTCGTCGTGAAGCCCGCGAGCCAGGAGCGGCTCGACGTATCGATCAAGAGCGCACTCAAGATCGAGGCCCTGCAGGGTGAGATCACGCGCATCAAGAAGAAGGTCGAAGGCACGCTGACCTTCAGCGATCTCGTGATGCGCGGCGACGTCATGCACAAGGTCGTCGCCCTCGGCCGCCGTGCAGCAGCCTCCAACATCCCTGTCCTGATCGAAGGCGAATCCGGTGTCGGCAAGGAGCTGATCGCACGCGCCATCCAGGGCGAGAGCGAGCGCGCCGGCAGACCATTCGTCACCGTCAATTGCGGCGCTATTCCCGAGAACCTCGTCGAGAGCATTCTCTTCGGCCATGAGAAGGGCTCGTTCACCGGCGCCGTCGACAAGCGCATCGGCAAGTTCCAGGAGGCCGACGGCGGCACGCTCTTCCTCGACGAGGTCGGCGAGCTTCCGCTCGATGCCCAGGTCAAGCTGCTGCGTGCACTTCAGGAAGGCGAGATCGATCCTGTCGGAGCGAAGAAGAGCGTCAAGGTCAACTTCCGCCTGATCTCGGCGACGAACCGCGACATGATCCAGCTCGTGAAGGAAGGCAAGTTCCGCGAGGATCTGTACTATCGCCTGAATGTCTTCCCCGTAGTCGTGCCGCCGCTGCGCGAGCGTATCGGCGACGTGCCGGAGCTGGTGCGCTACTTCCTCGCGCGCTTCGCCGCCGAAGAAGGCAAGCGGATCACCACGATCAGCAGCGATGCCATGGACATGCTGGTCGGCTACGCTTGGCCGGGCAACGTTCGTCAGCTCGAGAATGCGGTTTTTCGCGCGGTGGTGCTCGCCGACAAGAGCGAACTGACCGTCGACGAGTTCCCGCAGATCGCGGCACATGTCGAAGGCTTCCGCGCAACAACGCCCGAGGCGCCTGAGTACATCGATCCGCATCCTGCCTACACGGGACCGGCACTGCTTGGCGCCGAGGACAGCATCCCGCGCACGATCGAGGTCTCCCGCGAACCGGGGAAGAATGCACTCGGCATACCTGCGATCGATGATGCTGGTGAGATCCGCTCTCTCGAGGCGATGGAGGCCGACATGATCCGCCTCGCGCTCGGCCGCTATCGTGGACATATGACGGAAGTGGCAAAACGCCTCAACATCGGCCGCTCCACGCTGTACCGTAAGATGCGTGACTACGGTCTTGAGGGGCGTATGAGCTGACGGTTCGATTCCATCGCGACGAAATGCAGCGCGGCCGGGCTCAACGCCCGGCCGTTGTATGTTCTGCAGACCTCGGAATTATGCCGCTT
>JAEYPL010000062.1 GCA_023410905.1 Pseudomonadota bacterium
GCACGGCACTGGTCGCGTCGCTCGGGTATGGCGGCTTTTCCTGGATGCACGCCCCAGGCGATATGCTCGCGCCGTTCCGCCTGCACGCCGCGCCTCGCGCCGGCTACGTGATTTCCGAGCCGGTCCAGCTTCTGGCCAGGCCGCGCCTCGTGCTCGAGAGTGCCGCTATTCACAGCGCCGATGCCAAGGTCGAGGACAATGGCCTTAAGGGCGTCGAGCGATCCCGCCGCTTGGTTCTCGATGGGCCAACCATATCCGTCGAGATTGCCTCAAACGGTGCGCCCCGCCAGGGCGATGTAGTGGCCGCGCTGGAGCCGCTTCTGGCGCGCATTGCGTCGCTGGATGTCCAGAGCCTGATCATCCGGGGCGGATTGATCAAGGTGATGACGGGCGATGCCGATCCGGAGCTTCTTACCGACGTCGAAATGCAGATCACGCCTCATCGGCGTGCTTCGGCAACCGTATCCGGTCAGCTCACCTATCTCGGGCAACGGCTCAGTCTATCCGCGACGATTGCACGGCGGGCGGCCGATGGGGCCGACTATCGCTGGCCGATCCAAGCGACATTGAGCGGCGCTCTGTTCGAGTCACGGTTTGACGGCGTGCTCGGCGAGGCCAAGGGCTTGCGCCTCAACGGCACCGTCGACGTCAGCAGCCCCCGTCTGAGGGAGATCGCGCTCTGGCTCGGGATCGGGGCGCCGCGTGCCGGCAACCTCGAAGCCATGCGGCTGCGCGGCGCTCTCGACTGGACCGGCGGCGTCATGGCGTTCTCGCAGTCCACGCTGACGCTGGACGGGAACGAAGGCGTGGGCGCGATCAGCGTGACGCGGACGGGCAGCCGCACGGCCGTCGAAGGCACGCTCGCTTTCAAGCAGCTCAATCTGAAACCCTACATCGCCTCGACCATGGTCGAGCGCACATTGCTGGCGCCGATCTTTGCCGCGACGCGGCCGCCGGCCATTGCCTCGCTGCTGGATAATGTGGACGCGGATCTGCGCATCTCGTCGGAAGCTCTCGTCATTCCGGGCATCGAGGCGGGGCAGGGCGCCGTCGCGGTCACACTGAAGAATGGCAAGCTGCTCGCCGATGTGGCCGAGCTCGCCATCGAAGAAGGCGTATTCAAGGGCCAGGTGGTCGTCGAGCGTGCCAGCAGCGATCCGCGCTATGGCATCAACGGTAAGCTGGAGGGCGTCGAGGCGGGGCGCCTGCTGCAGCGTACGCTCGGTCGCAATCCCCTCCAGGGTCGCGCCGATATTGCGATGAGCCTCACGACGATGGGCGATACATCGGAGGAGCTGATCGCGAACCTTGGCGGTAAGGCGCAGGTCGAGATGCGAGCCGGCGCGCGGGTGGGCCTGGATCTCAAAACGCTGGCGCAGGCAGCGAAACGAGGCGACGTGCGCGGCTGGCAGGCCGCCGGTACATCGACCACCGGGCTCGACGGTCTCGGTCTGCGGCTCGATGTGCAGCGAGGCGTCATGTACGCCTCGATCCTTCACGCGAAATCGGGGACGAACACGTTCTCCGGAGGCGGCAGCGTCGACCTTACGGCGCAGTCGATGGATGTCGCGCTCTCATTCGGGACGACGGACCCCGTCTTGCGGCCGCTGGTGAGCGATGTGCTGGTCTTGAGCGGGCCCTGGTCTGCGCCGTCCATCAAGCTCGATCATCGGGACGAAGCACTGCATCGCCCGTCGCCGGTCGCCGCTCCTGTCAAGCCGGCTGGTCGGCCCTAGTAGGCCGAAAAGGGCCCGCGATGTCCGCGGGGAATACGCTTCTTCAGAAGACGAAGCCGGCCGCGGGTTCAAAGCCCGGCAGATAGGGCGCGCTGGCATCGAACGCCGGCCGCCGGTCGAAGCTCATGCCATGGCGACGCCAAACCGTCGCGCGGCCGACACCATTGTCGATGCTGACCGCCACGCAGCGCCCGCCATCCTTAAGCTGATCGAGCAGGGCCGTCGGCACGTCGACGACCGCGCCATTGATCAGGATGGCGTCATATGGCCCCTCGTCGGCGGCGCCTGCCGACATGCTCCCCGTAATGACGACGGCATTGTCGACGCCCAGATTGGCTAGGACTTCCTGCGTCCGCTCGGCGAGGCGGGCGTCCTCCTCGAGGGCTACGACGGCCTGACCCAGGTGCGCCAGCAGGGCGGTCGAATAGCCCGTAGCCGGTCCTACATCCAGCACCATGCCATCGGGCTCGATCTCGAGGAGCTGAACGAGCTTCGCGAGCAGGCGCGGCGCGAGGATATAGCGTTGGTTGTGCGCGACATCCGAGACCTTCAAAGGCTCATCGGCGTAGGCGATCGACTTCAGCGGCCCGGGCACGAAGGCCTCCCGCGGGATCTCGCGCATGGCGCGGGTGATCCGCCGGTCCGTCACGTCGCTGGGGCGGACTTGGGATTCGACCATGTTGAGGCGCTGCGTGGCGTGATCGATCATCATTCAGTTCCAATTTGCCCCACGGGAGCCGCAGCCCCCGCCCGTTGCCTGGAATTGCTCTAGCGCGCCGTGGCCGCCGACGCAACGGCACTTCCCGGCTTGGTTCAGCACGGAAATCGCCCATGGAGTGCGTTGACAGGCATTGAAAGCTTCCGCAATGATCGGTGCGCTGACATCCGACGGGTAAAAGGCGGCCGTCCTAGAGCCGCTGACGACGGGTGTGAGGGAGGAAGCGACGGCATGCTGGATTTTCTTCAGCAGCTCGTGAGCGGTCTTGCATTGGGCTGTATCTACGGGCTGATCGCACTCGGCTTCGTTCTGATCTACAAGGCGACTGAGGTCATCAACTTCGCCCAGGGCGATCTGATGATGCTCGGCGGTTTCGTCGCCTACACCTACATCACCATCGTCGGCCTTAACTACTGGCTCGGCTTCCTGCTGGCCGTGCTGACGATGGGTCTCGTCGGCATGACCATCGAGCGGTTCGTGGTCCGCCCGATCCTCGGCTTTCCGCTTTTCTCGGTCATCATGGTCACGATCGGGCTCGGCTTTCTGCTGCGCTCGCTCGCCGGCATGATCTGGGGCACGGACGACCT
>JAEYPL010000113.1 GCA_023410905.1 Pseudomonadota bacterium
GCCGTGGGGCATCCCACGCATCTTATCGACGGTCTCATCGAGCAGGGGGCCAAGGATCTCACGCTCGTTGGCAATAATGCGGGGTCTGGTCGTGTCGAGCCCCTCGTGCGCCTCCTTGCGGCGGGGCGGGTACGCAAGATCGTCTGCAGCTTTCCGCGCAGCGCCGGTTCAGTCGTCTTCGACGAGCTGCACAAGGCCGGCAAGCTCGAATTGGAGCTGGTGCCCCAGGGCACGCTCGCCGTGCGCATCCGCGCGGCGGGCGCCGGTATTCCCGCGTTCTACACGCCGACGGCCTACGGCACGGCTCTGGCCGAAGGCAAGGAAGTGCGGGAGATCAATGGGCGGCACTATCTGCTCGAGCACGCCATTCGTGCGGACGTAGCGCTCGTCGAAGCCTACAAGGCGGACCGCTGGGGCAACCTCACCTTCAAGCTCTCAGGCCGGAACTTCAATCCGATCATGGCCATGGCGGCCGAACTCAGCATCGTGCAGGCACAGCACATTGTGGAGCTAGGTGAAATCGATCCCGAGAACGTGCACACGCCGGGCGTCTTCGTGCAGCGCGTCGTGCATGTGCCCTATGGTGATCCCGCGCCCAATCTCGCGACCACCGGCTGATCCAACACACACGCGGAGGAATGCATCATGACGACCACAGCAGCCCGCGCGCCCGCCGCCGCAGGCGTCACACCCTGGAGCCGCGCGCAGGCGGCCGCCCGCCTCGCTCAGGACATTCCCGAAGGCTGGTGCGTCAATCTCGGTATCGGCTTTCCCTTGCTCGTCTCGAACTTCGTGAAGGGTCGTGAGGTCATTTTCCAGTCCGAGAACGGCATCATCGGCATGGGCGGCCTCGCGACCGCCGAGACGATCGAGCCCTGGCTCATCAATGCCGGCAAGCAGAACGTCAATCTCGTGACGGGTGCCAGCATCGTCCATCACGCCGACAGCTTCGGCATGATCCGTGGCGGGCATATCGATCTCTGCGTCCTCGGCGCATTCGAGGTGGCGGCAAACGGCGATTTCGCCAACTGGACCACGTCGCTCACCGATGGCGTGCCGGCCGTCGGCGGTGCGATGGATCTCGCGGTGGGCGCCAAGCGGCTGTGGATCATCATGGACCACACGTCGAAGGACGGCAGGCCCAAGCTGCTCGAGCAGTGCGATCTGCCTCTGACGGCGCCCAAAGCGGTCACGCGCATCTATACGAACCTCGCGGTGATCGACGTTGGTGCGCAGGGCTTCGAGGTTGTCGATATGGCGCCGGGCCTCAGCATGGAAGAGCTGCAGGCAAAGACAGGGGCACCGCTGAAGCGCAAGGCCGCATGAGCCGCGTCCCGATGTCCGGAAATGCAGAAAGGCGCGGGAGACCGCGCCTTTCCTGATTCAAACTCTCTACTTCGCCATGTGTGCGGAGTTCGTGCGTCGGAATTCAGACCATTCCGAGCACGACTGCGGCGAGAAACGCAAACGACATGATCGCGGCGGCGACGTTCAGCCCAACTCGAAGCTGCATCGGACCCTCCATAACTGATCTGCTCCAGCGCTTTGCCACGGCACCGCGGGGTGCCAATGAACAAACAGTAAGGTTCGCTAAAGACGCGTGGCAAGGGAAAACGTTCCCGCACAGCAAAACGCGTACCATTTTGCTCAAATGAATCTATGTAATTTGTGTGCTCTAGGAGTCACGCTTAAGAACAGCGGCCAGTTAACCAAAGTTGATCTCGCTAGTATTAAGTATTGATCCGTGTTGCCCCCGACACAGGGGCGTTGCGGCATCGCGACGCTCCGTCGAAAGATTTTTTTGAGCCCAATCCGGCGCCGGTCGCGAAATATGGCCATGACGTGGACAAACGGGCTGCTGCCACAGGATGGCCACAACCAAATCACTTGCGAAGTGTTCGCCACGGGCCGTTGACCCTGCCGCCCAGGGGCTTCAGCATGGTTCGCAGGGCTGAACTACAACCAAGAAACGCTTAGGAGAGCGCCATGGATGAGAGCCGGATTCCGGTGCTGGTAGGCTGCGGGCAGATCACCCAGCGCGAGAAGGACCCGGCACGGGCGCGCTCACCGATGGATCTGACCGCCGATGCCGCGCGCGTCGCCGCCGAGGATGCGGGCGCAGGCGCGAGCCTGCTGGCAGCACTCGATACGGTCGTCATGATCCGCTCGTTCTCCGATACGAGCTGGCGCTTCGCCTCGCCCTTTGGGCGATACACCAATCCGCCGCGCTCGCTGGCGGACCGCCTCGGCGCCGCATCCGCCAAGCGCCTCATCTACACACATCCTGGCGGTAACATGCCGCAATGGTGCGTGAACCGGCTCTTCGAGATGATCGTGCGCGGGGACTGCGAGGCGGCGCTGATCGCGGGTGGTGAGGCGCTTGCCACGCAGAAAGCTGCGGAGCGCGCCAAGCTTGCACTCGACTGGTCGGAAGATGCGGGCGGCGAGCCGGACGAAGTCTGGGGCGTGGCCAAGCGCGGATGGAGCGACATGGAGCAGCGCCATCGCATGGCGGGCGCCATCTTTGCCTACCCGCTTTTCGAGAACGGCATTCGCGGGCATCTCGGCCGCTCGATCCCGGAGCACCTTGCCGAGGCCGGCAAGCTGTTCGCGCATTTCGCCGCCGTCGCCAAGGACAACCCGCTCGCCGATCGCCGCGCCGGCTACAGCGCCGAGACGATCGCAGCCGTCAGCGGCGACAATCCCTATATCGGCTTTCCCTATACGAAGCTCATGAATGCCAATGCCTACATCGACCAGGCAGCGGCTCTGGTGCTGACGTCAGTCGCCAAGGCCAAGGCGCTCGGCATTCCGCAGGAGAAGTGGGTCTATCTCCACGGTTGCGCCGATGCGCACGACCACTGGTACATCTCGGACCGCCACAACTACCATTCGTCGCCCGCTATGCGGACCGTGGCGCGCGAGACCTTCGAGATGGCCGAGAAGTCTCTCGACGATATCGCGTACATCGATCTCTACAGTTGCTTTCCTTCCGCCGTCGAGATCGCGTGCGCCGAGATGAATATCCCCCTCGACGATCCGCGCGGGCTTACCGTCACCGGCGGCCTTCCGTACTTCGGCGGGCCCGGCAACAACTACGTCACGCATTCCATTGCGGAGATGATGAACCGCGTGCGCGCGGCGCCCGGATCATTCGGCCTCGTCACCGCGAACGGCAACTACGTCACGAAGCAGTCGGCCGGAATTTATTCGACAACGCCGCCAAAGAAGGTGTTCGCCCCGCGCGATCCGGCAGCCTATCAGGCCGCGATCGACCATGATCGCGGGCCCGTGGTGGCGGAAGTTGCGGAAGGCCCCGCGACGATCGAGACGTACACCGTCATGCACGACCGCACGGGCCCGACGTACAGCGTGCTGCTCGGCCGGCTGGACGACGGGCGGCGCTTCATGGCCAACACGCCGGACGATGGCGCATTGCTCGCGGACATGACCGCGCGCGACTATCTCGGCGCGCACGGACGCGTCCAACACACTGACGGCGTTAATATTTTCGTGCCGGAATGAGATCGGCGTTCATCCGGCGGAATTCGTGCGTGCGGATTGTGCTGTTTCCTGTGCGCCGCACGGTGGACTTCGCGCAACGCTCACCTATATATGCAAAGCAGAGCGCGCCACTTTGCATAGATTGTGGGCGCACGTATCCAGGGGAGGCAGAATGAACAGTTTCAAGCGGTGGATTGGCAGGGCTTGTGTCGTCGCCCTCGGCGCGGCGGTGGTGCTCGCCACGATGCCGACCGATGCGGACGCGCGGCGCGGCGGCGGCTTCGGCAGCCGTGGTGCCAAGACCTTTCAGGCACCGCCGAAGACCAATACGGCGCCGAATGCGGCTCAGCCGATCAACAAGTCGATCACGCAGCCGGGCGCGCCGACAGCGGGTGCCAATCAGGCCATGCGTCCGGGCGCATCGGCCGCACAGGGCGCATCGCGCTTCGGCGGCATGCGCGGCCTGCTCATGGGCGGCCTCTTCGCCGCCGCGCTCGCCGGCATCTTCGGCATGGGCGCGCTGGCGTCGATCGCCGGCTTCCTGCTCCAGATGCTCCTCATCGGCGGCATTATCTACCTCGTCTTCCGGCTTTTCCGCGGTGGCTTCGGCGGCGCCAAGCCCGCCATGGCGACCGCTGGTGCAGGTCAGAACCCCTACAACGGTCGCAATCCCGCGGACATCCTGAACCGCAGCGGCAGCGCCGGTGGCGGCTCGGTCGACACGCTTGAGATCGGCCCGTCCGACTATGACGCCTTCGAGCGTCTGCTCGGCGAGGTGCAGATGGCGTACGGCAAGAGCGACGTTGACGCTCTTGGGAAGCTCCTGACGCCGGAGATGCTCTCGTACTTTGCGGCCGAGCTCGACGACAACGCCAAGAAGGGCCTGCTCAACGTCGTCTCCGACGTGCAGCTCCAGCAGGGTGATCTCGCCGAAGCCTGGCGCGAGCAGCACCTCGAGTACGCGACGGTCGCGCTGCGCTACACGCTCAAGGATGCAACGATCGAGACGGCCTCGGGCCGCGTGGTCGAAGGCAGCCGCGACGAGCCGACCGAGCTCACCGAGATCTGGACGTTCGCGCGTCCGGTCCGTGGCTCGGCCAGCCAGTGGGAGCTCTCGGCGATCCAGTCGTCCTGAGCTGACCGCGCACTGAGTTTGACGAGCGGCGCTCTCCTTGGAGGGCGCCGCTTTCGTATTTGGAGCGCCCGCATGGCGCCCTGCCGAATATGAGGAAGACGTCTCGGGGATCGGCCGTTAAAAGCGCTCAGTACCGGTATTGCACGCTGGTCCAAGCAGGGAAATTTTCGGAATGCAGAAGCCCCTCGAAGGCATTCTCGTCATCTCGCTCGAGCAGGCCGTGGCCGCGCCCATGACCGGCCGCCGCCTCGCCGATGCGGGTGCGCGCGTGATCAAGATCGAACGTCCCGAGGGCGATTTTGCGCGCGGCTATGACCAGCTCGCCGAGGGGCAGAGCGTCTACTTCATCTGGCTCAATCGCGGGAAAGAGTCGGTCGTCGTCGATCTCTCAAAGGCGGAGGATCGCGCACTCTTCGACGCGCTGCTCGCGAAGGCCGATGTGTTCGTGCAGAACCTGAAGCCCGGTGCGCTTGCGAAACTCGGCTATCCCGTCGAGGAAATCTGCGCGCGCCATCCGCGTCTCATCGCCTGCTCGATCTCGGGCTATGGCGACACCGGGCCCTATGCCGATCGCAAGGCCTACGATCTCCTCATTCAGGCGGAGTCCGGCCTCGCCTCCGTGACCGGCAGTGCCGCGGAGCCCGCGCGCGTCGGCGTCTCGATCGTCGATGTCTCGACGGGGCTCCACGCGTACGAGGCCATTCTCGAAGCCTTGCTGCGCCGCGCGACCACGGGCAAGGGCGCCGACATCCGCATTTCCATGTTCGACACCATGGCCGAGCTCATGAGCGTGCCTCTGATGCAAGGTATTTACGGTGCACCGCCGCGCCGCATTGGCCTCTCGCACATCTCCCTCGCGCCCTACGGCGTCTTCACGACGCGCGATGGTATCCCGATTCTCATCAGCATCCAGAACGACCGCGAATGGCGCGCTCTCTGCACGAAGGTTTTCGAGCAGCCGGAGTGCGGCACCGATCCGCGCTTTGCGACCTCGCCGGCACGCGTCGCGAACCGCGATGATACGGATGGGCTCGTCGCGGCGTGGTTCGCGTCTCAAGATGCGGAGCCTGCTATCGCGAAGCTCGACGCGGCCGACATCGCCTTCGGTCGCGTGAATGATGTATTCGGGCTGCACAAGCATCCGCATTTGCGTTTGATGCCGGTGACGACGGAAGTCGGCGCTGTCAGCATGCCCACGCCGCCGGCACAATGGACGGGCGATCCCATTCTCGCCAGCGATACCGTGCCAGCGCTCGGCGCGCATTCGCGCGCGGTGCGTGAGGAATTTTTGGGTTAGAAGTAGACGCCAAGAACACTCGCGACAGGTTCCTTCTCCCCGCCCTTACGGGGAGAAGGGTTGCGCTAGAGGCGCGCTTCCAGCGCGACATGAGGGGCGGGAGCTTGTGCGACGTTTGCGTGTCGCCGCCCCTCACCCTAACCCTCTCCGCGCAAGAGCAGCGAGAGGGGATTGTGTAGCGCTCGCAGCGAACGCCAAATCATAAAAAGACGGGGGTTCGGGGGTGTCCCCCGATTGGGGGCAGGGGCGAAAGCCCCGTCGCGCTGAAAGCGCGATCGTCTCACCGCTTGCGCGTCGCTTTACTCGGCTTGTTGGGTTCGCTCTGCTCGAACTGGTTCGGGTTGAGCCCGATGATCTCGAACGAGCGCAGCATGTGCGCGGGAAGCGGTGCGGTCACGTCGATCTGTGGCTGCCCCACCCGCGGATGCGGCAGAACAAGACGGCGCGCATGGAGATGCAACTTCGTCTCCAGCGCCTCCATGATCTGCGTGATGCCGCCTTCGTATTTGTTGTCGCCGATGATGGGATGGCCGATCATGGCCATGTGCGCGCGGAGCTGATGCTGGCGGCCGGTGACGGGTTTCAATGAAACCCACGCCGCGCGATTGGCCACGCGATCAATCACCGAATAGTGCGTCGTCGCGTGCATGGCCGCGTCCTGCTCGCCGGCTTCTGCTTTGCGCACGCGATCGCCATCGGGACCGGAAGCCTTGACGAGTGCGGCTTCGATCTTGCCCTGGCGCGGGACGGGCACGCCTTTAACGAGTGCCCAATAGGTTTTTGCCGCTGCGCGCGTCTGGAATGTGCGCCCGAGCTTGGCTGCGATATCGCGCTTCTTTGCGATCAGCAGTACGCCGGTAGTGTCGCGGTCAAGGCGGTGCACGAGGCGTGGGCGATCGCCGAAGCGATCGGCCATGCCGGCGAGAATGCCGTCGATGTGCCGGCGCGTGCCGGTACCGCCCTGCACGGCGACGCCGAAGGGCTTGTTGAGCACGAGGATGTCGTCGTCCTCGAAGAGAATGCAGCTCTCGATGAGATCGCGATCGGCCTTGCCGGCGGGCGGCGCGCTTTTCTGTTCGCTGGCCGCTTTCTTCGGGGGCTGCCGTACGATGTGGGGCACGCGGATCTCGGCGCCGGCTTCGAGC
>JAEYPL010000208.1 GCA_023410905.1 Pseudomonadota bacterium
CGATAATACCGACGGCACGCCTGTGCCGGCGCCGCCACCCCCTGCCGTGGCGACTGAAGTGATTCGCCCCACGCCGAAGGTCGAAGTGCGTGCGCGGCGCCCGGCAGCCCGCTGGGCCAAAGGCTGCGCCCGCGGCTTCCTAACCATCACAGCGATTGTCGTGCCGCTCATGGCACTGGCGGCCGGGCTTCTGTATGCGCGACTGCTCGTCAGTCCCATCTCTGTATCGTTCCTCGTCGAGCCGATACAGCGCGTGCTCAACGATGAGATGCCGGGCATTCAATTCCGCATCGAAGATGCCATCATCCAGCTCACGTCCAGCGGTGGCATCGAGGCTCGGCTCACCAGCGTGCGCGTGACCGAGGACACGGGCAGTGTCGTTGCGCTCGCCTCGCGCGCCTCGGTTCAGCTCAGCCTGCGGGCGCTGCGCAATGGGCGTATCGCGCCGGCACGCATCGATCTGCTGCAGCCGCGCGTCGTTCTGTTCGCCGCCGACCGGCCGTCCTACATGCTCGGCTATGGCCGCGATCTGCAGGGACGGACGCTCACCATGCCGGCCGCTTCCGCCGGTGGGGCCGGCACCGCGCCGCCGCGCGAGACCGAGGTCGCCAAAACCATCACCATCATGCGCGATCGCATCGACGCGGCGCGTCAGGTAGCCGAGATGGCGGGCGAGATGCGCCGCCGCAAAGGCGCGGCCTCATTCCTCGAGACGCTCGGCCTGAAGGACGCATCGCTCATCGTTTCAGACGACGGGCAGCAGACCGTGCTGCAGCTGCCGAGCCTGGAACTCTCGATGCGTCACCGCTCACAGCGCAGCGTCATTTCGGGCAACGGAACGCTGGCGGGTACGGGCGCTCCCTTCAAGTACAGCTTCCGCATGGAAGACTCCGAGCGTCGCGATCGCCTCACGCTCAACGTCGACGTCGAAGGTCTCGTACCGCGAACGCTCGCGCTGGGGCATGTGGGCCTCGAGCTTTTCGAGGGGCTTGACCTGCCGATAGCGGGTCGCGGTGCGATCGAGCTTTCGCGACAGGGCGATGTGATCGGCGGCACCTTCGATGTTTCGCTCGGCGGCGGGCAAGTGCATCTGCCGTGGCTCGGCAAAGTGCCGCTCGATCTCGCCGGCGGCGAAGTGAAGGCGAGCTACGAGGGCGCCGAGCGTCGGCTCGTGATCGCGCCGTCGACCCTGCGCTGGCGGGCGAGCCACGCAACGCTCCAGGGCGAAATCGCACCGGCGACGGGCAATGATGGCGCCGCGGGCTGGCGCTTCGAGGCACACGGCGTCGAAGGGATGCTGACAGCCGATGATCTGGGCGCGCCGCCGCTGCCGCTCACGGCGCTGATCGTGCGAGGCACCGCATTCCCCAAGTCGGGGCATATCGAGGTTTCCGAATTCGACATGAAGGCCGGCGAGGCCAAGGTGGCAATGGTCGGTACGGTTGCAGCCTCGGGCAGCGAGCGCATCGCGCGCCTTGATGGCCGCATCGGACCGATGTCGCTCGAGGCACTGAAGACCATGTGGCCGCAGGGCCTCGCGCCTCAAACTCGGAAATGGGTTGCGAACCATCTCGTGACCGGGCGCCTGAGCGGCGGCGCTTTCAGCATGACGAACGAGCGCAAGGATCGCGCCGCTCCAGGCGATCCGGCCGCGTTTCGCGAGCGGGCATTGTCCCTCACGCTCGACGGCGAGCAGATCGGTCTCGAGTATCTCAAAGGTCTCCCGCCGCTCGAGGCGAGCGCGGCCCGCCTCACTGTCGAGGGCTCGAGCGCAACCTTGAGAATTCCCGCCGGCATCGTAAAGACCACGCCGACGCAACACCTCCAGGTCCAGGAGAGCAGTTTCACGGTGAGCGGTGTCGATCAGGATCGCCCGCAAGCCCGCCTCGATGTGCGCCTCGCCGGCCCCGCGAGTGCGCTCACGGATTTGCTCGGCCGCCCGCAGCTCGGGCTCATGCGCAATGCCTGGCTCGACGGCACGGGATTCGACGGCAAGCTCGACGCGCGATTCAGCGCGGCCTTTCCCGTGCACGAAGGGCTTTCGATGCGGGATGTGCAGATCGTCGAGGGCAAGGCGAGCATCGTCGAGGGGCAAGCCCGAAAAGTCATGGGGCGCTACAACGTCTCCGGCGCGTCGATCCGGGCGGAAGCCCGTGACAACGCCATCGACTTCACGGGGGAAGCACTGCTCGACGGCGTACTCGCCAAGCTCGGATGGCGCTATTCGTTCGCCAGCGCCAGCGCCAGTACCAACGCAGCCGCACCTCCGGATGCGCAAGGCCTGCGTCTGCGCGCGAAGATGGGGAACAGCGAGCGCGCTCAGCTCGGCATTCAGCTCGGCGAGCTCGTCAATGGCGAAGTGGATGTCGATCTCACCGTTCGCCAGGGCGACGACGACGGGCACGTCGTGCGCGTGGCCGCCGACCTGACCGGCGCCGAGATCGTGCTCAGCGATCTGGCGTGGTCGAAGCCGGCAGGACAGCGCGCGGAACTCAAGTTCGATATTGGCAAGCGACGCGACGGCACGATCGCGCTCCAGAACTTCAGGCTCGACGGCGACACCATCGGCGTAAGTGGATGGGTTGCGCTCGGTGCCGACAATCGGCCGATCGAGTATTTCTTCTCGGATTTCTCTCTCAACACCGTGAGCAGCCTGACGGTTCGCGGCGTGCTGAGACAAGATCGCGTATGGGAGATCAAAGCCAATGGCGCGCGCTTCGATGCGCGTAACATCTTTGGCGGCTTCCTGAGCGTCGGCTCGGGCGCGCGCCAGGAAAGCAGTGAGCCGCACCAGTCCGTCGGTCTCGATCTAGAAGCGAAGGTCGAGACGGTCACGGGCGTGCCCGATGTCTATGTGTCTTCAAATCCCGATCCGCGCCTGCGTGGTGTCAGCCTGAAGTTCAGCTCACGCGGCGGGCGCGTGCGCGAGATCGACTTCAGTGGCCGCCACGAAAATCAAAAGACGCTCCGCGCGTCGATGAAGGCCACGGGCAGTGCGCCGCGCGTGTTCACGGTCGATGCCGAGGATACGGGCGAGGCGCTGAAGCTCATCGGCATCTACCGCAGCATGCGGGGCGGCGAAGGACGGCTCGAGATCAACCTCGATGCGCCGGGCGCGGCGGAGCGGCGCGGCACGATGCGCGTGCGTAGGTTCCACATCATGGGCGATCCCGTCGTGAGCGATATGGCGACCGCTTACAATGACGGCGGCCAGCCGGCGATCAGTCAGGGTACGCGCGGGCGGCAGGTCATACGCGAGCAGATCGAATTCGATCGCTTGCGGGCTTCTTTCGCGACGGGCAACGGCCAGCTCGTGATCGAGGACATGGAAGTCGTCGGGCCGATCCTCGGTGCCACACTGCGCGGCAAGCTCGACTATCGCAGTGAGCAGGTGCATCTCGGCGGCACCTATACGCCGCTCTCCGGACTGAACCGCGCTCTGTCCGGCGTGCCTCTTTTCGGCGAGGTGCTGACCGGTCCGCGGCGCGAGGGCATCGTCGCGATGACGTTCGCCATCCAGGGGCCGATGGCCAATCCGCAGTTCATTCCCAATCCGCTGTCGCTCGTGACGCCGGGTATCTTCCGCGAGATCTTCCAGATGGCGCCGAACAATCCGACGGTGACGCCGGGGGCGCTGCCCTCGCAGAAGCGCCGTCCGCCGCCGCGGCCGCAGACGACGGCGAGCCCACCCGCAACCGGCCCGTCGACCGAAGGTGCCGCTCAGGCGGCTCCCGACGCGGAGGCAGGCAAAGCCGCGCCCCGCGCCCGCGCGCGTGCCACAACGCCTGAGATCACCGATGGCTGGGCAGCCACGACCGATCCCCGCGCCGGCACGCGGGCGAGGAACTAGCGCGCCATCAGACCGGCCGCAGCAGCACGTGCTTCTTGCGCCCGAGGCTGAGCTTGATCACGCCCTCTGCTGAAACGTCACCCGAGCGGAGCTTCGCCTTTTCGTCGCTCACCGCAACGTCGTTCACGCGCAGGCCGCCCGCCTGGATCTGGCGGCGCGCTTCGCTGTTCGATTTGACCAGACCCGACGTGACAAACGCGGCGAGAATGCCAAACTCATTCTCGATGTCAGCGACCGGCACTTCGATGGTCGGCAAGCCTTCCGCGCTCTCGCCCTGCTCGAACGTACGACGCGCCGTTTCAGCGGCAGCTTCCGCCTTCTCGCGACCGTGCAGAAGCGCAGTCGCCTCCGTGGCGAGCGTCTTCTTCGCCTCGTTGATCTCGGCGCCGCCGAGCGCCGCGAGCTTCGCGACCTCGCTCATGGGCAGCAGCGTGAAGAGCGCGAGGAAGCGCGCGACGTCGGCGTCCTCCGTGTTCCGCCACATCTGCCAGTAGTCGTAGACCGGGAGCTGATCCTCGTTGAGCCATACGGCGCCGGCAGCCGTCTTGCCCATCTTGGCGCCGGACGCAGTGGTCAGCAGCGGACAAGTGAGCGCGTACAACTGATGCGTTCCCATGCGCCGGCCGAGGTCGATGCCGGAGACGATGTTGCCCCACTGATCGGAGCCGCCCATCTGCAGATTGCACTTATAACGTCGCGCGAGTTCCACATAGTCGTACGACTGCAGCAGCATGTAGTTGAACTCGATGAACGAGAGCTCCTGCTCGCGCTCGAGGCGCATCTTCGCCGAATCCATCGACAGCATCCGGTTCACCGAGAAGTGCCGGCCGACGTCGCGCAGGAACTCAATGTAGTTGAGCGGCGCCAGCCACTCGGCATTGTCCGCCATCACCGCGTCGTGACGCGCATCGCCGAACGACAGGAACTTGGCGAAGACGCGCTTGATGCTGTCCTTGTTCGATTCGATCGTCTCGATCGGCAGAATACGCCGCGTCTCGTCACGGCCCGAGGGGTCACCGACGCGCGTCGTGCCGCCGCCCATGAGCGTGATGGGCTTGCCACCGCCACTCTTCTGCAGCCAGTGCAGCATCATGATCGAAAGCAGGTGCCCGATGTGCAGCGAGGGCGCCGTGCAGTCATAGCCGACGTACGATACGATCTCGCCCTTGGCGGCGAGGGCATCGAGCCCCTCGAAGTCCGAGCACTGGTGGATGAAGCCGCGCTCGGCCAGAATATTGAGGAAGTCGGACTTGTACGTCGTCATGATATGAGGCTTTCGGTCGTATCCGAACCGCATGGGGCGGCCAGGGGACGCTAAGGTCGGCGCAAATTGCACAGGAAGGCCGCCATGGGCAAGATCAGGCGCGCAATAGGGCTGATGAGCGGCACGTCCATGGACGGTATAGACATTGCGCTCATCGAAACGGACGGCGAAAGCCATGTCCGGCGTCTCGCGGCGGACAGCGTCGACTACCAGCCGGCGTTCAGAGATCGCCTCCGGGGCGCGCTGCGCGATGCCGTGACCATAGATAAGCGCGACGAGCGGCCGGGAAGCCTCGCCGCCGTGGAGGCCGAATTGACCAGGCTCCATGCCGAGGCGGTCCTGCGCTTCATTGGCGATCGGATGCTGCAGCCGTCAGCGATCGACGTAATTGGCTTTCATGGGCAGACGGTTTTTCATGCGCCGGAGCGGGGCCTGACCGTCCAGATCGGCGACGGGGCTGCGCTAGCGTCAGCAACGGGCATCGATGTCGTGCACGACCTGCGCGCGGCGGATTGTGCCGCAGGCGGCCAGGGCGCACCGCTTGCTCCGGTCTATCACCGCGCGCTGGCCTCCAAAGTCCAGGATCGCCCCATCGCCTTTATGAACATCGGCGGCGTCGCCAACATTACTTGGATAGGTGCGGACGGCCGGCTGATCGCGTTCGATACGGGTCCCGGCAATGCCATGATCGATGATTGGGTGCTGAAGCGGACCAATGCCGTCATCGACGAAGGCGGCGCGCTCGCCGCGCGCGGCAAAGTGCACGAGGATTATGTCTCCGCGTACTTCCGGCACAATTTCTTCGCGCTCGCCGCACCGAAATCGCTCGACCGCAATGCCTTCGACGGCACGCTCGTCGAGCCGCTCTCGACGGAGGATGGCGCCGCAACGCTGACGGCATTCACGGCAGCGGCCATCGCGCGGGCGCGCGATCATCTGCCGGAGGAGCCGCGCATGTGGATCATGGCGGGCGGCGGGCGGCGCAACCGCACGCTGATGTCGATGCTCGCGGAGCATGTGAATGGCGCCGTAGTGCCGATCGAGGCCCTCGGTTTCAACGGCGACTCTGTCGAGGCCGAAGCCTGGGCCTACCTCGCCGTGCGCTCGCTCGACCGGCGCCCGATCACGTTTCCGGGCACGACCGGCGTGCGCGTTCCGACCACCGGCGGTGTTCTGAGCCGCGCGTGATACCGCCGATGCGTGCATCTATGTGACGCCCACCGGCCAACCGGTAATGCTCCACGGCTTTCGGCCGTCAAGGCGTTGCGAATCGATCCCTTTTTGCTGCAACTGCTTGAAGTTGGGAATCTGTGGAGGCGGGGTCGAATGTCCATCTTCGAAGCCATGGAGCGGCTGGCGGGTGCGGCATTGCTCGCGCTCGCGCCCGCTGCGGGCGTTGCAATTCTGGCGGAGCACCGCAGCCGTGGCGTGCACCTCGTCGCGGCGCTGCGGGCGCGCGGCGCAGGCGATCTCGTCGATGGCTATGTCGGTGAGCTGACACGCGAAATCTGGGTCGGGGCCGAGACGCGCAGTCTGCCGCAGGAGCAGCTCGAGCGGCACTTCGCCGATCTCGCTGAGATACTCGCCGACTACGAGATTTCCGAGGCCTGCCTCGAAGGCGCGCTGTCGCCATCGGCGGGCGGCGACCGTGGCCGGCGCATTGCCGTCGATCTCTTCCTCAAAGCCCGCTCAGATGGCGTGCTCGCGGCGCGTAATCTCTCCGAAGATGTTGCGATGTTCGTGCTCGAGCGTAGCTTCGCGCGCCTCGTGCGCGAGCGCCCGCGCATTACGTCGCTCGCGCCCATGCTGAGAGAGTTTCTCGGACCGCCGCCGGCCGCCGCGCCGGCGCCACCGCCGGAGATGCCGCAGGCCATTGCCGAGCCGCCGCGTCAGGCCGCTGCTGCGCCTGCGCCGACAGCGCCGCCGAAGCAGGCTCCGCCGGATGTGTCTGCCGCCGCGCGGCCGCCGGCCGAGGCAGACGAGCGTGCCCGCATCCGCACGCAGTACGATATCTCGGAAGCCGCCGAAGCGCGCATCATGGCGCTCATCGAGAGCCAGGGGGCGAGCGGCACGGGACGGATCGCCCGCCTCGAGGCCTTGGCGCGTTGGCTCCAGGAAGCGCGCGCGCAACTCATGCGCCCGACGAACGATGACGGCGACCTGCGCAAACTCAAGATGCGTGCGGCCGATGCGCTTGCGGCGGGTGATCTCGCGCTTGCCATGGAGACGCTGAAGCACATTCGTCGCGCCCTCCGCGATGGCCGCCGGCGCATCGAGGCGCGTCTCGAGGATGAGGTCGCAGCACTCAAGACGCAGATGACCGAGGAGGCGCGCGCCGCTGCACGCCTCGCCGAGCTCGCGGTTGCCCGGCGGGACTATCTCGTCGCAGCGGACCTGTTCGTCGAGGCTGCAGACTGCCTGCCGAAGAGCGCACGCGAGGAAGCCTGGCGCTATCATCTCGCCCGTGCCGACGCCCTCCTGCGCAAGGCCGAGGAGGAGGACGATGAGCCCGCACTCGGTGAAGCCCTCGCAGGCTATGGCGGCGTTCTGAAGCTGCTCTCGGATGGCTCGAATGCGCACGGTGCTGCGCGCGCCAATATCGGTCTCGGTCGTGCGCTCCACCGTCAAGCTGAAGCTGCAACCGGTGTCGGACGCTTGACGGATGCCGTACAGGCGTTCCGCAAGGCTCTGACCCTTGTCTCGACCGACGACGCTCCTGTCCTGTGGTGCGAAGCACAGGCGGGGCTCGCCAGAAGCTTGGCACTCTCCGGCCGGCGCGGGCAGCAGGTGGGGCCGCTCCGCGAAGCGGCGGAAACCTATCGCGCAGCGCTCGCCGCCGCGACCGACGAGCTTGCCATGCAGTCGCGTCTCGAAATCAATCTCGGTCTCGGCGCGGCACTGCTGGAACTCGCCGAGCTCGACAAATCGCCGGCCGTGATCGAAGGCGCAGCGGCCGCTTATGCGGATGCTCTGGCGGCGCTATCGCGCGACGAGGCGCCCGCTGCCTGGGCCGAAGCCAGCTACAATCTCGGTAGCGCTCTCCTCACGCGCGCCGATATGCGCGGCGAGGACGGCCCCGATATCGCGCGGTTGACGCAAGCCGTGGCTGCGCTGGGCGGCGCTGTGGATGTGATGTCGCCCGAGCGCGATGGCGAGATCTGGGTCAATGCCAGCCTGACGATGGCCGATGCGCAAGCGGCGTTGGCGGAGACGGAACCGCAACCTGCCGCGCGTCTGCATCAGGCCATCGCGACCTACCGGCGCGTTCTCGAAGCGGTCGATCGCGCGGCCACTCCCATTACCTGGGCAACAGCCAGCATGAACCTCGGTTCGGCGCTGATCCGGCTCGGTGAGCATGAGGACAAGCGCAACAACTGGCTGGCTGCTGCTGGCGCGATGGTGCCGGCCCTCGAAGTTTTCGAGGCCGAGGGCGCGAACGCCCATGCCGACGTCGCGCGGCGCACGCTGAAGCGCTTCCACGAAGAGTGGGTTGGTCTGCTCGCACCGCAGCCCACCGGCCCCGTCACGCCGCCAGCGACACCCCGCCTCCAGCAGGTCAGCTAGGCGTCCGCCAGTGGCGCCTGCATCCCCGGCATCGCGTTCGATGCCGGGCGATCGCTGGCGCCGTCACATCCGATGGATGCGGAGTGATTTGCCTGATTTCCGGGCGACGAGCCTATTTTTCGGGCCGGACATGCTCTAAGTTCCCGCCTTAAAATCCGGCACTGATAGGCTAACGTGCGGGGTAATCGAGGCATTCGGCTCCGTGATCTGTTCTGGCACGTCGCATGCTAAGAGATGGGGTGCCGGGGACATGGTCGCCGCCACCGCAGGGAGCGCAGGCAGAGTGACATGAAGAAGATCGAAGCCATCATAAAGCCCTTCAAGCTCGACGAGGTGAAGGAGGCGCTCCAGGAGATCGGTCTCCAGGGCATCACGGTGATCGAGGCCAAGGGATTTGGCCGTCAGAAAGGTCACACTGAGCTCTATCGCGGCGCCGAGTACGTCGTCGATTTCCTTCCGAAAGTGAAGATCGAGGTCGTGCTGCCCGACGACATGGTCGGCAAGGCGGTCGACGCGATCCAGAAAGCCGCCAAGACAGGCCGAATCGGCGATGGCAAAATCTTTGTCTCGACGGTCGAGGAGGCCATCCGCATCCGCACCGGCGAAACCGGTACTGACGCAATCTAAAGTCCGCACCTAATTCGGTCCTCGCATGGCGCTCATGCCGCGAGGACCGCACTTCCCACCTCTCTGACACCTCACCAATCACAAACTGGGGAAACTAAGCATGTCCAAGACCGCTGCTGACGTGATCAAGATGATCAAGGACAAGGACGTCAAATTCCTTGATCTGCGATTCACTGACACCAAAGGCAAGATGCAGCACGTGACCGCCGACGCCTCTTGCGTCGACGATTCTATGTTCGCTGACGGCTACGCCTTCGACGGCTCGTCGATCGCCGGCTGGAAAGGCATCGAGGCCTCGGACATGACGCTGATGCTCGATCCGGCATCGGCGCACATGGATCCCTTCTTCGCGCAGAGCACGATGGCGATCTTCTGCGACGTCATCGAGCCCTCGACCGGCGAACTGTATGAGCGCGATCCGCGCGGCATTGCCAAGAAAGCCGAAGCCTACATGAAGAGCCTCGGCATCGGCGACGCGATCTACTTCGGTCCGGAAGCCGAGTTCTTCATCTTTGACGACGTGCGCTTCTCGTCGGATCCCTACAACACGGGCTTCATCCTCGACGGCAGCGAGCTGCCGACGAACATGGGCACGAAGTACGAGACGGGCAACCTTGGCCACCGTCCGCGCACGAAGGGCGGCTACTTCCCCGTGCCGCCGATCGACAGCGCGCAGGACATGCGCTCCGAGATGCTTTCCGTGATGTCGGAGATGGGCGTCGTCGTCGAGAAGCATCACCACGAGGTTGCTTCCGCTCAGCACGAGCTCGGCATCAAGTTCGGCCCGATGATCACGATGGCCGACCACCTGCAGATCTACAAGTATGTCATCCATCAGGTCGCGCAGGCCTACGGCAAGACCGCGACGTTCATGCCGAAGCCCGTCTACGGTGACAACGGCTCGGGCATGCACGTTCACCAGTCGATCTGGAACAACGGCCAGCCGACCTTCGCTGGCAACAAGTACGCCGACCTCTCGGACACCTGCCTCAGCTACATCGCCGGTATCCTGAAGCACGCGAAGTCGATCAACGCCTTCACCAACCCGTCGACCAACTCCTACAAGCGTCTGGTTCCGGGTTACGAGGCGCCGGTGCTGCTCGCCTACTCGGCGCGTAACCGCTCGGCTTCCTGCCGCATCCCGCACGTGACGAGCCCGAAGGCGAAGCGCATCGAGATCCGCTTCCCGGATCCGTCTGCGAACCCCTACCTCGCCTTCGCTGCGATGCTCATGGCTGGCCTGGATGGTATCCAGAATAAGCTGCACCCCGGCGATGCCATGGACAAGAACCTGTACGATCTGCCGCCGGCCGAGCTCGCCAAGATCCCGACCGTCTGCGGTTCGCTGCGTGAAGCGCTGTCGAGCCTCGATGTCGACCGCGGCTACCTCAAGATGGGTGGCGTGTTCACCGACGACATGATCGATGCATACATCGAGCTCAAGATGGCCGACGTCGAGCGCATGGAAATGACGCCGCACCCGGTCGAGTTCGACATGTACTACTCGGTCTAAGGCCTGATCGACCTCGACGTGCTCCGCGCGTCGGGATCGTTCATCACTCTCTCAAGACTTACTCGGAGCACGTCCTGACGGACGTGCTCTCGGGGCGCTCGGGGGGAGACCCGGAAACGGGTTCCGAGGGGGGCCGGGCCATCAGGTCCGGCCCATTTTCTTCGTGCCGTCCCGGAAGGTGGTTTGCCTTCCAGTGTGGCGCGTGCCTCGTTGCGGCATTTCCGAGCCGTTGTGAAGATCTGCCCCGGGGAGGGGCCGCGACATTTTTTTGCCGGCGTCTCTTCGATTTGGGGTGGATGGACGTTTGCCCTGGGGCGAGTGACCTGTTACAAGGCCGGCGGCTCGCGGGCGCACGTCGCTTCGCTGCCTGCGCTCCCTTCGTCTATCGGTTAGGACGTCAGATTTTCAATCTGAAAAGACGGGTTCGACTCCCGTAGGGAGCGCCATGATTTATAAGGATAATTTCCCCTTTCTGGCGCCAAGTCGACTCTTCCGCCTCCCCTTCAAGTCGACTCTTGTCTTCGTTTCGTTCGCTTCAACCCACTCTCGACGCTTCGCCGCCGCCGCACTTCGCTGGCGATCAGTGCGCTTTACGTAGAGCCGAGCGGCCTGCGGCGTCTTATGCCCGGACAACGCCATTACGCCTTGCTCGGCGAGCTCGGCATCGCCGAGTTCCGTCATGCCACCGTGCCTGCAAGCGTCGAGCGTTACATGGGTGCCGAGCTTCGCGTGCTCGCGTGCCTCGCGGACTTTTGCCTGGGCATAGACCATAGCATACGGCCTTGACGGCCCACGTGAACCCTTCGTGACGACGATCGGGATGCCGAGGTGAGGAAGTTCCGCCAAGTACGCTTCTAACTCTGGATAGAGTTTGCGTCCCTCGATCTCGAGAGGTTGAAGGACGATTTGCCCCGTCTTGTGATGCAGAATCCGAACGTGCTTGGGGTGTTTGGGCGGGCGATAATCCGGCCATGTGATCTTGCCTGCCAATACATTCTCCGGCCGCTGCAGCCACTCGAAACAGATCAGCGCAGCAGCTCCCAGGTGAGGTTCGCCAATGTCCTGTAACGCCTGAGCGAGGACGTAGGCTTCGGCGCGCGTTGCTGCCGATTTCGTCTGGCTGCCAGTGATCTTCAGAACTCCTTCGAAGGGGTTCTCCATAGGAACGACGTTTGGATATAGCCGACGGACAATCTTCCAGGCTCGGCGAGCAATATCGATCGACAAGTTGGCCTGGCGCACGCGCTTTCCGCGTGGTCCAGTCTGCAGTGCCGCATACATCTTGTCCGCGGCGCGCGCCGATATCGATGGAACGGGAAGCTCACCAATCGTTCCGCCAGTCTTGGTCGGAAGATTCTCAATGCGGGCCAAGGCCCGCAAGTATTCCGGCCGGCTTCTCTCGCTGACGCGTTCGAACGCGGCCGACTTGCGATAGCGCTCGAATAGCCACACAACAGTGCCGAAGCGCGGGCTCAGATCTAGATCTCGGACGGCGCTTCGCCCGGTCCGCCACGAGTCGTAGTGTGCATTCAGAAGGTTCGCGCGTTCGACTGCCGCCGCGTAGTCCGTGCCCAATACCTCACTAAAAATGGAGAAGCCTGCGGCACGGTCCTTAGCCCGGACCCGCCAGTAGTATGCAACACTGCCATCGTTGAGGCGTCGCTCGACCATGTATCGGGGCCAACCAAGTGGCCGTCTCACAGGACGTCTGCTGCGTCCTGGAGCTTGCCCGACGCCAGCCGGTCGATTGCCAGATCCAGATCTTCCTTCAACCATCGCTCCCCCTTCCCTGGAAGCTTGACGGGCCGAGGCCATAGATTACCAACGGCGCGACGGAACGAATAGGGCGAACGCTCGCCGCAGTACGCCGCGGCAGTGCGTGCAGTCATGAGGCGTGGCCATCGGTCCTTGGACTCTATGATGCCTCGGGTCATGATGGACCTATCCAGCTTATCGGTCCATCGCGTCGGCTTCAGGAAAAACGAGAATGCCTGTGTTTCGTAACGGCGCATTGCCCGACGGCGAAATTGCGATGTGCCGAAGAGCGTCCATGCTCTGGACGCGCCATGTTTTTCGCTGACCATCCAGTTGGAGAGGCTTCTGCTGGAGGGCACCAGTAGTAGATGGCTCATGCAGGACGACAGCAAGAGATGCTGCAATCGATATTGCTCCTGCAGATGCGCTCCATGCCGCTAATCGCCAAGCACTTGCCTGGCGAAGCGCGTGATCGTGGTGTGCGCTCCACGTTTGCCGAGCACGAAAATACGGAACGGCTCTAGCGGCAGTGATACCGAGCACCGTGGCTACGCCGTGAATTGGATGTGCGCGTAGCCGAACAACCAAAGCACGTTGCTCGGGTCGGAGAAACCACGCAAGCGCGGTTGCTTGTAGCGCGAGGTTGATCCCGAGCGCTGTCTGATAGGCGGCGGGTGGATGGCTCCCCACCTGGTTTGGCCAGAGATCCACGACGACGCCGATTCCAACCTGCGCGGCGAAGGCACCGCCGATATGGAGGAGATTGAGCGCGCCATTGGCGCGACCGGATGCCGACTTGGGGAACAGCTCAGATAGGATGGAAAAGCTCAAAACTGTGCCGGCTCCCATGCCGGCGATCGCGATCCAAGGAAGCCAAGTCGGGATCGGCCAGCGCAGAACTAATGCGAGCTGCGCAAGCAAGGCAAGCCCAGCGGCAAATGCGAGGGTCGAAGAAAGCGGGACGCCGCGTCTGCGAAGCCGATCGCCGAAAGTGCCGAGGATCAGCGCGAATGCACTCAGCGCAATCGCCATCACCAGCAGATGCATGACAACGTCTTGGCGCGGCAGCTCCTCGACATCGGTAAGCCACGGTCCGGCCCATAGGCCCTGCAATGCCCAAGCCGAGCCGATGGTCGTCGCCGAAAGGGGCGCGAGACGCCAGAAACGCGCGTCCCGATAGATCGCTCGGATGCTCATACTGGAAGCGGTGGACTCACCTCGTTCGAGCCTTGGACGTTCCGGCACGAAAACTAGGATAAGCAGTGCCGCTATGGCCGATAGAACCGCCAGAACCATGAACAATCCGCGCCATCCTACAAATGCGATCAGTATCTCGGCAGGTGCTGTCGCTGTGACTGCGCCCAAAGTCCCGAAGGCAATGAGCCAGCCATTGGCCAGTGCGATCCGATCGGCAGGGGACCAAAGCACGAGTGCTTTTAGGCCAGCCATCAGTGCACCAGCCACGCCGAGACCGATCAGGGCTCTCCCGAGGATCAGGCCGAGATGCGCACGCGCCGCGCCCATATCGCCACCGGTGATGCGTGTGTAGCGTGCCTTGACGATGACGCGGCGACTGCCTGGTGCGATGAGGCCGGCAGCCGCGCGCACGCCGGTACCCATGCCGCGCTTCGGCATCGCCGATGTGATGTGGCCGCGCTGCCGCACAGCACGTGCGCCAGCTCGGCCGGTTTCTCTGAGCACTTGCGTGTTGGTGCGCAGTTGCGCGTTGCTCGCGGTGTCGCGGATGCGTCCGGGCTTCGGTTTGAAGTCGTCTTGAGACATGCTGAACCCCAACGGTGCGTTGTGCCGTGGGAGATGTTGCGAAGCCTGATTTCGTCAAGACGGAGTCGTTGAAAGTGCCCGGCTTACAAGGCGTATTTCGTGAGCTGACTCTACGGCCGTGAAAACGGAGTCGCGTGAAGCTCAGTAACGATGGCACTTCTGAGCGCCAACGACTCCATCCTTTTATCTTGATGTCTCCGCCAGCCATCTCAGACAACGCAATCACCCCGAAATCCCGCTTGCAGAACGCACTCGAGATCGCGAGCGGCGGCCACATTGCAGTGTGTCGAAGCAGCGCCGAAAATGGGAAAAGAGCAGGGACATTAAGGACGACGGCGATGAGCGCGAGATAGACAGGCTTCAGCCTGTTGCTCGCGCTCATCATGGGTTGTGGCACAGGCCCATGTCTGGGTGGGCGGGTGGGCCTCTTCGCGGAACGCGAAGGAGCCCTCGCGCCGGTGTCGGCGCGAGGGCCTGAGCCGAAGGCTCAATCTTGCGGCGTCCAGATCAGAGCGAAGGTGTTCGGATCGGACTGACCGGAGGCTCGACCGAGGTTGGCGTAGAGCGTCTTGCCGAGCTCAGGCGCGGAGATCGACAGCGAGATGTACTCCTTGCCCGAGGTCTGGCCGATCCGCTGCCAGCCGGCCCCGATCTCGATGCCTTGCGACATCACGCGGAAGTCGGGCTGGTTGTCGGAGGGCTTGTCGCCGACCGGGAGGATGGCGATCGATGCGCGGACGGAGAGAGTGCGGAGCTCGCCTTCGTAGCGGCCGTCGTCGCGCTTGGTGACGTATCCGATCGTAGCCATGGTGTCGTTCCTCACGTTGTGTCCGACGGAGACCTATTCCCCGTCGGCGACGTGCAGAGCGTGGCAGGCTGGCGCTGGTGGCACCCGTAGAAGCGGAGCTCGGCTCCGCGCAAACGGGCCGGAACGCAGTGGAGGACCCGCGCGGTACGCGCGGGTTGCCGCCGAGGCGACGCCTGCCACATCGTGCACAAAGCTAAGCGGGGAATAGGACGCTCCGTCGCGGCGGTCGGAGCGACGGTCTGGCGTCGGGCGCGGCACCGGGCAAGACATGAGCGAAGTGGGCGACGTGGCCCCGAACTCCTGCCAGGCCGATCACACGGGAGCGGCGGACGAAACGCGATCTCCGACGCCCCGGCGCGCGTCGCTCGAGCAGGCTGAGACGTCGCCAGTGCGGCGAGGACAGATCCGCAAGTGCTGCGCTCGTCGTGGAGGGCGAGAGCGTGCCACGGCGACCGCGGGAGGGATCGTTACGCGAATGCGCCGAGACGCCGTCTTCATCGGCGGCTCGGTCGAGCGGCTCTCCGAGTTGCGAGATAGAGCCCGACCGCCCGAGATCCCAAGAGCGAGGGCGGACCCGCCCAAACTCCCTTGCGGCTGAGCGAAGACGACTTGGGCATAGCAACGCTGCATCACGACGGCTCCTGGCAGCGTCGACATCGTCATCTGCCGATGTCCTGACGTGTGCCAATGGGGCTGACTCCATTCGGCTATCACGAGCCACCGGCAGCAAACGACGAATGTTGCAGTCCGCGCTTTCCGGCGCGCCACAGAGCCGGCTATTTATCTTGGGGGGGCGGAGTAAGAGAAGCATTTTGGACGAAACCGACACCAATACGACTCTGCGAATGGGGGCGGGTATGGTAAAGATGCTCCCATACGTTCGGGCGAAAGACTGTGCGGTGCGCACAGTCCTATGTAGTGCGGGTGCGCTCGATGAGTTCGATCGAGGGATGCAAGGGCAATCGCTTAACAGGCATCGCCATCCAGGGCCTTGATGAGTTGCCGCATGGCGACGACGGGTTCGCTTCCGAGCGCCCGCGCGACATCGATGAACTCGATCGCGCTCAGGCGCCGTTCCCCGCCCTCGTATTTGGCGACAAAGGATTGCGGTTTGTCGAGGCGCGCGGCGACATCCGCCTGCGTCAAGCCGCCCTTCTCGCGAAGGTCACGCAGCAGCTTGCGGAGCTTGATTTGGCGCGGCGAGCGCAGCGTATCGCGCATTGCAGGAAGCCGGGATCGAAGATGACGGCTTCACCGCATAATCCTGATTTCGGATTATCCCATTTTGGGATATGTATGCTGGGGCTGGCTGCGGGGAGTAGTGCGTGATGATTGGAACGGAAGCACAGCCATTCTTCGAGCGTGAAGGCGACGGCATCGAGTATCTGCCGGCAGAGTGCTATGTGGTTGGCCTTCGGTCGTCGGACGACGATGAGCCCACGGTCAGAATGACCCTGCCCACAGAAATCGTCGATCGGACCGTGCTGATGGGTGCGCGGCTCTGCGTGTGGCTGTCGGCCGGCAGTGGCAGGCTGATCCTCGACGGGGAAGGCGTCGACAACGAGACGCTGGACGCCGCGCTCGATGCCGGCCCCATGCGCAAGCAGACGCTGCTGACGTTGATTGAGGCGTGCCTCGATCCGGATCATCTGTCGATGGAAGAGGAGCCGGTTGGCGATCTCACCTCCTTGAGAGGACAGCTCGTCGAAGCCTTGGCCAAGGTCGACGGTGCCTTGGCGCGCCTGCAGCGCGGTTAATGGGTCCAGATGGGCACGCCTGTTCCCAGCACGTTCCCACGCTCGATCGGCCCGACATAGCGGCTGTCGAAGCTTTCGACAGGCGTAGCGAGCACGAAGATCTGAGACGCGATTAGACGGATGCAGCCTCGCCAGCGCGGTAGAGGACGTCGGCGTCCATCGCGCACTATAGCCATGGCGCGCCAGTAGCCGTTGACCACAATAAGTGCGCCATATCGGCAGACCGTATCGCCTGCACTGGCGATCACCGGCTTGATCAGAAGCGCCGATCTTGGCAGATAGCCGCGCTGATGCGCCAACCGCCTCACCGACTCAGGGAGACGGATGATCGCCAGGGTCCCGTTCGCCGGCTTGTCTGATGTTGCCAGATAGAGGCCGATGGGGATGCTGGGGCTGGCGTTCCAGAGGAGTGTTGGAGCGATTGCCTTCGGCCAGGCCAGCGCCACCAGGGCGATCGCTGTTACGCCGAGCCTCTTCAGGTGGTGGCGTCCGTCCCTTATTCGGTCCTGTTGTTCGAGCCGCCCGCTGTTCTGACCATGCAAGCAGGTCGCTGAGGCGGTAGACAATGCGGCCGCCATGGCGCCGAAATTTTGGGCCGGTCTTCTGGGAGCGGTGGTTGCCAAGCGTACGCTCTGCCATGCGAAGCGCCTTGGCGGCCTCGTCAGCCGTCAGGAAGGGATCATCGGTGTCATTGAACATGAGACTGCTCCTCCTTGTCGTTGAGCCAGCACTGTCTCCTATGTTGATCCGTGCAGGGAGAGTCTGGTTGGCTGACTCCTTAAATAGCGCCGCACGTCATTTCAGGAACTCTCGATAACCGCCCGATATGAGTTGCTGAGCACGGAACCGGTGACGACGTATTCGGTCCCGGATGCCGCTGCTGCGCCAATCGCGTTGAGCCATCTCAGGGCCGTAAAGCGCGAGGGCGGCTTCGCGATAGGTCGCACCCGTAATAATGCAATCGTGGACGATGCAGGCATCGCGCCGATTGATCGTTCGCGCTGTCCAGCGCGGCTCCGTTACGCCGGCAAGAGCACGTCCAGACAGAATGCGGTGGAACTCGATGATTTTCGGCGCGGTTCGTACGAGCAGGTCGATGCCGCGAATCATGAAGGTGAGTTCGACCGCACCACTTAGGATGTCGGCGCCTTTGATTTCCAATTGGACCACGGCCTCATTGCTGCGGATGAGTACGTGTTGGCGCCCTTCTGCATCGATGAGAATATGCCGGATAGCTGGAAGCCCTGGAATGAAGACGGCTCCGTTATCCGTGCGATCAGCCCGCCCGGCAATGGCCGACAGGGTTGCCTGGCCTGAAACTGGCATCCAGATCGGATGCACTTCGAGTGCCGTCAGTGACGGGTCAACGAAAGGAGCGGAGCGCCCACGCTTCAGCACGAGGCAATGGCTCGTGCATCCGCGTGAGAAGCGCTCCGCTCTCCAATCGAGTGCTGACCTGTGCGTTCATCGAATGCGCCCGCGCCTCGTCCTGATAGGCCGGAGTGCGGCGCAGGCCTTCCCAGGCCCAATCTCGCCGGCTCAGCGTGCGCATGTAGTCATAGGCTTCCAGAGTAGGCGGCCACGGCGGGCCGACGTAATGCCGTACGCGATACATTGTGGCATCTCCCTTTTCTAGGGCATCGACTGATCGTTGATTTGAAGGGTTATGGGGTCTTACTCCTTGGGAGGTGTGGGATGCTTTTGATATGGTAGCTCTATTGGCTGTAGTTGACGGTTGAGGGGGGTAAGCATTGGCCTCGTGTCGTGCTGGCGCGAACGTCAGCGGTGCATCCGAGAGTATCGAGAGTGGCTCTTGGACCTGCCGCTCAACGCGTATGACAGGCCTACGAACTGGAACTCCGCCAAGAAGGCATCTGCTGCCGCCGTCCGACTGCATCCATGAATTGACGTTTTACGTCGGAAACTGAATGCTGGCTGATGCATTTTCATCAGAGTAGTACCTGTCCCACTTCTCGCTAGGGACCGTCTTGTTTGCCCCGCAGCACCACATAGATCGCCGGGATCACGAGCACGGTGAGCGCGGTCGAGGACGCAAGGCCGAACAGCAGCGAGATTGCGAGACCCTGAAAGATCGGATCCGTGAGGATGACGGCGGCGCCGATCATGGCGGCGAGGGCGGTAAGCAGGATCGGTTTGAAACGGATCGCGCCGGCTTCGAGCAGCACGTCGATCAGCGGCCGCTCGTTCGTCCGCGCGTGGCGGATGAAATCAACGAGCAGGATGGAGTTGCGCACGATGATACCGGCGAGCGCGATGAAGCCGATCATCGACGTCGCCGTGAACGGCGCGGCAAACAGCCAGTGGCCAAGCATGATGCCGATCAGGGTCAAGGGGATCGGCGTCAGGATGACGAGGGGCAGCTTGAACGACCCGAACTGTGCCACGACGAGGATGTAGATTCCGAGGATCGCAATCGCGAACGCAGCGCCCATGTCGCGAAAAGTAACCCACGTCACCTCCCATTCGCCGTCCCACAGGAGTGTCGGCTTGGATTCATCCTGCGGCTGGCCGTGCAAGGCGATCGCCGGCTTCGGGACGTCGCCCCAGTCGGCCTTGCCGATCGCGTCCGCTACTGCGATCATGCCGTAGACGGGCGCCTCGAACGCACCCGCAAGCTCGGCCGTGATCATCTCGGCGGCGCGACCGTTGCGCCGAAAGATCGGATAGGAAGCCGGCTCGCGCGTCACGGAGACGACATCACCCAGTTCGACGATGTCGCGTGCGCCGGGCAGCGCATTGGCCGGCACCGGTATCGCCAGCGTCCGTTCGCTCACCGCGCGCTCGCTCTTCGGCAACCCTATGCGGATCGGGATCGGATGGCGCCCACCGACGCGGTGGGAGTAGCCGACAGTCGTGCCGCTTCCCAGGCTGCGGATCGTATCATAGACGTCGCTCTGCTCGACGCGGTGGTATTCGAGATTGTTCTGGTCGATTGCGATGCGGACGCGCTCGGGGCGATTGTGGAAGCTGTCATCGACATCGACGATGAACGGGACGCTCTCGAACGCCGCGCGGACTTTCGCTGCAACGGCGCGGCGCGTCTCGGCATCGGGCCCATAGATCTCGGCGAGCAGCGTCGCGAGCACCGGCGGCCCCGGCGGCGGCTCGACCACCTTGACGGCTGTGCCTGCGGGAAGGGGCAGGCCCTTCAGGCGGGCGCGGAGTTCGAGAGCAACATCGTGGCTCGCCGACGTCCGGTGTTCCTTGGAGGCGAGGTTGACGGCGATGTCTCCCTGCTGCGGCTCGGCACGGAGGTAGTAATGGCGCACGAGGCCGTTGAAGTTGAAGGGCGCCGCCGTCCCGGCATAAGTCTGGAATGAGACGACATCGGGCACGGCTGCGAGCCGCTCGACCATCGATTGAAGCACCCGATCGGTTTCCTCCACCGATGCCCCTTTGGGCAGATCGACGACAACCTGAAGTTCGGTCTTGTTGTCGAATGGCAGCAGCTTCACGGTGACATGCTGGGTGTAGAGCAACGCCAGCGAGGCCAAGGTGACGGTACCTACTGCCAGCAGAAAGCCCCAGGATCTCTGCTTCGACTGTAGGATCGGCCGTGCCGTTGCGATATAGGCGCGGCCGAGCCATCCGCCATGGACGGCATCATGGGGGTGCGCCGCCGGATCGGCTTTGCCCCCGAATTTGATCATCAGCCACGGTGTCAGCATCACCGCGACGAAGAACGAGAATACCATCGCTGCCGAGGCATTGGCTGGGATCGGGCTCATGTACGGCCCCATCATGCCCGAGACGAACAGCATCGGAAGCAGCGCGGCGACGACCGTCAGGGTCGCCACGATGGTCGGGTTGCCGACCTCTGCGACCGCTTCGATCGCGGCCTGGATATGCGTGCGGCCATCCTTCATCGCCCGGTGACGAGCGATATTCTCGATCACCACGATTGCATCGTCGACCAGGATGCCGATGGAGAAGATCAGCGCAAACAGGCTTACCCGATTGAGTGTGTAGCCCATGATCCAGGCGGAGAAAAGCGTGAGCAGGATTGTGGTCGGGATGACGACGGCTACAACCATCGCCTCACGCCAGCCGATCGCGACCGCGACGAGGATGACGATCGAGATCGTCGCCAATGCCAAGTGGAATAAAAGCTCGTTGGCCTTCTCGTTGGCAGTCTCGCCGTAGTTGCGCGTGATGGTCATCTCGATATCGGTCGGGAAGATCTGCCCGCGCACCTGCTCCAGGCGTTCGATGATCTCGTCGGCTATGACGACTGCGTTGGTGCCCGGCCGCTTGGCAATGGCAAGCGATACGGCAGGCGTCCGCTCGAGCCCGGCAGGCATCTTGCGCACATTCGTGACGCGAGCCTCGTTAGGCTCGGTGGCGAGCACGACCCGGGTGACGTCGCGCACGTAGACCGGACGTCCGTCGCGGGCAGTGATGAAGAGATTGCCGATCTCGGAGGCGCTCTGCAGCGTCGGGCCGGCCAGAAGCGTGCGCTGCTGCTGGACTTCGCGAACCTTTCCGATCTGCAGGGAACGATTGGCGCCGGATACCTTTGCGGAAAGCTGCTGGAGCGTGATTCCGTAGAGCGAAAGCTTCTCCGGATCCGGCTCGACGCGAATTTCCTCGGGTTGCTCGCCGACCATGTAGGTGAGGCCGATGTCGGCGAGCTTGATGACCTCGCTCCGAAGCTCGCGAGCGATGCGCGTGAGGTCGTTCGACGTCCACCGCGATGCAGCTTCAGGGGTCGGTGTCAGCGTGACGACTATGATGGCGACATCGTCGATGCCGCGGCCGACGATCAGGGGCTCTGGGATGCCGACGGGGATCCGATCCATGTTGGCGCGGATCTTCTCGTGCACGCGCAGGATCGCGGCATCGGAGCTGGTGCCGGCGAGGAAGCGGGCCGTGACGAGCACGCCGTCGGCCGCACTCGGCGAATAGACATGCTCGACGCCGTCGATGCTCTTGACGATGGCCTCGAGCGGCTCGGTGACCAGCTTCACTGCATCGTCGGCCTTGAGTCCGTTGGCCTCGACCCGGATGTCGACCATCGGCACTGATATCTGCGGCTCTTCCTCGCGCGGCAGAGTGACGAGTGCCACGAGACCCAGTGCGAAGGCGGCGAGAAGAAAGAGCGGTGTGAGCGCCGAGTTGATGAAGGCGCGCGTGAGGCCGCCGGCGATGCCGAGCTTCATGGCGTACGTTCCGGGAGCACGATACGGTCGCCGTCGCGCAGGCCGCTCAGAATCTCGATGCGTGGCCCGTCGTCGAGCTGAAGTGTTTCACCGGGGATAACGGCGACAGAGATTGCGCCGTCGGCCGTTGCGACACGCACGTAGTCCACGCCCTGTCGCGTAACGACGGCATGGGGCGGCACTGCCAGCACCGACCGCTGCGCCACGGGTATCCAAACCATCGTGCGCTCGTTGACGAAGTAGTTTCCGATGTCGTCCACTTCGACATCGGCAATGACGCGGCCGTCCACGATCTCGGGGTAGACCTTCGCGATACGGCCCGTACGCGCATCGGTCGTGCTGCCTCTGCTCGTGGCAGAAAGGCCGCGCCGGTCGATCCGGACGGTAGCACCTTGGCGGATCTCGGCGGCGTGCCGCTCTGGCAGCGACAGACGCAGAAAGTATTGCCCACTGGCGATGCGAGCGATCTCCTCGCCAGGGAGCACAACGGAACCGGGCGTTACCGGAACTCTCAGAACGCGCCCGTTGGCCGGCGCCAGCACCTCGCCTTCCCGCGAGCGCTGCTCGATCACGGCCACGTCCGCCCGCGCGGCGGCAACCTGATTCACGATGACGTCGAACTGCAGCTTTGCCTGATCGAGGCGCGTCTGGCTCGTGACCCCGCGCTCGAGAAGCTGCTGTGATCGCTCGAGCTCGGTGCGCGCGTTGTCGAGCTGTGAGAGAAGCGCCTTGAGCTTTGCATCCGCGGAGCTGCGCTCGAGCGCCAGCTTGTCGTCGACGACGACGGCAACGACTTCATCCTTCCGGACCTCGTTGCCCTCGCTGGTCCTGATCTCCCGGATGGACCCGCCGATCCGTGCCCGCGCGGGGACGACAGTACGGCTCGCGACCTGTCCGAACACAGCTTTCATGTCCGGGACCGTCACCGCCTGCACGACGAATTCCGCCGCCGAGACCGATGTGGGGCTGGCAATGATGGTCAGAAGCGCAATGAGGGAACTGAGACGACGGGAAGAGGACATTGGAACTCTCAAGTGTGATCGGCCGCGCCTCCTCATGCAGGCGTGGTCCGTCATGTCGAATGAGGCTTCAGTGGAAGGCTCCGCCGGTCCTGATGCCGAGCTTCTTGAAGAGTATGGCTGCCGGACAGAAGCCGGTGAATGATGCCTGGATGAGGTTGAAGCCGACAAAGGCGGTCAGGAGATACCAATAGGGCGAGACGTAGGTGCCGAGCGCCAGCGAAACGAGCACTATGATGCCGGCGAACAGCAGAACGGCGCGATCGAGAGTCATTTTCCTTCTCCTTCAATGCGTAGGCTTGAGGGGCTTTTTCGCAGCGAGAACAGCGATATCCGGCGGGTGCCAATGGCTTGAGCCGTCATGACATGCTGCTTTCCGCCAGGATTTTGATCATCTGCGCCTCTCTGCCGGAGGCGGCGTTGATGGCGCGCAATAGGCTGTGTGGAGGCTTTGCATAACCTCGCGCGCGGGGCCGCTGGCGAGGCGGTACCAGACGGTCTGGCCGCTCCGGCGCGCAGTGATAATGCGATCGCGGCGCAGTAGAGCGAGGTGTTGGGACGCCGTCGAATCTCGGACACCGAGAAAGTCGGCGAGTTGGCGAACGGATTTCTCATTTTCGATGATCTGACAAAGAATCAGGAGGCGGTGGCGATTGGCCAAAGCTTTGAGCAACTCGCTCGCCTGATCGGCCGCTGCGCGCATGGCGTACGCATCGATGGTGGCTTCAATATTCATAAGTGCGAATATTCGACTTATTGAATATTATGTCAAGAGGCGAAATGGCCCGCGCTCGATCGCAGGCCACGTTCCAAGGAAATTGCCTGCCATGCCTAGGTATGACCGCGCCACGGGTGGAGGTGGCGCACGCATCGAGGGAGCCATGTGCTCAGCCAGCGTTCACGCTGACACGATCCGAGACGCGCATCTCTGTCCTCAAAGGCCTCTGACCCAATTGGGCGTATGGTTCAAGTCAGCAAGCTGGGCGCCGCCTATGTCCTGGCGGGCGCCAGAAGGCGCCATCATCGCGACCACTCAGCCTGTTGCTGCGGCTCGTTGCAGTAGGTGCGCCCCTGGAAACACGGCGCCATCGCACAAGGAGAGACACGATGAAAAGACGCGCGTTTATGGCCGGAGCCGGCGCGCTCGCGGCAGCAGGTCTGGCAGCTAACACCGCATCTGCGCAAAACTCGGCGGCCCGACCTCGGTTGGTCATAGCGGGGGCAGGCGCAGCGGGCCTCGCCCTTGCCGCGCGCCTGCGGCGACAAATGGAGAATGCCACGGTCGTTCTCATCGACGCCAAGAAGGCGCATCACTTCCAATCCGGCTTCATGCTTGTCGGCGCCGGTCTTTGGCGGTCGAGCGATGTCACGGAGGCCAATGCCGACTATGTGCCGCGTGGCGTGGAATGGATCGAGCAGGCGGTCGCTGAGTTCAATCCCGATGCCAACACCGTCGTCACCACGTCCGGACAGCGGGTGCCCTATGACTTCCTGTTCGTCGCAATGGGGCTGAAGCTAGACTACCAGGCGATCCAGGGTATGGACCCCGCGCTCAGCGGCAAGGGTGGGATCGCCTCGATCTACGCGGGTCCGGCTGAGGCAGAAGCGTCCGCGGCTGCGATCGACCGCTTCCTTGAAACAGGCGGCGTCGGCCTGTTCGGGCGTCCGGCCGGCGAGATGAAGTGCGCCGGTGCCCCGCTGAAGGTCACCTTCATCGTGGATGACAAGGCGCGCCGCCGACGGGTGGGTCGAAGCGGACAAAGCGACGCTGCGCCATCCGCGGTTTGCAAACGTTTTCGCCGTTGGCGATGTGGCAGGTGTCCCGCGCGGCAAGACGGCCGTGAGCGTGAAATGTCAGGTGCCCGTTGCCCCGGGCGCTCGATCTCGACGGGTGGACATGCCTCTGTCCGCGACGGCTTGCCACTCCGGCGTGATCTTGCCGTTGCGAAGAACATTATAGCCGACGCTTGATACTGAGCCCCAACGTGCGATCGATGCCTTTGAAGGCGACTGCGGTCGGGGCCAGGAAGACCTGTTGCGTCACGCCGCCATCGACGTGCAATTCGTCGTAGGTTCGGACGTTGGCGCGCACCTTGATACGAACCGGCGGCAACACGCCCGGGACCGACGCGGAGGCGAGCAGGATCTTGCGGAATAGCGACAGCGCCTCGGGATCGCGGCTCATGGCGATGCGCCCCATGTCCCACAACACGGGCCGCTGGGCATCAAGATTGGTCGTGGCGATGAGCAGGACGCGGCCTTGAATGCGCTCTTAGGCGACCTCGCGCAAAAACGCCTCATCGACGTATTGGTCGATGAGGCCAAAACAGTGGCGACGCCAAGTTTTATCATTGCCGATACCAGCTTCCTCCTGCCTCGACATGCTGTACCCTGAAAACCAGCGTCGGCAATGCTCAAAGACGCCGGCATCGAGGCCTACCGTCGTACTCACACGACCCCGGCATCCAGCGCGGGCGCCAGCGGGGGTGGCCTTCGCTCCTAATACTCGGCGAGCTCTAACCGCCAAGAGACGGGGTGCAGCCTCAGCCGTCAGGAGACAGCTGCCGCGATCAATCCGATGCAAAGTGCTGCGCCGGCCGGTGGCACCCACCGCGGCACCGAGAAAACGTCTTCGGCGGCCGGCTGCCGTCCTTGAATGCGCCAAAGCGCGAGATCGACGATCGCAAAAATGCCAAGCGTCAAGGCATTCGCCAGCGCCAGCAGTCGCTCGAACGGCAATAGCAGCGCAGTGGCCAGAACAATTGCGCCCGCAAGCGCGGTTGCTTCGATCGGCGTTCGGGTGCGCGGGTGAACGCGACCGAGCACGGCTGGCAACTGCCGTCGTTGTGCCATGCCGAAGAACAGTCGCGCCAACATCATGATCTCGACCAATACACCATTGGCGATCGCCAATGCACCGACCGCGGCAAACAGCGTCGCCTGCCCGCCGTCGAACAGGTCGATCAACGGACTCTGGCCGCCGCGCCCGGCAAGCACGAGCGCGGCCGCTACGACGACGTAAAGTAGCGTGCTTACCAAGACTGCACCGACGATGCTGTAGGGTAGCGTGCGACATGGATCCTTGGTCTCCTCCGCCATATTGGCCAGGCTTTCAAAGCCAATAAACGCGAAGAATGCGATAAAGGCGCCAGCAACGACGCCCTGCCACCCATCGATGCTCGATGGCAGCATGGCCACGACATCCAAAGTCGGCGCCGCAACAAACCCGACCCACGCCGCAATGGCGAGACCCAAGATCTCAAGAGCACCGATGGCCGCAGCGAAGCCTGTACTTTCCCGCACCCCAACCATGGCGAGTAAGGTGAAGGCCATGACCAACAATGCGACAAGGGCCGCCGGTGGTAAGCCGATGAGCACGGATAGATAGTGTACGGCGCCGCTTGCGATTGAGGCGGCTGCGACCGCAACCGCGAGTGTCAAGACCATACCGGTCACCTGTGCTAGCCGGTCGGAGCCAAAACCCTGCTTAACGTACGCAACCGCTCCCGAGGCCTCCGGAAAGCGGCTGGCTAATTCGGCATAGCAGAGGCCGGTCATGCCTGCTGCGATGCCCGCAAGCAAGAAGGACAATGGGGCGGCTGCACCAGCTCGCTCGATAACGGAACCGATAGCGACATAGATCCCCGCCCCCACAATGACGGCGAGGCCGTACAACAAGAGAGGCCAGAAAGTGAGCGAGCGCCTCAAACCAAGGTGCTCGGGCTTTTGATCATTTTCGATGGTCATTCCAGCAGCCTATTGGACACTCTGAGCTTAAGCGAGGCGCATGTCGTCGGCGGCATTCGTGAGCGCTTGGCTGTGTGCCACCACATACTCATTTGCACCATCATCGCAAGAACTGCCTGAAGCGGCTGAGCGCCAGTGTGAACAGCGCGGCACCAATCAGGAGAAGCGCCAGAAGTTGCGGCCACACGACACTGAGGCCCGCCCCCCGGAAGAGTATCGCCTGTGCCAGCATGACGAAATGCGTCGTGGGCGCCACGAGCATCAGATACTGGATGACATCCGGCATGCTTTCGCGGGGTGTCATGGCGCCAGAAAGCATTTCCAGCGGCAACAACACGAGCATGATCAACAGGCCGAACTGGGGCATCGAGCCTGCCACAGTGCCGAGGAAAATGCCGAGAGACGTCGTCGCGAACAGCATCAGCGCCGTGCCAATCACGAATAGGATGAGTGAGCCCGCAACGGGAACACTGAGCAGGCCCTGTACGATCACCAAAATCGACAGGGATGACGCGATCAAGACGACGAGGCCCATAGACCAGACTTTGCTTACCATGATCTCCAACGGCGTTATGGGCATCACCAGAAGATGCTCGATCGTGCCATGCTCGCGCTCGCGAATGAGAGCCGCACCAGTCAGCACGATCGAGAGCATGGCAATCGACGAGATGACCTCCGAGATGGCTCCAAACCAACCCTTGTTGAGCTCCGGATTGAAACGCGCTCTGAGTGCCAGATCAACCGGCACGCTCGCTTCACCACGATGACGGTTCAGGAACTCGTCGACTTCCGCCGACACGATCGCCTGAACATAGCCGCTACCCGTAAACGCCTGAGCGGCACGCGTCGCATCGACATTAAGCTGGATGGTCGGCGCCTTGCCTGCAAGAAGATCTCTCTGGAAATTGGGGGGAATGTCGAGCGCGAACGTATCGAGACCGGCATCCATTCGGGCATCCATCTCGGACTGCGTGATGACCTGCGGCGGCACGAAGAATGGCGGATACAGCGATGTGATGATGCGCGAGGAGACGGGGGAACGGTCCTCGTCGACGATGGCGATCGCCGCACGGTTCAGTGTTTCCGGCATGGCCGTCGCCGCTGTGTAGATCGACAGGGTAAAGGAGTAGATCATCAGGAACAGCAGGACGGGATCACGCACGAGACCGCGTATTTCCTTGATACCCAGATTGAGGACATGCGTGAGGCGCATCGTCTACCGTGCCTGCTTATTGAGAAGGGTCACCCCCAGGGCATAGATGACGGGAATGGCTATGAGCAGAGGGATGAAGGAAGATGCGAGATCGCCGAAGCTCAGCGCCTTTGAGAAGGTTCCACGCGAGATCGTAACGAAATAGGTCGTCGGATAGATCTGGCCGATCAGTTTGCCCATGCCCTCCAGGGAGGACACGGGATCGATCACGCCAGAGTACTGCGAGGCCGGAATAAGCGTGATCAGGGCAGTGCCGAAGATGGCTGCAATCTGACTCTTCATGAAGGAGGAGATCACGAGCCCCATACCGGTGGTGATGATCACATAGAGGAGCGCGGCCGCCGCGAGCGTCAGGAAACTACCGGTGAATGGCACTCGGAACACGAAGATGGCAAATGCCGTCAACATCAGGAAGTTCATGAAGGCGAGCGCGATGTACGGGAGCTGCTTGCCGACCAGGAACTCCATGCGTGTCACTGGGGTAACGTAGAAATTGATGATCGAGCCGAGCTCCTTCTCACGTACCACACTGAGCGCCGCCAGCATCGCCGGAATCATCAGCAGAAGCATTGGCATGATGGCTGGCACCATGGCCACAAGGCTCAGAACACTGGGATTGTAGCGATAGCGAATCTCGATATTGAAGGCTCCGGCCAAGGCGGCGGCACCGTATTGTTCGCGCGCTTTCTGCGTGAGCCAGCTCGCGTGCATTCCCTGCACATAGCCCCGAATGGTTTCGGCACGCATGGGCATGGCGCCGTCGATCCATGCTCCGATCTGCACATTCTTTCCGCGCGCCACATCCCGACCGAAGCCCGGTGGAATCTCGATGGCCAAGCTGATATCGCCATTTATCATTCTGCGATCGAGATCGTCGTAGTCCGTAATCGGCCGCCTCTCGATGAAGTAGCGGGAACCGGCGATCTGGAGTGTGTAGTCACGGCTGATGCTCGTGTCGTCGCGATCGAGAACGGCAAAGGAGAGGTTCTCGACATCCATGTTGATGCCGTAGCCGATGACGAACATCAGGATGACGGTGCCGAGTACCGCAAGCGTCCCTCGGATGGGATCACGGCGCAGCTCGAGCGTCTCTCGTTGGGTATAGGCCAGCAGACGGCGCAGGTCGAGAAAAGGGAAGCTGGATCTCGCTCTGTGCGCAGCGCTGGGCGCCTCGATGGGCGTGCTCTGCGCAGCCGGTTGGTCTTTCCTCGGCTCCTGATCGATGGCATCCTCGAGATAGGCGATGAAGGCCTCGTCCAGTGAAGTCGTGGATCGCTTCGCGATGATCGCTGCGGGTGTGTCGCTGACGAGCACCTTGCCTGCGTGCATGAGTGAGATGCGGTCGCACAGTGCCGCCTCGTTCATGAAGTGCGTCGAGACGAAGATCGTGACCTTGTCCTTGCGCGAGAGATCCGAAAGGATCTGCCAGAAGGCGTCACGTGCGACCGGATCGACGCCGGAGGTCGGCTCGTCGAGGATCAGGATATCCGGCGAATGTATCATTGCCACGGCGAGTGACAGGCGCTGGCGGATACCAAGCGGCAACTCTTCGGGCATCGCATCCATGACGTCGCGCAAGCCGAAGCGTCGGGACATCTCCTCAATGCGCTGTGGAATCTCGCTTGGGCCCATATCGAACAGCCGGGCGTGCAGATCGAGGTTCTGGCGAACGGTCAGCTCGGCGTAGAGCGAGAACGCCTGAGACATGTAGCCAACCCGGCGTCGGACATCGATGTCCCTGGGATTGACCTCGCGCCCAAAGAGCTTGGCGGTGCCTTCTGTGACCGGCAGGAGGCCGGTCAGCATCTTCATGGTCGTGGTCTTGCCGCAACCGTTCGAGCCGAGAAAGCCAAAGATCTCCCCGCGCGGAATACGGAAGCTGACATTGTCGACGGCAACGAAGTCGCCGAAGCGCATCGTCAGATGCGCGGCTTCGATGGCGATCTCGCCGTCGGTCGCCGCGTTTCGCGGCGGAATGACCACGGTGCGATGATCACGGCGCTTTTCCTCAGGCAGCACCGCGATGAATGCTGCATCAAGATTAGATGCTCCCGTCTGCTCCAGCAGATCGTGCGGAGTTCCAGTTGCGAGCACCCGGCCGGCGTCCATGGCGACCAGCCAGTCGAAGCGGCTGGCCTCCTCCATGTAAGCCGTTGCGACGATGACGCTCATGCGCGTGTGATCGTGATCACGCTGGATATCGTCGACTAGCTCCCAGAACTGCCGCCGCGACAGAGGATCGACGCCGGTCGTCGGCTCATCGAGGATCAGCAGATCGGGATCATGGATCAGCGCGCAGCAAAGCCCAAGCTTCTGCTTCATGCCACCGGAAAGCTTTCCGGCTGGTCGATCCGCAAACTGTGCCAGTCCCGTGCGCTCGAGAAGCCGGGTAATGCGGTGGTTGCGCTCGCGCCTGTTGTGGCCGAACAGGCGGCCGAAGAAATCGACGTTCTCGAAGACGGAAAGCGTCGGGTAGAGGTTCTTGCCGAGCCCTTGCGGCATGTAGGCAATGCGCGTGTAGGCTTTCTGGCGATGCCGCGGATCGGAGATGTCGCCACCGAGCACCTCGATGCGCCCCTCCTGGATCATGCGCGCGCCGGCGATCAACGACAGCAGGCTCGACTTGCCGACGCCATCTGGCCCGATCAGGCCGACCATGCAGCCTGCGGGCAGATCGAGTGTGACCGCATCGAGTGCGCGTGTCGTGCCGTATGATTGGCCGACATTCTCGATCCGGACAACTGGTGCGCCTCCGCGATCTGCCGAACGTGGCGTGGTGGTCATTGCAAGGGCTTTGCTGGCAGTTTTGCGGGCCACGCGGCATCAGGCGACAGCCGAACATAGGCGACGCCCGGCAGGCCGGTTTTGACGTGCTCGATGTACTTCTTCAGTAGCTCCGGCGAGATCTGCGCTTTGACCCGGAACATGAGTTTCTGGCGCTCTTCCTCGGTCTCCACCGTCTTCGGCGTGAACTGCGCCACGTTGGCGACGAAGCTTATTTTCGCGGGAATGGCGTACTCGGGTGCCGCATCGAGCACGATCCGCGCATCGGCGCCGATGGCGGCGCGCCCGGCCTGTGCTGTCGGCAGGAAGAAGGTCATGTGCACATCTCCCAGATCCACAAGATTGAGAACACGGCCGCCACCGGACAAAACTTCGCCGGGCTGAGCAACGCGATACTGAACGCGTCCGGGGCGTGGGGACTTCAGCGTGCTGTCATTGATGTCGGTCGCAATACTCTCGATCGCCGCCTGAGCAGCATCCACTGCGGCTTCGGCGTCGACGACCAGCGCTTTCGACGCCCCGATTGCGGCCTCCGAGGCAGCGAGCTGAGCTTGGGCAGCAGCAACAGCGGCAAGTGCTCCTTGCTCCGCGGCTCGGTCGTCATCCAGCACCTGCTGGGAAACCGTCTCGCGCCGCGCCAGCTCCTCGGATCGCGCGAGCTTACGCTGAGCTGCATCTAGCTGAGCTTTGCGCTGCGCAACCACTGCGTCTGCGGCTGTGCGCTCCGCCTCGCGTTGGGTGACAAGGCTGCGGGCGGTATCGATCCCAATCCTGGCGCGTTTGAGCTGCGCCTCAGCCTGCCGGCGTTGGGCCTCGAGCTGATCGGTCTCCATGCGCGCCAGCACCTGCCCAACCTCGACGAAATCTCCTTCGTTGACCAGAATTTCCCTGATCCTCCCGGCAGTCTTTGTGGCCACGTCAATTTCAACGGCCTCGATGCGACCATTGCCGCTGGCGATGCCGACCGGCAGTCCGCTACCCGAGAAGCGCCCCCATCCGAAGTAAG
>JAEYPL010000212.1 GCA_023410905.1 Pseudomonadota bacterium
GCAACATGGGCATCACTCCGCGGATGGGCGCTGCCGGGGTGCAGCACGGGAAATTGATAGAAGAGCGTCTCCACAGTCAATGTGCGGACCAATCCAGCCAGGAATTCGGCGCGAATTGCCCGAATGGCGGAAATCCGAATTTGAAAGCAAGGACCGGAGTGTGGGCAGAGGCGAAGGGGCCTATGTTACGGCACATGGAAGTGAGAAAGAACATACCTATGGCCGACAGAAACGCTATCGCGAAGGCCCGCCCGTCCAGGCTCGATGAGGATCGGCTCTACGCGGCCGTGGCAGCTCGGGACAAGAGCTTCGACGGCACGTTCGTCTATTCGGTGGCGACGACGGGCGTCTATTGCCGGCCGTCGTGTCCGTCGCGGCTCGCGCGGCGCGAGAACATGGCCTTCCATACGTCGGTTGCTGCGGCAGAGGCAGCGGGCTTTCGTCCGTGCAAGCGGTGCAAGCCTGAAGCGATCTCGCTCGAAACGGAGCACGCTCAACGGGTGGCCAAGGCCTGTCGCCTCATCGAAGAGGCGGAGGAGCCGCCGACACTCGAAGCACTCGCCGCAACCGTGGGCCTCAGTCCCTATCACTTCCATCGCATTTTCAAGGGCATCACGGGTGTGACGCCCAAGGCCTACGCCGTTGCGCATCGACAGAAGCGCGTGCGCGATAACCTCAAAAGGAGTCCCAGCGTGACAGAAGCTCTTCACGAGGCCGGCTTCAATTCGAGCGGCCGTTTCTATGCCCACACCGATGAGATCCTCGGCATGACGCCCACGAACTTCCGTGCAGGAGGCAAGGATATGCAACTGCGCTTTGCGATCGGGCAGTGCTCACTCGGTGCGATCCTCGTCGCGGCCAGCGACAAAGGCATAGCCGCCATCCTGCTCGGCGACGATCCCGAGACGCTCCTCCGAGATCTCGAAGGCCGCTTTCCGAACGCGGAGCTCATCGGCGGTGATCGGAAATTCGAGAAGGTGCTCGCCAAGGCGATCGCGCTCATCGAGGCACCAGGCACCCGCTTCAATCTGCCTCTCGATGTGCGCGGCACCGCTTTCCAGCACCGCGTCTGGCAGGCCCTACGCGAGATCCCGGCAGGCAAGACCGTCAGCTATTCCGAGCTCGCGGAGCGCATCGGGATGCCGAAAGCCGTGCGCGCCGTCGCGGCGGCGTGCGCCGCGAACAGGCTCGCCGTCGCAATACCGTGCCATCGCGTGGTGCGCAGCGACCAAGGGCTCTCCGGCTACCGCTGGGGTGTCGAACGCAAGCGCGAGCTTCTGGCGCGGGAGGCGCAGTCGTGAGCGCGGCCCGCGAACGGCAGCGTACGGCTCAGCCTTCATCGCTGGCGGAGACCGACTGGGTGGCGGCCGGCGCGAGCCTCGACGCGCGCGGCTTCGCCATCCTTCCGCATCTGCTGACGGCCGAGCAGTGTCGGACGGTGGCGAGTATGTATCCCGAGGACCACCATTTCCGTAGCCATATTCATATGGCGCGTCACGGCTTCGGAAAGGGGGAGTACAAGTACTTCTCCTATCCGCTGCCGGAGCTGATCGGTGTCTTGCGTCCCGCGCTTTATCCACCACTTGCGCAGATTGCCAATCGCTGGAACGCGGCCAGGGGGATCGACGTGCAGTGCCCCGCGACGCATGAGGCGTTCCTGCAGCGCTGCCACGCCGCCGGCCAGACCAGGCCGACGCCGCTGCTCCTGCAGTACGTTGCCGGCGACTACAATTGCCTGCATCAGGATCTCTACGGCGCGCACGTCTTTCCGCTGCAGATTGCGATCCTGCTGTCGGCTCCGGGACGCGACTTCACGGGTGGCGAGTTCGTCATCACCGAGCAGCGCCCGCGCATGCAGTCACGGGCATCGGTTGCGCCCTTGGGGCAGGGCGATGGTGTCGTGTGCGCTGTTCATCATCGTCCAGTCGCAGGTACACGCGGGACGTACCGCGTGAACCTTCGCCATGGCGTGAGCGAGGTGCTGAGCGGCCGCCGGCATACGCTCGGCATCATCTTCCACGACGCGACATAGAGTATCGGGCGAGGACGTACGCGATCTCTTGCCTTCAATTTGCTGCAATTGAGGCAGAGCCGACAGGTGGTCGATCGTCCGCAGGGGGCCACCATGAGAGCAACGCCAGTACTGCAGCGTCAGCGCATTCACATCCTGCAAGCTGGGGCGCTGATGACGCTCCCGCTCCTCTTCCTGGCCCAGCCCACTTGGGACGGCGCCGCCCACGAGTTCATCGAGATCATCGGCATTTGCCTCGTCTTCGCGTGCATGGTCGGGCGGATGTGGAGCATCCTCTACGTCGGCTCCAAGAAGAATGTGGAGCTCGTGACGACAGGCCCGTACTCGATGATGCGGAACCCGCTTTACTTCTTCTCGTGCATTGGCGCTGTCGGCGTCGGCCTCATGTATGGTTCGCTGCTGGTCGCGCTCGGGCTCGGTTTTGTCGCCTATGCCGTATTTTCGGTGACGGCCGCGAAGGAGGCCGACTTCCTCCGCAGCAAGTTCGGACCGGTTTATGAGGCTTACAGC
>JAEYPL010000227.1 GCA_023410905.1 Pseudomonadota bacterium
CGGGCTCACTCGCTCTTTTGGGCAATCTTCTCGATACGCGCCTGGCTGCGCAGCCTCGCCTCTCGGCGTGTGATGTAGATGGCCGAGGCGAAGATCACGGCCGCGCCCACCCACGTCCAGAGATCGATGATCTCGCCGAAAGCGAGCCATCCGATCGCGACCGCAAATGGCAGGCGTGAGAAGTCGAAGGTCATGACGAGCGAGGCCTCGGTCGAGGCAAAGCCGCGCATGAGGCAGTAATGCCCGAGGACGGCCGTGATGCCGATTGTCAGGATGACCGGTAGATACTCGATGCCGGGCGTCTGCCAGACGAGCAGCGCCGGCACGAGTGTCAGCGGAACCATCATGATGGTGGTCAGGAAGACGATCTTGCCGGAATCGTCCTCGCTGGAGAGCTGTTTCAACAGGGCCACGACGACGCCGGAGCCCAAGGCATTCAGCACGGCGCAGAGCTGCCCTAAACCGAACTCCTGCGTGCCCGGCCGCAGGATGATCATGGCACCGATGAAGCCGACGATGATTGCCGTCCAGCGCCGGATACGAACCTTCTCGCCGAGAAATACGATGGCACCGAGCGTGCCGAACACCGGCGCAAGGAAGCTGATCGCAGTCACCTCGGCAATGGGAATGAGCGCGAGCGCATAAAACCACGCCGTCATCGAAAAAAGCTGGATGCCTACGCGCAGACCGTACAGCGGGAGCGCATTGGAGCGCAGCAGCGAGCGTCCACGCACCATCAGCATGGGCAGCAGGAAGAGCGTCGCAGAGACATTGCGCAGGAACACGATCTGAAGCGGATGCATGCCCATGAGGGCTGCCTGCCGCGAGGCCGCGGCGAGAACGGCGAACAGGGCCATCGAGACCGTAATCCAGATGACCGCACGAATGGGATCGTCGCTCACGAGCGGACGCGGATCATGCGACTTTGCGGAGGAAGGGTCGCCGCCCGAAGACTTCTCGTTGTCCGACACGCGCGTCCTCTGCGGCTGTTACGGCGCAAAACGGAACGGCGCCTGTCGCTCTCGGTGTTACCGGATCTGCGCCCGACGTCCTCGGCCCGCGCGTTCCTTTCGCGGTCCATATCGAATCGCAGACCCGCGCGCTTCCTCAGTGCACACGCAGAATGACCGAGGCAAGGCGTTTTGGCTGCAGCCCTCCGATGCGGCGGCTCGAAGGTCGCGATGCGGCTCCAGCCCTCAGTCGTCGTACGACCTAAACCCCTTGCATTGCGGCCCAGTTTGGTGGGAACTTGCTGCCTAAGGTCCGGACTTACGCGGGCCACCGTCACAACTGAACCAGAAGGAGGGATCGCCCAATGCGGCGCTATGTTTTCACGCTTGCAGCCACAGCCATTGCCGTCTCCGCGCTTTGGGGGACGCACGCGCAAGCCGGAAAGGCCAACGATACGCTCGTGTGGGCCACCGACCGCGAGAACCCGATCACGGATTCGAGCTATCTCAACACCCGCGAGCTCGTGGTGATGGGGACGCTGATCTTCGACCGGCTGGTTCATCTCGACCAGAACTACAAGCCGGTACCCGCGCTCGCTGAATCGTGGAAGTGGGAGAACGACACCACGCTCGACTTCAATATTCGCAAGGGCGTGAAGTTCCACTCGGGCAAGGAGCTCGATGCCGAGGACGTCGCCTATACGCTCAACTTCATCATCGATCCCGCCAACGGCTCGCTGAACCGCTCCTATCTGCGCGAGATCAAGAAGGTCGACGTGCTGGACAAGCACAAGGTCCGCGTCAACTTCGAGAAGCCCTTCCCCACCGCCCTGATCTTCCTCGCGGGCGCCGGCAATATCCTACCGAAGGGACACTACGAAAAAGCGCCGGCACGCCCTGATGGCAAGAAGGACTTCGGTGCCGTGCCGTCCGACGGTACTGGCCCCTACAAGATCGCCGAGCTGAAGCCGGGACAGTCCGTTCTGCTCGAGAAAAATCCGAACTACTGGGAAGGCAGCCCAAAGGGCAAACCGCACATCGGCAAGATCCTGTTCCGCACGATCAAGGACTCCAACACCCGTCATGCCGAGCTGATGACCGGCGCCATAGACTGGGTCTGGGACGTGCCGAAGGACGAGGCCGAGCGCATGATGCGCGCGCCGAACCTGACGATCGAGAACGCCAAGACGCTGCGCATTTCATACCTGACCTTCGACGCCACTGGCCGCTCGCCGGACAAACGCTTCATGGACAAGCGTGTGCGCCAGGCCGTCTATCACGCGATCAACCGCAAGTCGCTCGTCGACAACCTCATCGGCGCGCCCTCGCAGGTAATCCACTCCCCCTGCCATCCGGACCAGTTCGGCTGCTCGGAGGACGTGACCAAGTACGACTACAATCCCGAGAAGGCGAAGAAGCTGCTCGCGGAGGCCGGCCATCCGAACGGCTTCGAGTTCGATCTGCACGCCTATCGTGAGCGTCACGTCACGGAAGCCGTGATCGGCGACCTCGTGCGCGTCGGCCTCAAGCCGCGCCTCGTCTATCTGCAGTACGGGCCACTCGTGCAGGCCATTCACAAGGGACAGGTGGCCGTGACCAACCTGACCTGGGGATCGAGCTCGATCCCCGACGTCTCGGCAAGCACCGGCCATTTCTTCACCGGCTCGCCCGACGACCTTTCCCAGGACAAGGAAGTGATTGAAATGATCAAGGTCGCGAACAGCACCATTGATCCGGACAAGCGCGCGGGGCTCTGGGACAAGGCGCTGAAGAAGATCGCCGACGAGGCCTACTGGGTACCGATGTTCACGTACGCCAAGTACTACGCCTACTCGAAGGATCTCGACTTCAAGGCGACGTCCGATGAGATTCCGCAGTTCTACAACGCGAAGTGGAAGTGAGGCGCGTGCCGTACTGACGGCACCGACACGGATCCGATGACAACCTCCCGGACGCCGGCTCCAAGCAGCGGTGTCTGGGCGGCCATCGGCCTTTCGACAGCGGACACTGTTCATGGCGATCTATGCCCTCAAGAGATTAGGCGTGGCGATCCTCGTCGCGCTGACTGTGTCGCTGATCACCTTCTCGATGAACTATCTCTCGGGCGATCCGGCCATCACCATCGCGGGCGAGGGCGCGCGCCCGGATGACATCGAGAACATCCGCAAATACTACGGCTTCGACCGGCCCATCCTCGTCCAGTACCTCGACTGGCTCTGGCACGCGCTCCATGGTGATCTCGGCCGTTCGTACGGCCTGCGCCTGCCGGTCGCGGACGTGATCTTCGAGCGCCTGCCGACGACCATGCTGCTTGGCGCCTGCGCCATCACGTTCGGCCTGACACTCGCGATCCCCCTCGGCGTGCTCGCCGCCGTGAAGCCGAACAGCATCTTCGACCGCGCGGCACTCACACTCGCCGTTGTCGGCCAGGCCATGCCGACATTCTGGTTCGGCCTCACGTTGATCCTCGTGTTCGGCGTCATGCTGCGCTGGCTGCCGATCACCGGCCAGGATAGCTGGTGGAACTTCGTCATGCCGGCAGTGGCGCTCGGCTACAACGTGGCGCCGGCGGTCATGCGGCTCACGCGCGCGGGAATGCTCGAGGTACTGGGCTCCGACTACATCCGCACCGCGCGGGCCAAGGGGCTGCGCCCTATGACGGTGCTCTTCAAGCACGCGCTGCGCAATGCCGTGATCCCGGTCGTCGCGCTCGCGGCCGTGCAGTTCGGCTTCATGCTCGGCGGCTCGATCGTCATCGAGACGATCTTCCAGATCAACGGTCTTGGCTATCTCGCGTGGGAGTCGATCCAGCGCAAGGATCTGCCGATGATGCAGGCGATCGTGCTGATCCTCTCGATCATCTATGTCGTGATCACCTTCCTCGCCGACATGCTCAATGCTTTCCTCGATCCGCGCATCAGGGTGACCTGACATGGCCGAGACGACCATAACCCGCACCACTCTTGCGCGTGCCGGCGTACAGACCGCCGAGGAGATCCTTGCGCCATCGCCCGGCGTCATGATGCGGCGGCGCGTCTTCGGTCACTTCGGCCTGATGTTCGGCGCCTTCGTACTGCTCGTCATCATCTTCATGGCGCTGTTTGCGAACGTCATCTCACCTCACGACGCCTATGATCAGCAGCTCGGCCGCAAGCTGATCCCACCCATCTGGCACGACAGTCCCAAGGTGACGTGGAGCCATCCCCTCGGCACGGACCACCTCGGCCGCGACTACCTCTCGCGGCTCTATCATGGCGCGCAGGTCTCGCTGCTGATCGGCTTCTCCGCGATGATCATCTCGGGGTTCATCGGCACGGTGCTCGGGGTCATGGCCGGCTACTTCGGCGGCCGCGTCGACATGGTGGTGAACTTCCTGATCACGACGCGCCTTTCGATGCCCGTCATCCTGGTGGCACTCGCCGTCGTCAGCATCGTCGGCTCGTCGCTGACGGTGGTCATATGGGTGCTCGGCCTGCTCATCTGGGATCGCTTCGCCGTTGTCATGCGATCGGCGACGCAACAGGTGCGCTCGCTCGAGTTCGTCACCGCCGCCGAGGCGCTCGGCTGCTCGCATCTGCGCATCTTGCTGACCGAGATTGCGCCGAACGTGATGAACCATCTCATCGTGGTCGCGACGCTCGAGATGGCGCACGCCATCCTGCTAGAAGCGGCGCTTTCGTTCCTGGGACTTGGCGTTCAACCCCCGACACCGTCCTGGGGTCTCATGATCGCCGAGGCCAAGGGTCTCATGTACTTCGATCCCTGGCTGATCGCGATACCGGGCGTCGCACTCTTCATGCTCGTATTGGCGATCAACCTCGTCGGCGACGGATTGCGTGATGTGACCGCACCGGAGAACCGCAGCTAGAAGCAGAGCTGAGAAGAACAAAGGGCCAATGAGCGATCGCATCCTGACCGTCGAGGGACTTGAAGTCTCGCTGCCGGTACCCTCTGGAACATTGAATGCCGTGCAAGGCGTGAGCTTTCACGTCGATCGCGGCGAGACCGTCTGCATCGTCGGCGAGTCCGGCTGCGGTAAATCGCTCACGGCACTCGCGATCATGGACCTGCTGCCGAAGCGCGCGCGACGCGTCGCACGCGAGCTCACACTCCTCGGCGATCCGATCGTCGGTGTCACCGAAACGACCATGTCGGATCTGCGCGGGAACCGCATGGCGATGATCTTCCAGGAGCCTATGACGTCGCTCAATCCCGCCTACACCATCGGCAATCAGCTCGAGGAAGCCCTGCTGCGCCATCGCAAGGTGCCGCGCGCAAAGGCGCGCGAGCGCGCCGTGCACCTGCTGGAGCGCGTCGGCATCACGGCGGCCGATCAGCGCCTGCGCCAGTATCCGCATCAGCTCTCCGGCGGCCTGCGCCAGCGCGTCATGATTGCCATGGCGTTGATGACGGGCCCCGATCTAATCATCGCCGACGAGCCGACGACCGCGCTCGACGTCACGATCCAGGCGCAAATTCTGCATCTGCTGGCCGAGCTGCAGCGCGAGTTTCACATGGGCCTCGTGCTCATCACGCACGACCTCGGTGTCGTCGCCCGCATCGCGACACGCGTCGTCGTCATGTATGCGGGCCAGGTCGTGGAGACGGGTACTGCGGCGGAGGTGTTCGGCGCCCCGCGCCATCCCTACACGCGTGGCCTCCTCGACTGCATTCCCATTCCAGGCAAGACCAAACGCGGCGAGCGCCTCGGCACCATTCCCGGCATGGTGCCATCCCTCGTCGGGCACATTCAGGGCTGCCACTTCGCTGGCCGTTGCCCATTCACGATCGACGCCTGCACGGAGGCGGACATCCCGCTCACAGCCGCACCGGAGAGCGCACATCAGGTCCGCTGCATTCGCGCCGACGAGCTGATGCGCAGCGGCTTCCGGACCGCGGAGAGCGTGGCATGAGCACCACCGCTGCCATGCGCCTGGGGGCCGCAATCAGCGCATCGAGCGCGCCGCCCATGCTCGAAGCCGTCGACGTCACGCGTATGTTCATGGTCTCGCAAGGCTTCATGAAAGCGAAGAAGCCGCTGCACGCCGTCAACGGCGTTACGCTTTCCATCCGGCAGGGTGAGGTCGTCGGCCTCGTCGGCGAGTCCGGCTGCGGCAAGACAACGCTTGCGCGCATGCTGCTCGGCTTGATGCCGCCGTCGTCCGGAACGCTCAAGATCGACGGCCAGCCACTCGCCGGCATGAAGCGCCGCGATGTCGCGCGCCTCGTGCAGCCCGTTTTCCAGGACCCGTACTCGTCGCTCAATCCGCGCAAATCCGTCGGCTCGATCATCGGATTGCCGCTCCGCGTGCAGGGCGGCGTCAGCAGCGCGGACGAGAAAAAGCGCGTCCATGAGATGATGGAGCTCGTCGGCCTCGCGCGGCGGCTCTTCGACAACTATCCGAGCCAGCTCTCGGGCGGTCAACGCCAGCGCGTCGCCATTGCCCGTGCACTCATCAACCGCCCGCGCATGGTCATCTGCGATGAGCCGACGTCGGCGCTCGATGTTTCCGTGCAATCGCAGATCCTGAACCTCCTGCAGGATTTGCGGCGCGAGCTCGGCTTGACGTACCTGCTGATCAGCCACAATCTCGCCGTCGTCGAGCACATGGCCGATCGCGTGGCGGTCATGTACCTCGGCCGCCTCGTCGAGCAGACGGATACCGACACGCTCTTCCGCAATCCGCGCCATCCCTACACGGAGGCGCTGCTGAAATCCGTGCTCACACCCGAGCCCGGACTCGGCGTACCGGACACGCAGCTCGGCGCGGCCTATCCGAACCCGCTGAACATGCCCTCGGGTTGCCGCTTTCATCCGCGCTGCGCGCGCCGTTTCGGTCCCTGCGACACGATCGTCCCTCGACCGCTGACCAGTGCGGCGGGCATGGTAGAGTGCCACCTCTATGATGACGACGTGAAGAAGGAAGCTGCCGAATGAGTGGGAGCCGCACCGGTGCCATCGCCCGCGCCGAGCAATATGTCGACAGTGGAAACTTCGAGCGCGAACTCGCTGATCGAGTCGCCGTGCGCACGGAGAGCCAGCGCTTTCCCGATCCGAAGGCGGTTGCCGAATGCCATCGCTATCTCAATGAGCATATGACGCCGGCCTTCGAGGCCATGGGCTTTTCCCTCAAGTCGTATGAAAATCCATTCTCCGGTCAGGGGCCGGTGCTGCTCGCGACGCGCATCGAAAACCCAAGCCTGCCGACCGTGCTCGGCTATGGCCATGGTGATGTCGTCCATGGCATGGACGAGCGCTGGGCGAAGGGCAAAGGCCCGTGGATCACGGCGCGCGACGGCGATCGCCTGTACGGTCGCGGGACAGCCGACAACAAGGGGCAGCACACGCTCAACATGGCAGCGCTCGCCGCCGTCATGGCCGAGCGCGGCGGCTCGCTCGGCTTCAATGCCAAGTTCATCATCGAGACCGGTGAGGAAGCAGGCTCCAAGGGTCTCAAAGAACTCGTCCGCGCCAACAAGACGGATTTCGCCGCCGACGTTCTGATCGCCTCGGATGGCCCGCGCGTGAAGCAGGACCGTCCGACGATCTCGCTCGGCTGCCGCGGCGCGCTGAATTTCGATCTGGTCGTCGATCTGCGCGAAGGCGGGCATCACTCGGGTAACTGGGGTGGCCTGATCGCCAATCCCGGCTTCATTCTTGCGCACGCGCTCGCCTCCATCGTCGGACCGAAAGGCGAGTTGCTCATCGAGGCGCTCAAGGCGCCGCCGATGTCGCGCGCGGTGAAGGATGTGCTGGCCGATGTCGAGATCGACGGCGGCGACAAGGGCCCCGAGGTCGACGAGTGGTGGGGCGAGCCGGAGCTGCGGCCTGCCGAGCGCGTGTACGCAGCCAATACGTTCAACATCCTCGCCTTCACCACGGGAACGCCCGAGCGGCCCGTGAATGCGATACCGCCCAAGGCTGTTGCGAACTGCCAGCTCCGCTTCGTCGCCGGCACGAACATCGATCAGATCATCCCGGCTGTGCAGGCGCATCTGGCGGCCAAAGGGCACACGCTGGTGAAGGTCGTGCCGCCGCCCTCAGCGAACGACGGCGGGTTCTCGGCGACGCGCACGGAGCCGGATCATCCATGGGCTGCGTTCGCGACCAACTCGGCGCAGCGCTCGACGAATGTGAAGCCCGCCATCATTCCGTCCACGGGCGGCTCCATTTGCAACGACATCTTCACCGATGATCTCGGAATGCCGACGATCTGGATCCCGCACTCCTATGCCTCGTGCTCGCAGCACGCACCGGACGAACACATCCTCATGCCGCTCTCGCGGAGCGCCATCCAGCTCATGGCCGGCCTCTACTGGGATATCGGCGAGGGCAAGAGCGTGCCAAAGACAAATTGAGCCGACCATCATGATCCGTGCCGCACTCGCCGCTGTCATGGCCGCGCATCTCGTCGCCATGCCTCTCGACCACGCCCGGGCACAGGCCGCGTGCCCGAGCCCTGCCATCACGCTCTCTCCCGCTGAGCGATGGGATGCCAAGAGCGGCGGACATCCGCTCGTCGGCACCATCATGAAGGGAACCGAGACGCTTAGCCCCGGCGCGGGCGAAGTCTGTGCGGGCGCGCCTATGGAGCAATTGCGCCGGGCTCTGAAAGCGCATCTCGAAAATGGCGGCGTCGTCCTGCTCGGTGAGATGCACGACAATGGTGCGCAGCACGCGCTCCGCGCCGCCTTGCTCAAATCGATCGTCACCGAGCTCGTCGCAGCCAAAAAGACGCCACCGGCACTCGTCTTCGAACATCTCCGCACGGATCAGGCCGCAGCTCTCGAGACGCGCCCCGAGCCGACTGCCGCCGGAGCCCGCGATCTGCTGGAGCGGCTCGATTGGAAGAACAGCAGCTGGCCGGCAGCCGAGCTGTTCATGCCCATCTTCGAGGTTGCGGTTACGCAGGGCCTGCCGATGCTACCGGGTCATCCTGCACGCGCTGAAGTGCGCGACGTCGCACGGCGTGGGCTTGAAGCGCTTCCCGCCGATACGGTTTCTCGCCTCGGCCTCGACGTAGCACTGCCGGAGGCGCTCCAGAACGCACTGCTCGACGAACTCGAAGCCTCGCACTGCGGGCTCATGCCGCGCACGGCCTTCGGTAACATGGCACTCGCCCAACGCTATCGCGATGCGCACATGGCGGCAGCCCTGGCGGACGCCGCGAAAAAGCATGGCTCGGCGATCCTGTTTGCCGGCAACGGTCATGTGCGCGCGGATCGCGGTGTGCCATGGGACTTGGCGCGCATCGCGCCGGAGCGCAAAGTGCTGAGCGTGATGCTGATCGAAGTTCGCGACGGGCGCACGGATGAAGCGACGTACGCAGATCGCGATCCTCAGGGCAAGCCCGCAGCCGACTTCGTCGTGCTGACGCCGCGCGCCGAGCGTCCTGATCCGTGCGAGGCCATGCGCGCCCGCTTCAAGAAGAAGTAAGACGACGACGCGAGGGGCGGCAGCTCAAGCGAGCCAGCGCTTGCGACGCTTGTAGTGCTTCACATCACGGAAGGAGGCACGCTCGCCGCCGGCAACGCCGAGATAGAACTCGGCAACATCGGCGTTCTCGCGCAGTGCCTTGGCTTCGCCGTCGAGAACCACGCGACCGGTCTCCAGGATATAGCCGTAGTTCGCGTATTTGAGCGCCATGTTCGTGTTCTGCTCGGCGAGCAACACCGACACGCCCTGCTCCTGGTTGATGCGCTTGGTGATCTCGAAGATCTGCTCGACGAGTTGCGGCGCAAGGCCCATGGACGGCTCGTCGAGAAGCATCATGCGCGGCCGGCTCATGAGCGCACGACCGATCGCCGTCATCTGCTGCTCGCCGCCGGAGATATACCCGGCGAGGCTCTGGCGGCGCTCTTTGAGGCGCGGGAAATAGCCGTAGATCATCTCGAGATCCTGGCGCACGGCGGCAGCGCCATCGCGACGCGTGTACGCGCCGGTCAGAAGATTCTCCTCGACGGTGAGATGGCCGAAGCAGTGGCGGCCTTCCATGACGTGGATGAGACCGCGGCGGACCATGGCATTCGGCGTCAGGCCGTCGACGCGCTCGCCCTGGAACTCGATGGCCCCCTTCGTGACCTCACCGCGCTCGGACTGCAGAAGGTTGGAGATGGCCTTCAACGTCGTCGACTTGCCGGCCCCGTTGGCACCGAGCAGCGCGACGATGCCTCCGGTCGGCACTTCGAGCGACACGCCTTTGAGCACGAGAATGACGTGGTCGTAGATGACCTCGATGTTCTTGATGCTCAGGATCGCGGGCGCAGTTGCACTCGCGGCGCTTGGCGCAGTGGCGGCTTGGGCGGTCACGCGGCTTGGCTCCTCTGGTCGTTGTGCATGAGGCGACGGCGCCGCCTCATGCTCTCGTCTGTGGTTCAGCGAATGTGCTGATCAGCTTTCCTTGGCGCAGTCGCGCGGCGTGATCTTCTTCTCAGCCGCGTACTTCGCCGAGTACTCGGCAACCATAGGGTCTAGGATCTTGCGGTCGGCGGTGTAGAAGTCGGAGATGATCTTCCACTCCTTGCCATCCCACTGGTGGACGCGCGCCTGGTCGGCGCCCTGGTGGTCGTCGCACGAGAACTTCATCGGCGCGAGCATGCCATCAAAGCCGAGTTCCTTGATGCGCTCTGCCGTCAGGTTGAGGTTTTCGAAGCCCCAGCGGATTTGCTCACCCGTAAGTGGCTTCTTGCCGAACTTGGCCTGAGCCGTGCGAATGGCCTCGGTGCCGATGAGCGAGTCGATCAGGCCGCGGTTGTAGAGAACCTGACCGTTGGTATCCTTACCGACGCCCTGGCCCTTGGCATAGACGTGCTTCTCGATGTCGCCATGAACGCCGAACTTGCCGGCGGGGTGCTGCAGCAGAAGCGCCTTGTAGCCCGTGGCCTGATCCCCCGCGGGCGTGACATCGGGCTCGGCACCCGACCACCACACGCCGATGATCTTGTCACGCGGATAAGCGACGGCTGCGGCCTCCTTGATCGAGGTCGAGTTCATCACGCCCCAGCCCCAGAGCAGGACATAGTCGGGACGATCCTGGCGGATGGCGAGCCACTGCGACTTCTGCTCGACGCCCGGATGCGTGACGGGAATCGCCTTGAACGTGAAGCCGTTGAGCTTCGCGCGCGCCTCGAGCGCCGGGATCGGCTCCTTGCCGTACGGGCTGTCGTGATAGACGAGGCTGATCTTCTTGCCCTTGAGCTTGTCGATGCCGCCGAGCTCCTTGGCGACATGCTGGATCGCGATGTCCGCGGCCGTCCAATAGCTGCCGACGGCGATGAAGTTCCAGGGGAACACGGCGCCGTTGCGGCTCTCAGAGCGGCCATAGCCCGTCGTGAGCAGCGGGATCTTGTCGCCCGGCACCTTCTCGGTGAGGGCGAACGTGATGCCCGTCGAGAGCGGTGAGAAGTACGCAGCACCCGTCGGGCCCTTGCCCTTCAGGCGCTCGTAGCACTCGACGCCCTTGTCGGTCGCGTAACCCGTTTCGCACTCTTCCATTACGAGCTTGACGCCACCAATACCGCCATCACGCTCGTTGAGCATGGTGATGTAGTCGGCAGCACCATTGGCGAACGGAATGCCGTTCGGAGCGTAAGCGCCCGTACGATAGACGAGGCGCGGAATGAACTGCTCGTTCTGTGCCATTGCCGGGCCCGACGAGAACACGATGCCGGCTCCGGAGAGCACGGCGGTGGCCGCGGTGGCGACTGCCAAAATCTTTCGCAACATTACTTCCTCCTCCACACGCCGGCAGATGCCGGGTTTCTCGCGGGTGCTTTTTATTGTTCGCCCGTCTCGCCGCACCACGTCGCGAGCAGGCATCGACTCGAACGTGCGGCCTCAGTAAGGGAACGGCCACAGTCTGAGTTTCTCCTTCGCGATCGACCAGAGCCGCGCGAAACCGTGCGGCTCGACGATCAGCAGGTAACAGATGAGTGCACCCGTCACGATGAAGACAAGATGCGAGACGGTTTCGACGGATACAGGCACGCCGATCGCGTGCGGCAACTGATCGAGCACGATGGGCAGGATCAGGATGAAGGCCGCACCGAGGAACGAGCCGAGGATCGAGCCGAGGCCGCCGATGATGACCATGAACAGGAGCTGCAGCGAGCGGTCGATGTTGAAGGCGAGCGGCTCCCACGCACCGAGATAGACGAAAGCCCACAGTGCGCCGGCCACGCCCACGATGAACGAGGAAACCGCGAACGCCGTGAGCTTGGCGTAGAGGGGGCGGATACCCATCAGCTCGGCCGCGATATCCATATCGCGGATCGCCATCCACTGACGCCCGATGTTGCCGCGCACGAGGTTCTTCGCGATGAGAGCAAAGACCGTCACGAAGGCAAGGCACAGCAGGTAGCGTTCGATCGGTGAGTGGACGAGATAGCCGAAGAAATACAGATCCGGCGCGGCGACGGAACCGGACGGCGCGTAGTTTGTGAACCACTTCACGCGGAGGAACACCCAGTCGAAAAAGAACTGCGCGGCGAGCGTCGCGACGGCGAGATAGAGGCCCTTGATGCGGAGGCTCGGAATGCCGAACAGGACACCAACGATCGCCGACATCAGCCCGCCGAGCAGGATCGAGACGACGACGGGGAGGGGAGCGATCTTGATCTCTGTGCCGAGAAACTCGAGCGGAATATAGACGCCGGTGCCGAACTTGTAGGCGCTGTAGGCGCCAATGGCCATGAACGCACCGCTGCCGAGCGAGATCTGCCCGCAGTATCCAACCAGGATGTTCACGCCGATCGCGGCAAGCGAGAGGATCAGGAACGGGATCAGGATCGCGCGCAGCATGTAGTCGCTGCCGAGCGGCCAGAGCTGGAAGTTCGCGAGCAGCGGAATGCCGACGAAGGCGAACAGCAGCAGGAGGATCAGGGCGATGCGGTCCTGGCGGATCGGAAAGATCGCCATATCCGCGGCGTAGGAGGTCTTGAACTGGCCGGCCTCACGATAAAGCACGCCTTGCCTCCTCAGATGCGTTCGATGATGCGCTCGCCGAACAGACCTTGCGGCCTGACGAGCAGCACGGCCAGGGCGAGCACATAGGCGAACCAGTATTCGATGCCGCCGCCGATGTGCTGGCCGAGATAGACCTCGGCGATCTTTTCACCTGCGCCGACGATGAGCCCGCCCACGATCGCGCCCGGCACCGACGTGAAGCCGCCGATGATGAGAACGGGCAAGGCCTTCAGCGCCAGGAATACGATCGAGAACTGTACGCCGAGCTTGGTGCCCCACACCGTCGCCGCGGTGAGCGCGACGAGACCGGCAACGAGCCACACGACAAACCAAATCCAGGTAATGGGAATGCCGACGGACTCGGCCGCCGCATGATCGTCAGCGACGGCGCGCAGGGCGCGGCCCGTTTTTGTGCGCTGGAAGAAAATGGCAAGGACCGCAACGAGCGCGCCCGCGATCAGTCCGCCCCAGACGTCGATTTTACTGACGAGCAGCCCGCCGTCGAAGATGCCGTCCAGGATGAACCAGGCGTCTGTCGGGAACAGGCGTAGCGGATAGACGTCGGAGCCGAAGATCATCTGCCCGGCGCCTTCGATCACGAATGTTATGCCGATCGTCGCCATGAAGAGCGACAGGCCATCCTGATTGACGAGAGGACCGAGCACGAACTTCTGGATGAGCGCGGCCGTGATCGCCATCACGACACCCGCGAACATCAGCGCGAGCACGATCGCCGCCCAGGTCGGGATACCGCGCGCAACCATGAAATCGAGCGAGCGGACGAGCGCCAGGCCCGCAAGTAGCACCATCGCGCCCTGCGCGAAGTTGAACACGCCGGAGGCCTTGAAGATCAGCACGAAGCCTAGCGCAACCAGCGAGTACAGGACGCCTGCCAGACGACCGCCGATGCGCACTTCCAGGAATTGACCGAAGACGACCACGCGCGACGCTCCTTAATGGCTGATGCCGAGATAGGCGTCGATGACGCGCTGGTCGCGCTGGACTTCGTCGGGCGTCCCGTCGGCGATCTTGCGGCCATATTCGAGGACAACGACGCGGTCCGAGATATCCATGACGACGCCCATGTCGTGCTCGATGAGCGCGACCGTGATGCCGAGCTGGTCGTTGACCGTCAGGATGTAGCGCGACATGTCCTTCTTCTCTTCGAGGTTCATGCCGGCCATGGGCTCGTCGAGCAGCAGGAGCTCCGGCTCCATGGCGAGCGCGCGACCTAGCTCCACGCGCTTCTGGAGACCGTAAGGAAGCTTGCCCACGGGCGCCTTGCGAATGTGCTGGATCTCGAGGAAGTCGATAATTTTCTCGACGGCCTCGCGGTGTTTGATTTCTTCCGAGAGCGCGGGCCCCCAATGGAGCGCCTGCCAGAGCAGACCACGACGCATCTTCAGCGCGCGCCCGGCCATGATGTTATCGAGCGTCGACATGCCCTTGAAGAGCGCGAGATTCTGGAAGGTGCGCGAAATGCCCTGTGAGGCGGCAATATAAGGGCGCATAAGACTGCGCTTCTGGCCCTTGAAGGTGATCGTCCCCTGATTGGGATGATAGAAGCCATTGATCACGTTCAGCATGGAGGTCTTGCCGGCGCCATTCGGCCCGATGATCGCGCGGATCTCGCCTTTGCGAATGTCGAAGCTCACATCGGTGATCGCCTTCACGCCACCAAAGGCGAGCGAGACATTCTCCACGGACAGCACGACGTCGCCGATGACGCGATCCGAGCTCGCGTGCGCAGCATCGGCGACCTCGGGGCGCTCCTGAACGTCCGCCTTCATTCTGCGGCCTCCCTGACCGCCGCCTTCACGGGCGGATACGTCTTCATGTCGACGATCTTCACGTCACCCTCGATGACGCCCTTGCGGCCATCCTCGAACGTGACTTCGGTCTTGATCTGACAGCGTGTCGTACCGTCGTAGAGCGCCGTGATCAGCAGGGCATAGCGATCGGCGATGAAGCTGCGGCGCACTTTCTGCGTGCGCGTGAGCTCGCCGTCATCCGCATCGAGCTCCTTGTGCAGAATGAGGAAGCGGCGGATCTGTGAGCCCGCAACCATCTCCTCGCTCGCCAGTGACTTGTTCAGCTCGTCGATGCGCTTCTCGATCATGGCGTACACATCGGGATGCGCGGCGAGCTCTTGATAACTCGCGTAGATGACGTTGTTGCGCTCGGCCCAGTTGCCGACCGAGGTGAGGTCTATGTTGATCAACACCGTCACGAACTCGCGTCCGTGGCCGATCGCGACGGCCTCCTTGATCTCGGGGTAGAACTTAAGCCGGTTCTCGATGTACTTCGGCGCGAACAGCGTCCCGTTGGTCAGGCGGCCGACATCCTTGGCGCGGTCGATAATGCGCAAATGGCCGCGCTGGTCGATGAAACCGGCATCGCCCGTATGTACCCAGCCATCAGCGGTCTTAGTCTCGGCCGTGGCATCATCGTTCTTGTAGTAGCGCAGGAAAACGCCGGGGCTCTTGAAGAGCACTTCGCCGTTCTCGGCGATCTTGATCTGCACATCGGGGCCTGGCTTGCCGACAGTCTCGGGATAGACCTCGCCATTGGGCTGCAGCGTGATGAAGACGCTTGCTTCCGTCTGCCCATAGAGCTGCTTCAGGTTCATGCCGAGCGAGCGGAAGAAACTGAAAAGCTCGGGGCCAATGGCCTCGCCCGCCGTGTAGGCGACGCGCAGGTTCGAGAAACCCATACGGTTGCGCAGCGGCCCGTACACGAGAAGATCCCCGAGGCGATAGCGCAGGCGATCACCGAACGGCACAGGACGGCCATCCAGCATGGGCTCGCCGACGCGGCGCGCGACCTTGAGGAAGTAGTCGAAGACGCCCTTCTTCAAGCGCCCCGCATCCTCCATGCGCACCATGATCTGCGTGAGCATGTTCTCGAACACGCGCGGCGGCGCGAAGAAGTACGTCGGACCGATCTCGCGGCGGTCCTCAGTGATCGTGTCGGGGCTCTCGGGACACGAAACGCAGAGCGCGCCGGCAAAAGCCTGACCATAGGAGAAGATGTGATCGCCGACCCAGGCCATGGGCAGATAGGCGATCATGGTGTCGTTGGGCGTGAAATGATCGAAGAGATTGGCATTGCGGCCTGAGACGACGACGTTTTCCTGCGTAAGCATCACGCCCTTCGGCCGCCCCGTCGTGCCCGACGTATAGAGCACGACACTGACGTCGCTGCCCTTGCCGGCGGCAATGCCGTCGAGCCACGCCTTACGAACTGCGGGATCGGACTTGAGTGCCTTGCGGCCTGCCTCCTGCAAACTCTCAATCGAGACAAGATCGTTCGCATCGTACTTCTGGAGACCGCGCTCATCGTTGTAGATGATCTTGCGGATCGTACCGACGTCGCCCGCGACGGACAGCACCTTGTCGACCTGTTCCTGGTCCTCGACGATCGCGAATTTCACCTCGGCATGCGTGAGAACGTAGGCCATCTCCTCGGCAACGGAGTCCTGATAGACGGGAACCGGAATCGCGCCGAGACTCTGCGCCGCGCAGAAAGCCCAATACAAATGGGGCCGGTTGTCGCCGATGATGGCGACCGTCTCGCCGGCTTTGAGACCGAGCAGCTTGAGGCCGACCGCGAAGGCCTCGATCTCGTCCTTGGTCTCGGCCCACGTCCACGTCTGCCAGATCCCGAACGCCTTCTCCCTGAAAGCGGGACGCGATCCGTGTTGCCGCGCATTGTGGAGAAGCAGTTTCGGCACGGTGTCGAGGGCGGACGCGGACGCGTCGGCCAGCGCAATACCTGCGGTCACCGTTAACTCCTCCCTTGTGTAGCGTGGCCGCTTTATCGCGGCTTCTTGCTGACAGGAACCGCTTCCTTAGTTCAACCCAGCAGGCCGCGCAAGCGCGTGCATCTCAAGGGCTTAGAAGGCTCGGAACCCATTGTCCGGACTCTGATCCTTCCCAGGCCGCGGTCAAATGAAAAAAGCGACTTCACATATATCACGTGTGGGAGAGGCTGCCTCAGGCGCCGACGGTAACCACGACGACAGTCGTGTTGTCCTGGTGCGGCACGCCGACGTCCTTGACGGCGGCCAGCAGTGCATCCGCGGTCGCAGCCGGCCCGTCCTTGCGATAGGCGGCGATAACGCGTGCGATCTCGATGTCGGGTATCGAGTGAATGCCGTCACTGGCGAGCACGACGACATCTTCGGCGAGAAGCGGCCACGGGCTCTGCGAGAGATCGACGAGATCCAGATCCTCGCCGACAACAGCCGAGCGCAGCATGTGCCGGCGCGGATCGTCCTCGGCCTCTTCGGGCGTCAAGCGGCCGGACGCCACGAGCTTCTCGAGCACGGGCGCCATGGAATGATCTTCGTTGAGGCGGGCCATCTCGCCCCGCCGGTACAGATAGAGAGGACTGTCGCCGACGCTGACCCAACTCGCATAATCGTCGTGAAAGGCAACGCCGAGCAGCGTCGATCCCATGCCGCGCAGCTGTGGCTGCGCGCTCACCAGCGCCCCGATGGCTCCATTCGCCGCCGCGAGCGCCGACTTGAGACGCTGGCGGGCGCTCCCCTGCTGCTCGATGTATTGGGCCTCGAAGTTCGTGCACACGGCATCGCTTGCGATCGCCCCGCCCGCGTGTCCGCCCATGCCGTCAGCCAGAATGGCGAGCAGCCGCGTCGGCTCTGTCGAGCCGGCATCGTCGGCGGGTGGCGTCCAGGCGGCGGCCGCATCCTCCTGGTAGCTGCGCGCACCCTGGCTGGCCCGTATGGCGACCTGAAGCTTCACGAACCGGTCTCTGCTCCTTGGCCCGCACCGAGCCATGATGCCCGGTGCTCCCCATTTTCATGGGTCCGCGGGTCCGGAGCGTCAAGGGGCCTTGGTGGCCCGACTTGCGTATCGCCGTCTAAGCCCTTGGCTAAGCTCCGCGCTCAGCCTTTCAGGTCATTGAGTTCGGCCCAATCAAAATCCGCCCCGCAGAAGGGCACAAATGCGAGCTGCGTACGCCCCATGGTGATCAGATCCATGGCCGACAGCTCGACGGCACCCGTGGGCTTCTTCTCGTTCACGGCAACAATGTTCGTCTTGGCGAGATTAGGAACGAGGAGGAATTTGCGGTCGACGGAGTCGTAACGCAGGTAGGCTTGCTCCTCGCTGGAGATCGCCTCGTCGCCGAAATTGATCGGAATACGCTGCGTGGACGCGCGGCCGATGGTGTTGTTGCCCTCGTAGATCGGACGGAACGCCCCGAGGCCCGGACCACCGACGACGACCAGCCACCCGACCACCGGATCCTGATGAAACTCGCCCCGATTGACTGCCGAGCGACCGCGCACGAGTTGCGTGCGCGGCGGCCCGGAAACTGGATCGTTCGGAGCGGCTGGCGGCTCGATCTCGACATGATTATTGGCGGGGCGCGGCGCCAGCTTGGCAACAACCTGAGGCTCGGCAACCGGAGTTGCGGGCAGCGGCGGCGGTACGCGCACGGTCGTCTCGGCGGCGCGCGGCTCAGGCGGTGCACTGCGCTCGGTGATCTGAGTCACGCGCGCGTCGTCACGCCCGGCTGCGATCAGTGCGTCGCGCAGCGAACCTGCCGGGCGGGCTGATGCGGCGCGTTTCGATCCCGTCGGCGGCCCGTCCGGCGGGCTCGTCACCGGCGTCTCGTTCGTCATCAGTCATCTCCATAGGTCTTGGGGCGATCGGCTTGCGGGCTTCCGGCCGCACGCTGGCGGCTGGCGCCTCGACGCCGAGATGGAAAACCAGGACCGTATCACCGAGCGTAATGCGGTCGCCGTCCTTCAGGGCCGCCCGTCCCGCGGGCCGGCCATTGAGCAGTGTCTCGTTACCGGTCCCCGCCGTCAGGTCCATGAGGATGAACTCGTCGTCGGGCGTGCGCTGGATGAGAGCATGATGGCGATGCACGGCCTCATGCACGAGCGCGATGTCGTTGTCGCTGTGGCGGCCGATGCGCAGGATCTCACCCGTGAAGGCGAGCGGCGCACTATCGGCACCCGCACCGATGTCGATCCACGCCTTGTCGCCTGGACGTGCCCGCGTATCATCCGACAGCACCTGCCTCTCGCGCATCTCTGCGCGGCGGCGTACCACACGACCGATCGCAAAAAGCGTCGCAAGGATCGGCAGGGCGCCCGCGAGACCGAGGCTCATCACAATGACCGGCGAGCGCTGGTAGGCCTCGGCCACCATCACACGCGCCTGTTGGGCTGCGTCCACGACGCGCTGATGCACAGGCTCCATGCTGAGCTGCATCGTTTGGGACGGTGGCGCAGTCTTGGCCGTGTCGGCGAAGGCGGGCGACCAAAGCATCACAAGGCAGGCCGCAACCTGCCAACCGCGCCATGCTCTTGGTCTCTTGGCCACCCTCGTGCCTGCCATCATGTCTTATGTCGAATCACGACATTACCCTGCGCGGGCATGTCGGCAGGAACATGGCTTTTGTGGGGGATGGGGCGCGCAAGACTGTGGGTATGTCCAGCGCTGCATCGCGCCTGCGGCGCGAGTAGGGCCGCAGGCCCTACGACCCGCGTGGGGGACACCCCCACACCCCCGTCTTTTATGGATTTGGAGCACGCCGCGAGCGCCGCCATGTCCCTAATCCCCATGAGGGCGGTCAAAGGGACCTGGAAGCGCTTACCGCAACTTCCAAGTCATAAAAAGGAGGGGGTCCGGGGT
>JAEYPL010000250.1 GCA_023410905.1 Pseudomonadota bacterium
CTGAGCCTCCCATTCCGGAGCCGGCACCACGGCCGGCGCCGCCGCCACCGCGCCGCCGTGCGGCGCGTCCGCGCGGATTTCAGCGGCCCTCGCTCGACATTCTCCGCCGCCCGCCGCCCTCCAAGCAGGGCGCCGAGATCAATCACGCGGTCATGCGCGGCAATGCCCGCTTGCTGGAGGACGTGCTCGCGGACTTCGGCGTGAAAGGCGAGATCAAGGATATTCGCCCAGGCCCCGTCGTCACGCTTTACGAATTGGTGCCTGCACGCGGCACCAAATCCGCTCGCGTGATCGCGCTCGCCGATGACATCGCGCGCTCGATGAGCGCTGCTTCCGCCCGCATAGCCGTCGTGCCGGGCCGAAATGCCATTGGCATCGAGTTGCCGAACGCGCGGCGCGAGTCCGTCTTCCTGCGCGAGCTGCTCGAAGCGGAGCCGTTCACCGCCAGCGAGGCGCAACTGCCGATCACGCTCGGTAAGAGCATCTCGGGCGATCCGATCGTCGTCGATCTCGCGCGTATGCCGCATCTGCTGATCGCGGGCACGACTGGTTCGGGTAAATCGGTTGGCGTGAATGCGCTGATCCTGTCGCTGCTCTACCGCCATTCGCCGGAGACGTGCCGCTTTCTCATGATCGACCCGAAGATGCTGGAGCTTTCCGCGTACAACGGCATCCCGCATCTGCTGACACCCGTCGTCACGGACCCGCATCAGGCAGCCGGCGCTCTCGAATGGGTCGTGCGCGAGATGGAGGAGCGCTACCGGCGCATGTCCAAGCTCGGCGTGCGTAACATCGAAATGTTCAACACGCGCGTGCGCACCGCCACCGAGCGCGGCGAGAAGCTCGCCCGCCGAGTGCAGACAGGCTTTCATCCCGAGACCGGAAAGCCGATGTTCGAGAGCGAGCCGCTCGACTACGCGCCCATGCCGTTCATCGTCGTCGTGGTGGACGAGTTTGCTGATCTGATGGTGGTCGCGGGCAAGGAAGTGGAAGGTGCCGTGCAGCGTCTCGCGCAGATGGCGCGCGCGGCCGGCATCCACCTCATCATGGCGACGCAGCGCCCGAGCGTCGATGTGATCACCGGCACGATCAAGGCGAACTTTCCGACGCGCATCAGCTTCAAGGTCGCCTCGAAGATCGACAGTCGCACCATTCTCAACGAGCAGGGTGCCGAGCAGCTTCTCGGCGCGGGCGACATGCTGTTCTCCGGCGCCGGCAGCGCGGTCATGCGCGTGCACGGGCCGTTCGTCTCCGATGACGAAGTTCAGCAGGTGGCGGATCACCTGCGTGCCCAGGGCGAGCCGGCGTACGTCGATGTCATCCTCGATCACGCGTCGGAAGACGAGGAGACCGATCCCGAGGACGAGGCCGACGAGCTCTTCGACCGCGCCGTCGCGCTCGTCGTCCGCGAGCAGCGCGCCTCGACGAGCTTCCTCCAGCGGCGTCTGGCCATCGGCTACAATCGTGCCGCCGACCTCATGGATCGCATGGAACGGGACGGGCTTGTTGGTCCGGCGAATAACGTCGGCAAGCGCGAGATCCTGATGGGGCCGGGCGACAGCGACGATCTGGCCTGAATTCCTCTGCGCTCATCCTTCTACGACTAAAGTAGTAATGGTGCGCTGCACAATCATATTGCAATGCACAAAAGTCCGCCCTACATACCTGTCGCGGACAACATTCCTGCGTGAGCCGGCGAGGCCAATGCTCATGCAACCGAACAATTCAAGAAATGGAGCAGTCAGATGAATGAGCACTTCACGCGCCAGGCCGAGCAGTTCATGGAAGCTGCCAAGGCCGCGAAAATCCCCGAGAATATCCAGGCTCTCGCCGAGCAGGGCGTGACCCGCTCGCAGGAGGCTTTCGAGAACCTCAGCTCGGCCGCCAAGGACCAGGTGAAGGCCGCCGAGGAGATCACACTCGCGACCCAGGCCGGGATCAAGACGATCGGCGCGAAGATCATGGACAACACGGTTGTCAACGCCGAGGCCGCCTTCGACGCCGCCCGCGCCATTGCCCGCGCCGGCTCGGTTCCCGAGGTCCTCCGCCTGCAGGCCGAGTTCTTCCAGCGTCAGTTCTCGGTCGCCGGCGCGCAGACGAAGGAGCTTTTCGAGCTCTCGACGCGCGTCGCCACAAACACCTTCGAGACGGCCCGCAAGCGCGGCTGATCCGACCAATAACGGGCACTGCAACGAGGCTCGCGGGAGCAATCCCGCGGGCCTCTTTTCTTGGAACGGCCTAACGGCCGGCGCGCGGTCGCGCGCTCATGACTGTCGCATTCTGATGTGGTGCGTCGCGCCCAAGGCGCGAAGGCACAAATTCGGCTAGCTTGTGCCTCCCTGAGGAGCGCTCCGCGTGCCGACCGAACCATCACCATCACAGCCAAACCGCGGCCCGCGCTTCGCCAATTCGAGCGTGACGCGGCTGACACTGCGCGCCCTCCGAGCCCTCGCCAGCGCAGCGCGGCTCGTCCTGCAGACGCTCGTCGCGCTCATCATCATCTTCGAGGAGTGGGGCTGGCGGCCGCTCGCGGCGGCACTGGCGCAGCTTGCACGCCTCAAGCCGATTGCGTGGATCGAGGCGCGCATCCAGCGCCTGCCGCCTTATGGTGCGCTGCTCGCGTTCGGCGCGCCGTCCATTCTCATTCTGCCGCTGAAGCTGCTCGCCGTGTTCCTGATTGCCTCGGGGCGCGAACTGGAAGCGACGCTGCTCTTCATTGGCGCCAAGGTGGTCGGCACGGCGATCGTCGCACGGCTGTTCCAGCTGACCGAAAACCAGCTTCTGCAGATCCCATGGTTCGCACGCGCTTACGGCGTGTTCATGCCATGGAAGAACGCGCTTACAGCGTGGATCCATACCTCCTGGCCGTGGCGATACGGCCGTGTGGTGAAGGAGCGCGTGCGCCGGTTCATGCGACCGCTCACGCAGGCAATGCGTGCGGAAGGCGCGCGGCTTCTTGCAATAGTGCGAGGCTGGTTAGGCCGCGCCTGAGCAGGCTCAGGCGGCAGCGCGCGCGTCGAGCGACTTGAGCGCGGCAAGGGCGTCGTTCGCCAGCGTGCGCCCAATGTCGTCGGTGGCCGTGGCCAGCATCTGCTCGGCGATACGGATTTCTTCGGCGATCTGCCCCGGCTGGGCGGCGCCGATATCGACGAGGTTCTGCGCGAGGATGGTGAGCTGGGTCGGATCGACCTCGGCAAAACCACCACGAACGTAGATGCGACGGCGGCCCGAGCCCTGCTGGATATCGAGAATGCCGGGACGCAGTGCGCTGATCACCGGCGCGTGGCCTGCAAGGACTGTGAAGTCGCCTTTGAGACCCGGCACGATGACCTCGGTTGCCTCCCCGGAGAGAAGCACCCGCTCGGGGCTCACGAGTTCGATCTTGAAAGTGCCTGCCATGGCTCTCGCCGTTCCCAATCTAGTTACTGGCCCAACCTGTTACTGGCTGGTCGCTCGTGAGTGGGGCGAGCGCCTACCGATGGGTATCGCGCTCGCCATGCTGTTTTCGTCAGGCGGTCTTCTCGTCGTCCGGTTCCTGCACCTGGGTGCCGCAGAACGGGCAGAAGAAGACCGGGTAATCTACCATGCCGTCCTCGTCGTTATCGCTGTCCACAATGCCGACGGACATGTACAGCACGCCGTCATCACCGACTTCGACCAGTGGCGAGAACTCCTTGGCCGTAATCACTTCCTTGAGCGTAGCGCAGCATGATCCGAATTCGTCGCTCATGCGGTTCCCTCTCCGCGGCCGTGGCCGTCTGCTGATGGGCCTCCCCACCACGCGCCGACCTCGGCTCGTGGTTCAGCCCCTGCCCCTGCCCAATTCCCGGATCACGCCGCCTCCGCCAGCTTCTCGGCCTTGGCGATCGCCTCCTCAATCGTGCCTACCATATAGAAGGCCTGCTCGGGGAGATGGTCGTAGTCACCATTGCACAGGCCCTTGAAGCCCTTGATGGTGTCCGCGATCGAGACGAGGACGCCGGGCGAGCCGGTGAACACCTCGGCGACGTGGAACGGCTGCGAGAGGAAGCGCTCGATCTTGCGGGCGCGGGCAACCGTCATCTTGTCGTCTTCGGAGAGCTCGTCCATGCCCAGAATGGCGATGATGTCCTGCAAAGACTTGTATTTCTGAAGGATCTGCTGGACCTGGCGGGCCACCTGATAGTGCTCGTCGCCGACGACGCGCGGCTCGAGAATGCGCGAGGTGGAGTCGAGCGGGTCCACGGCCGGGTAGATGCCCTTCTCGGCGATCGAGCGCGAAAGCACGGTCGTAGCGTCAAGATGGGCGAACGAGGTCGCGGGGGCCGGGTCGGTCAGGTCGTCGGCGGGCACGTAGATGGCCTGCACCGAGGTGATCGAGCCCTTCTGCGTGGTGGTGATTCGCTCCTGCAGGGCGCCCATGTCGGTCGCGAGCGTCGGCTGGTAGCCAACCGCCGAAGGAATACGGCCAAGGAGGGCCGACACTTCCGAGCCCGCCTGCGTAAAGCGGAAGATGTTGTCGACGAAGAAGAGCACGTCCTGGCCCTGGTCGCGGAAATGCTCGGCGACCGTCAGACCCGAGAGCGCGACGCGCATGCGGGCGCCCGGCGGCTCGTTCATCTGGCCGTACACCAGCGCGCACTTGGAGCCAGCCGTCGACCCGTTGTTCTCCTTCGGGTCGATGTTGACCTTGGACTCGATCATCTCGTGATAGAGGTCGTTGCCCTCACGCGTGCGCTCGCCGACGCCGGCGAACACCGAGTAGCCACCGTGGGCCTTCGCGACGTTGTTGATGAGCTCCATGATCAGCACGGTCTTGCCGACGCCGGCGCCGCCGAACAGGCCGATCTTGCCGCCCTTGGCGTAGGGCGCGAGCAGGTCCACGACCTTGATGCCCGTGACCAGCAGCTCGGCATCCGTCGACTGCTCGGCAAAGGCCGGGGCCGGCTGATGGATGGCGCGGGTCGCGGTGGTCTTGACCGGACCGGCTTCGTCCACCGGCTCGCCGATGACGTTCATGATGCGGCCGAGCGTCTCGTCACCGACCGGAACCGAGATCGGCTGGCCGGTGTCGGTCACTTCATGGCCGCGCGTCAGGCCTTCGCTCGAGTCCATGGCGATCGTGCGCACGGTGCTCTCGCCGAGATGCTGGGCGACCTCGAGGACCAGGCGCTGGCCCTGGTTCGTCGTCTCGAGTGCGTTCAGGATCTCCGGGAGGTGCCCTTCGAACTGGACGTCGACGACGGCGCCCATCACCTGCCGGATCTTGCCAACCTTGTTCGATGCCATCGCTGCTTCCTCGTTCTCTACTCTGTTGGGTCGACGGAGTTTCTGCCCCTGGCCGACACCGTGTTCGCATTCATTCGGCGTGCGCGGACGCTAGAGCGCCTCGGCACCGGAGATGATCTCGATCAGCTCCTTGGTGATGTTCGCCTGACGCTGGCGATTGTACTTGATCGTCATCTTGTTGATCATGTCGCCGGCGTTGCGCGTTGCACTGTCCATCGCGGACATGCGCGCGCCCTGCTCGCCGGCCGCGTTCTCGAGAAGCCCGCGGAAGATCTGCGTCGCAATATTGCGCTTCAGCAGCTCGCCGAGGATCTCCTCCTCGGACGGTTCGTATTCATAGACGGCCTCGGCCTTTGCGGCCTCGGTGCCTTCAGCTTTCTCGGGCAGCTTGGCCGGGATGAGCTGCTGCGCGACGGGCTTCTGTGTGATGACGTTGTGGAACTCGGAGTAATAGAGCGTGGCGACGTCGAACTCGCCGGCCTGGAACATCGCCATGACCTTCTCGGCGACTTCCTCGGCATTGATGAAACCGAGCTGCTTGACGCTCTTCATGTCGATGCGGTCGACGATCTGGCGGCCGAAGTCGCGGCGCAGGTTGTCGAAGCCTTTGCGGCCGACGGCCAGGATCTTCACCGTCTTGCCGGCCTGGGCCAGACGGCGGATGTCCTGGCGGGCGCGCCGCGCGATGTTCGAATTGAAGCCGCCGCAAAGACCGCGCTCGGCGGTCATCACGATCAGCAGATGCGTATCTTCCTTGCCGGTGCCGACGAGGAGGGGCGACATCCCCTCCTTGCTGGCGAGGCGGCTGTTCAGGTTGGCCAGGATCTGGTCCATGCGCTGGGCATAGGGACGTGCAGCCTGGGCGGCTTCCTGTGCGCGCCTCAGCTTCGCCGCGGCCACCATCTGCATGGCCTTGGTGATTTTGCGCGTCGCCTTGACCGAGGCGATGCGCGTGCGCATTTCTTTCAGTGATGCCATGGCGTCCCGGCTATCCCGTCTTCGTTGGGCCCTGTCTCAGATGAGACCGATGGCAGCCGTCAGGCGAACTGCTTGGCGACCTGCTCGACCACGCCCTTGAGCTTGGCCTCGGTGTCCTTCGAGAGATCCTTGGTCGAGCGGATGTCGTCGAGGATCGCGGCATTGGACCCGCGCAGCGACGCGAGCAGTGCCTCTTCGAAGGGCTTCACCTGTCCGAGCGGCATGGGATCGAGATAGCCGTTCACGCCGGCATAGATCACGCAGACCTGCTCTTCCATCTTGAGCGGCGAGAACTGTGGCTGCTTCAGGAGCTCGGTGAGCTTCGAGCCACGGTTCAGCAGGCGCTGGGTCGCGGCGTCGAGGTCGGAGCCGAACTGCGCGAATGCCGCCATCTCGCGATACTGCGCGAGCTCGCCCTTGATCTTGCCGGCGACCTTCTTCATCGCCTTCGTCTGCGCGGACGAACCCACGCGCGACACCGAGAGACCTACGTTCACGGCCGGACGGATTCCCTGGAAGAAGAGGTCCGTCTCGAGGAAGATCTGGCCGTCGGTGATCGAGATCACGTTCGTCGGGATATAGGCCGACACGTCGTTGGCCTGCGTCTCGATGACCGGCAGCGCCGTCAGCGAGCCCTTTCCGGCGGCGTCGCCCATCTTGGCGGCGCGCTCGAGCAGACGCGAATGGAGATAGAAAACGTCGCCCGGGTAGGCTTCGCGGCCCGGCGGGCGGCGCAGCAGCAGCGACATCTGGCGGTAGGCGACAGCCTGCTTGGACAGATCGTCATAGATGATGACCGCGTGCATACCGTTGTCGCGGAAGTACTCACCCATCGCGCAACCGGCGAACGGGGCGAGGAACTGCATCGGCGCAGGATCGGAGGCGGTCGCCGCGACGACGATCGAGTACTCGAGCGCGCCGTTCTCTTCGAGCGACTTCACGAACTGGGCGACGGTCGAGCGCTTCTGACCGACGGCGACGTAGACGCAGTAGAGCTTCTGATCCTCGGGAGCGCCGGCGACGTTGAGCGGCTTTTGGTTGAGGATCGTGTCGAGGGCAACGGCGGTCTTGCCGGTCTGGCGGTCGCCGATGATCAGCTCGCGCTGGCCGCGACCGATCGGGATCAGGGCGTCGATAGCCTTGAGGCCCGTCGCCATGGGCTCGTGCACGGACTTGCGCGGGATGATGCCGGGCGCCTTCACGTCCACGCGGGACATGTGATCACCCTTGATCGGGCCCTTGCCGTCGATCGGATTGCCGAGCGCGTCGACGACGCGGCCGAGCAGGCCCTTGCCGACAGGAACTTCCACGATGGCGCCGGTCCGCTTGACGGTGTCGCCTTCCTTGATGCCGCGGTCGTCGCCGAAAATAACGACACCGACGTTGTCGGTCTCGAGGTTCAGCGCCATGCCCCGGATGCCGCCGGGGAATTCGACCATTTCACCGGCCTGGACGTTGTCGAGGCCATAGACGCGGGCAATACCGTCGCCGACCGACAGTACCTGACCGATCTCGGAGACTTCTGCCTCCTGGCCGAAATTCTTGATTTGCTCTTTGAGGATCGCGGAGATCTCAGCGGCCTTGATTTCCATCAGCGGACCTCTTTCATGGCGGTCTTGAGTGAGGTGAGTTTGGTGCGAAGCGAGCTGTCGATCATGCGGGAGCCCATCTTGACGATGAGACCGCCAAGCAGCGTCGGATCGACCTTGGTGATGATATTGACGTCCTTGCCTGCAGAGGCGCGGAGCGTTTCCTTCAGAGTGGCGAGCTGCTCATCGCTGAGTGCGTGCGCGCTCGCAACCTCGGCATTGACCTCACCGCGCTGGCGGGCGGCGAGGGTGAGGAACGTGCGGATCATGTCGCGGACAGCAAAAAGGCGCCGGTTGCGGGCCAGCACCTTCACGAAGTTCACGACGAGCGGCGCGAGGCCGGCCTTCTCGGCGACAGCCGCAATGGCGCGGCCCTGATCGTCGCCCGAAAACACGGGGCTGCGAACCATGCGCTTCAGATCGGCGCTCTCATCGAGCAGGCCCTGAAGTGCAATCAGATCCTTCTCGACCTGCCGGACCTGATTGGCCTCCTCGGCGAGGTCGAACAGGGCCGATGCGTAGCGACCCGCCACGCCCCCTGTGATGGTATCGTCCGTGGCCACTGCTCGCGCTCTGCCCCTCT
>JAEYPL010000314.1 GCA_023410905.1 Pseudomonadota bacterium
GCCTTCACCCATGGTGACGCGGCAGCCTTGCGGCGCACCCGCGCCGAGCACGACCGGATTCTTTTCCGCAGCCTGGAAGGCGATGAAGAAGCTCGGATCGGCGATCGTGAAGTTGAAGCCCTGAGCCTCCGCCAGCACCGGCTGCACGAGCGGCAGCGTGAAATGGAGGCTGAGCACTTTCGGGATCTGGGCCGGCGTCGCCTCCGCCGTTTTGGGCTGATCTGTGGAGCTACCGAAGAACCGATCCCACAAGCGCGCGAAGAACCCCTTTTCCTCGGGGGGTGCCTTGGGGATCTCTGCGCCCGTGCCCTCGAAGGCCGCATCACCGGTCTTGACCGTAACTTCTACCGTGCCTTCCGGCGCATCCGTATGCTCGAGATAGAAATCCTTCGGTCCCTCGAACTTGAGCTGCTCCGTGACGAGGCGCGCGATCGTGAAGTAGTTGAACTCCTTGAGGCCTTCCATGTTGACCTTGGCAAGCTCGGCGAGCTCGTCGCGATCATAGGTACCGTCATTGTTCGTATCGAGGCCCTGGATGGCCATGGCAGTGTAGAAGTCGTCGAACGCCCACTTCTGACGAAGGCCGATGATCGTGCCGTTCTCGTAGAGCACGGTCGTTTCGGTCGTGACCCAGACATGTGGGTGCGCGAGCGCCGTGTTCGCTCCGAGCAGGAGCGCCGCGCCAGCCAGTGCCCCACATGCAGCTTGCCTATGGATCATCGAGTATCCAGCCTCCTGGAAGCGGTGCGCGGCAGCCGCCCATGCGCGCCGACAGGATATCCGCTTCGCGGTCGCGCACAAAATCCGTGCCGCAACCTATTGTTAGGCTGGCCTGCGTCCGCTTCGGAGGCCACTGGTAGTCAGGATTTGGCCCACAATGTGGTCAACTGGCGGCGGGAGCCCCTGCAACTTAACCTCCCGCCCAGTTCGGCTTTCGTTGCGGTGCGCAAAGCGATATAAGGCGGCCAATCACCGCCATCCGTGAGGCACCGCGGCCCGCCGCCATGCAAAAAGCCAAGAAAGATCAGCGCCCTGAGGCGCGCCTGCCGAAGGGTTTTCAGGACACCGGCCCGGCCGATGCCCGCGCACTCGCGCGGATGCTCGCGACCATCCGCGAGGTCTACGAGTCCTATGGCTTCGAGCCGCTCGAAACGAGCGCCATCGAGTACACGGATGCGCTCGGCAAGTTCCTGCCCGATCAGGACCGGCCCAATGCCGGCGTCTTCTCCTTCCAGGACGAGGACGAGCAGTGGCTTTCGCTGCGCTATGACCTGACCGCGCCGCTCGCCCGCTTCGTCGCCGAGAACTACGACCAGCTCCCCAAGCCCTACCGCCGTTATGCGACCGGCCCCGTCTGGCGCAACGAGAAGCCGGGTCCGGGCCGCTTCCGCCAGTTCACGCAGTTCGATGCCGATACGGTCGGCTCGGAGAGCGTCGCGGCGGACGCCGAGATCTGCATGCTCGCCGCCGACACCATGGAGCGCCTCGGCATCAAGCGCGGCGACTACGTCATCAAGGTCAACAATCGCAAGGTGCTGGATGGTGTCATGGAGGCGATCGGCCTCGCCGGCACCGAGCACGCGGCCGGGCGCCTCACGGTGCTGCGCGCCATCGACAAGCTCGACCGTCTCGGTATCGAGGGTGTGCGCGCTCTCCTCGGCAAGGGGCGCAAGGATGAGAGTGGTGACTTCACGCCGGGTGCCGGACTTGGCGAAGCGCAGATTGCGAAGGTGATCGGCTATGTCTCCGTCGAAACCGCCGCCAGTGGCCGCGAGACGGTCGCCCGGCTGCGCGAAGTTCTCGACGATACCGCCATCAGTCGTGAAGGTCTCGACGAGCTCGATGAGATCGCGTCGCTTGCCGACGCTTCGGGCTACGGCGCGGACCGCATCCGCATCGATCCCTCTGTCGTCCGCGGCCTCGAATACTACACGGGCCCCGTGTTCGAGGCCGAGCTGACCTTCAAAGTCACCGGCGACGACGGTCAGCCCGTGCGTTTCGGCTCGGTTGGCGGCGGCGGACGCTACGATGATCTCGTGGCGCGGTTCACGGGCCAGCGCGTGCCGGCGACCGGCTTCTCCATCGGCGTGTCGCGCCTGCTGTCGGCGCTCAAGTATCTCAACAAGGGCGTGACGACCGCCGGCACCGGCCCCGTCGTCGTCCTCGTCATGGATCGCAAGGATCTGCCGCGCTATCAACGCCTCGCGCAGCGCCTTCGCCAGGCCGGGATCGTCGCCGAGATGTACCTTGGCACGTCCGGCATGAAGGCGCAGATGAAATATGCGGATCGCCGCGGCGCGCCGTGCGTTGTCATTCAAGGTGGCGACGAGATCGCCAAGGGCGAGGTCCAGATCAAGGATTTGATCGAGGGTTCCAAGGCCGCCGAGACGATCAAGGATGCCAAGCAATGGCGCGAGGGGCGGCCGGCCCAGTTTTCTGTTGCTGAAGACGAATTGGTTTCTGCCGTGAAGGGCGTGCTCGAGCGGCACTCGGTGACCTGAAATGATACCTCGACAAGCATCTCCCGCCGGCCGTGTCGAACGGTCGGGCGAAACGGCCTCTTTCCAGCAGCCGGCGGACTGAAAATGGCAGTCGAGACATCCGACAGCTTCGAGGCCCTCGAAGCGCAGGCCTCGGTCATCATGGCGGTCTTCAACGAGGCTGCGTACGAGCGCGTCGCGCCGTCGATCATCCAGCCGGCCGATATCTTCCTCGATGCCGTCGGCGAGCGTCTGCGGGCCCGCACGTACGTTTTCACGGATCAGGATGGCGAGATGCTGTGCCTGCGTCCCGACATCACGGTGCCGACTGCGCGCATCTATCTCCAGCGCCACCCCGAAGCCGATGTCGCCGCGCGCTACTGCTACAACGGCTCGGTTTTCCGCTATCAGCCGGGCGGCGGTTCACCCGCTCATCCGCGCGAATTCCGCCAGGCTGGCATTGAGCTTTATGCGCAGATCGATGAGGCCAAGGCCGATGCCGAGGTGCTGCTGCGCACGCTTGAAGCCGTGCGGACGGCGGGCCTCAAGGCACCGAAGCTCCGCATTGGCGATCTCGGGCTCTTCGATGCGCTTTTGGATGCGGTCGATATTCCCGAGCGCTGGCGCCAGCGGCTTCTCGCGCAGTTCTGGCGCCCTGATGCGTTCCGCGCCGAGTTGAAGCGTCTCAGCACCGTGCCGGGCTCGGCCGTCGAAGGCCTGCCCGCGGATCTCATCGCCAAGCTCGATCCTGCTCAACCGGCAAAGGCTGAGAGCATCGTGCAGGACTATCTCGACAGTCACGGCATCGAGGCCATTGGCACGCGTGCAGTCGGCGAGATCGCAGCGCGTCTCCTCGCCATTTCGCTCGACGCGCACTCGGCACCGCTCCCGAAAGCGATCGCCGATCTGATCGAGAATTATCTCGCCATCGAGGCGCCTGTGCGTGCCGCCGGCGCGCGCATCAAGGATCTCTTCCAGCGCAATGACATCGATATCGGCGAGGCACTCGACGCGTTCGAACGGCGACTCTCGCTGTTGACGAAAGGTGGCGCCAACATCGCGCAGGCCACCTTCGATGCCGAGTTCGGCCGCCAGTTCGAATACTACACGGGCTTCGTCTTCGAGATATGCTCCGACGAACTCGGGCCCGCGAGCCCCATTGCCGGTGGCGGACGCTACGACGAGCTTCTGCGCGTGATCGGCGCACCGGAGGCGATCCCGGCCGTCGGCGCCGCCATCTACACCGACCGCCTGCTGCTCGCTGCCTCGGGAGCCACGCCATGAGCGAGCCCTTGATCGTGGCCGTGCCCTCGAAGGGCCGTCTCATGGAGCAGACGGCTGAGGTCTTCGCGCGCGCCGGCATGGTGCTGAAGAAGGTCGGCTCCGATCGCGGCTATCGCGGCATCATCGAGGGCATCGACGGCGCCGAGGTGATCTTCGTTTCCGCATCCGAGATCGTCGAGCAGCTCAAGGCGGGCCGCGCGCATATCGGCGTCACGGGCGAAGACCTCGCGCAAGAGCACGTAGCGGACATGGACAAGCGCTTCCAGGTCATGCGCAAGCTTGGCTTTGGTCATGCCGATGTTGTCGTGGCGGTGCCGCAAGCTTGGCTCGACGTGCGCGTCATGAGCGATCTCGAAGCCGTCGGCCGAGATTTCCGGCGCACGCATGGCCGCCACATGCGCGTCGCGACGAAGTACATGAACATCACGCGGCGCCATTTCCAGGCGAACGGCGTCACCAGCTATCGCATCGTCGAGAGCCTCGGCGCGACCGAGGGCACACCCGCAGCCGGCACCGCCGAGCTGATCGTGGACATCACCACGACCGGCACGACGCTGAAGGCCAACGGCCTCAAGGTGCTCGACGACGGCGTGCTGCTGCGCTCGGAGGCCACGCTCTTCTCGTCGCGCGCCGCATCCTGGACTCCGGAGACGCGCGCGGCACTGGCCGAGATCGCGCGGCATATCGCGAGCCTCTGAGACGTCCGCTGCGTCGTTGGCGAACTTGCGGCGGCGCGCAGTTGGTGCTTAGTCGCGTTCATGGAACCCGAGAGTCCGCCCGTTCCCGCCTTGAAGGCTGCGATCACGGCGCGCTGCCCGCGCTGTGGCGAAGGTCCGCTGTTCAGCGGGGCCATCGCTCTTCACGAGCGGTGCGACAAGTGCAGCCTCGACTACAAGTTCATCGATACCGGCGACGGCCCCGCCATCTTCGGCATCATGATCCTGGGCTTCCTCGTGCTCGGGGGCGCGCTCATCCTCGAATTCAAGGTCGGCCCGCCGCTGTGGGTGCATTTGGTGCTCTGGGGCATCGGCACGCCGCTGCTGGCGCTCGGCCTGCTGCGCTTCCTGAAAGCGCTGCTCATTGCGCTGCAGTTCAAGCACAAGGCCGAGGAAGGCCGTCTCGCAAAGGACTAAGCGTGCAGCGGCTCCGCTCGGCAGGTCTCGTGTGGCCCCTCGTGCTGGCGCTCCCGGCACTGCTGATCCTTCTCGCGCTCGGCACATGGCAGATGCAGCGCAAGGAATGGAAGGAAGGCCTGATCGCGCAGATCGCGGCGCGCGTGCATCAGCCGCCGGTGTCGCTCAGCGCCGTCGAGAAACAATCGCCGGGCGAGATCGAGTACGCGCGCGTGCAAGTGCGTGGCACGTTCCGGCATGAGGGCGAACAGCTTCTGTGGGAGCCCGATCCGCGCCAGGGGCCCGGATATCATGTCTTCACACCACTGCAGCTCGATGACGGACGCTTCATTCTCGTCAATCGCGGTTATGTGACGGAGGCGATGAGGTTGCCCTCCGCGCGTGCCGATGGCCAGCTTGCAGGCCCCGTCGAGATCACTGGCCTACTGCGCACACCGCCGCAGCGCGGCACATTCGATCCGGATCGCGATCCCAAGACGGGCGTCTGGTACTGGCGCGATCTCGCCGGCATGACGCAAGCCGCACTCGGCGCAGATGCCGGCAAGGCTTTGCGCCTGTTCCTCGATGCAGAGGCAGCGCCGGCCAATCCAGGTGGTTGGCCCCAGGGCGGCGTGACGCGCCTGACGCTCCCCAATCGCCATCTCGAATATGCGCTCACGTGGTACGGCCTCGCCGGAACGCTGCTTGTCGTCCTGATTGCTTTCGTCATCAGCCGCCTGCGCGCGCGCCCTTCCTGACGAGGTGATATGTCCGGACAGTGCTTCCGGACGGCCACGCCTCGTGTACACTTCCTCCAAACCCGACACGTGGAGGAACGACCATGTCAGCAGGCACACCCGATCTCGCCCCGACCCGTGATCTCGCGCGCTGGTCGAGCGCGCTCGCGGCGAGCCAGCTTTCAGACAGTGCGGTGCTCTGGGCCAAGCACGCGCTGCTCGACTGGTTCGGCGTGACGATCGCGGGCTCGCGCGAGGATCTGGCGCCGCTCCTGCTCGAAGAGTTCGGCGGCACGGACGGGCCTGTGACGCTCGTTGCGCTCAATGCGCGCGCCAAGGCGCATGATGCCGCGCTCATCAATGGCACGCTCTCGCACGCGCTCGACTACGACGATGTGAATGCCGATATGGGCGGCCATCCGACGGCGCCCGTCGGTGCGGCGGCGCTGTCACTCGGCGAGGCGCTCGGCAAGAGCGGCCGCGATGTGCTGCTCGCCTTCATCGCGGGTTACGAGGTCGAATGCCAGATCGGTGCGATGTCCGGCACGAGCCACTACGAAAAGGGTTTTCATTCGACGGGCACCTTCGGCACGTTCGGCGCGACCGCCGCTGCCGCGCGCCTCATGGGCCTCGATGCCAACCAGACAGCTATTGCTTTCGGCATCGCAGCGTCGGAAGCCGCAGGCCTCAAGTACAACTTCGGCACCATGACCAAGCCGCTGCATGTCGGCAAGGCGGCCATGAACGGTGTCATTGCGGCGCGTCTCGCCGCGCGCGGCTTCACGGCGCGCGACGATGCCATCGAGGGGCCGCAGGGATTTGCCTATACGCAGGTGCCGGAATTCACGCCGCGCGCGATCCGACCGGATGCTTCCGCGCCCTTCGAGGTCGAGCAGAACCTCTTCAAGTATCACGCCGCCTGCTACCTCACGCACTCGTCGATCGAGGCCATTCGCGATCTGAAGCGGCGCCATAACATCGGCCTCGACGATGTCGAGAAGATCACGCTCAAGGTCGACACCATGCATCTCAAGGTGTGCGACATCCCCGAGCCCAAGACCGGCCTCGAAATCAAGTTCTCGATGCGCCATCTCGCAGCCATGGCGCTCGGCGGTGAGGATACGGCCGCGCTCGGCACATACTCGGACGAGATGGCGAACCGTCCCGTTTATCGCGAGGGCTCGCGGCGCGTGACGGTCGACGCAAAGCTGCTCACGCATGAGACGCGCCACGGTGCGGCTGTCGCTATCGTGCTGAAGGATGGCCGCGAGCTGCTTGCCGATACGAATGTCGGCATTCCCGCGAGCGACGTCGGCGCGCAGGGTGAGAAGCTACGCGCGAAATTCCACTCGCTTGCCGAGCCGGTGATCGGACGCAATCGTACGAGCGAAGCACTGCGGATGATCGAGCGCTTCGAGACGCTCGATACCCTGAAGCCGCTGATGACTGCGGTGGCCTGAGCGGCCACCGCAAGGACACGGCAGACCTAACTCGCGAGCGCCTTCTCGATGGCCGTGATGGCGTCGGCGGCCTTCGAACCATCGGGGCCGCCGGCCTGCGCCATGTCGGGGCGACCACCGCCACCCTTGCCGCCGAGCGCTTCCGCGCCGATCTTCACGAGTTCGACGGCACTGTGCGATTTCGTGAGGTCATCGGTGACGCCGACCGCGAGACCAGCCTTGCCATCCTCGGTCACACCGACAATGGCGACGATCCCTGAGCCGACCTGCTTCTTGCCGTCGTCCACGAGGCCGCGCAGGTCTTTCGGGTTTAGGCCTTGCACCGTACGCGAGATCAAGCTGACCGATCCAATTTTCTTGATCCCAACACCAGCGGCTTGCGCGTTACTGGTTGAAGACGCATGACCGACGCCAAGCGCAATCTGGCGTTTCGCATCCGCGAGCTGACGCTCGAGCTGGCGGCGCTCCTCGACCACCTGCTTCACGCGCTCGACGACATCCTCCGGCTTCGTGCGCAGCAGGCCCGCAAGCTCGCGCACACGCGCCTCGTTTGCGACGAGATGTGCACGCGCGCCATCTCCCGTGAGCGCTTCGATACGGCGCACGCCAGCCGCGCTCGCGCTCTCAGCAATCACGTGCACGAGGCCGATATCGCCCGTCCGCCGCACATGCGTGCCACCGCAAAGCTCGACGGACCATGCCTTGTTCGAGCCCGCGAGCGGCAGTCCCATGGACACGACGCGCACTTCATCGCCGTATTTCTCGCCGAACAGCGCCATGGCGCCGGACTGCATGGCATCCTCGAGACCCATGAGCCGCGTCTCGACGGCCGTGTTCTGCGCGATGATCGCGTTCGCAATATCCTCGACCCTGGCGACTTCCTCCGCCGACATCGGCTTCGTGTGCGAGAAATCGAAGCGCAGGCGATCGGGCGAGACCATCGAGCCCTTCTGAGCGACGTGCGTGCCGAGAACCTCGCGAAGTGCCTCGTGCAGTAGATGCGTCGCGGAGTGATTCGATCGCGTCGCCGAGCGTCGTGAATGATCGACGGCAAGCTCGACGGCATCGCCGGTCGCGAACGTACCGCTCTCGACAACGCCCATATGCACGAACAGATCGCCGAGCTTCTTCTGCGTGTCGGTCACGCGGAAGATCGCGCCTTTCGGTCCGTTGATCTCGCCTTCATCGCCGACCTGGCCACCGGACTCGCCATAGAACGGCGTCTGGTTGAGGATGAGCGCGCCCTCCTCGCCCTTCTTGAGCGCCGCCGCGGTCTTGCCGCCGGCGATCACGGATTTGACGACGCCTTCCGCCGTCTCGGTTTCGTAGCCGAGGAATTCGGTCGGACCGACTTGCTCGCGCACTTCGAACCAGATGGTTTCGGTCGCCGCTTCGCCGGAGCCCTTCCAGGCGCGCCGCGCCTCCTCTTTCTGGTGCTCCATGGCCTTGTCGAAGCCCGCCGTATCGACCTCGATGCCGCGCGCGCGCAGCGCGTCCTGCGTCAGGTCGAGTGGGAAGCCGTAGGTGTCGTAGAGCTTGAAGGCCGTCGCGCCGGAGAACGTCGCACCTTTCTTGAGCCCCGATGTCTCGTCCTCCAGCAGGCCGAGGCCGCGCTCCAGTGTTTTGCGGAAGCGCGTTTCCTCATGCTTGAGCGTCTCGGTGATGAGCGGCTGCGCGCGCACGAGCTCCGTGTAGGTATCGCCCATCTGGCGCACGAGCGCGGGCACGAGGCGATACATGAGCGGCTCGCGCGCGCCGAGCAGGTGCGCATGGCGCATGGCGCGGCGCATGATGCGGCGAAGCACATAGCCGCGGCCCTCGTTCGACGGCAGCACGCCATCCGCAATGAGGAAGCTCGTCGCGCGCAGATGATCCGCGATCACGCGATGCGAGGCCTTGTGCTCGCCCGCAGCCTTGACGCCCGTCGCATCCTCCGACGCCGCGATCAGCGCCTTGAAGAGATCGATCTCGTAGTTGTCGTGCGTGCCCTGGAGGACGGCCGAAATGCGCTCGAGACCCATGCCGGTATCGATCGAGGGCTTAGGCAGGTCGATGCGCTTGCCGCCTTCCAGCGTCTCGTACTGCATGAACACGAGATTCCAGATCTCGATGAAACGATCGCCATCAGCGTCCGGCGAGCCTGGAGGGCCGCCCGGAATCTTCGGACCATGATCGAAGAAGATCTCCGAGCAGGGGCCGCAGGGGCCGGTGTCGCCCATGGCCCAGAAGTTATCCGAGGTCGGGATACGGATGATCTTCTCGTCGGCGAAGCCCGTGAGCTTTTTCCAGATGCCGAAGGCCTCGTCGTCCGTGTGATAGACCGTGATGTAGAGCTTCTTCGGATCGAGCCCGTACTCTTTCGTGATGAGCTTCCACGCAAGCTCGATCGCCAGCTCCTTGAAGTAGTCGCCGAACGAGAAGTTGCCGAGCATCTCGAAGAACGTGTGATGGCGCGCGGTGTAGCCGACATTGTCGAGATCGTTGTGCTTGCCGCCCGCGCGGACGCACTTCTGCGACGTGACCGCACGCTTGTAGGGTCGCGTCTCCGCGCCCGTGAAGATGTTCTTGAACTGCACCATGCCGGCGGTCGTGAACATCAGGGTCGGGTCGTTACGCGGGACGAGCGACGAGGACGGCACATGCTCGTGCGTGTTCTTGGCGAAGAAGTCGACGAACGTGGATCGGATCTGATTGACGCCGGTCATATTGCGGGCTCGCATCGGTGGGGCGCGGCAGGCGCGCCTGAACAATCTCTATCGCTGGGGCAGGAACCTGCACCGGTTACGGGTGCCGAGGCGCCGCGGGCGCGGCTCATGGCACCAACTCGGGGCGCCCGCCGAAACGCGGCGGGTACAAGTCTGGCAGCCCTGCCCGCAGGGCAGGTGTGCAGACGTGTCGCGCCGTGCTGAGAGGCCTCCTTACACTTCTTAGCGAGGCGCCGAAATACTGTCCACCAGCGGTTCGGTAAGGGAGCCCTTACCGCCGCAGGCCGACATCGGTGCAGTAGCGGCAAACCGGCTGAAACCACATCCCGCAAGTTCGCAAGTGAGTTATCCCCGTTCAATTCTTCCGTCCCTACACTGCCCGGGCGTAGGCTTATGTTCCTATTAACAAAAACTGAACCGAGGGTACGCACTCGACGGAGGCAGCCGGCTCATGACCTCACTAAACATAGAGGTGCACCGCCCGATCCTGTATTCGGGCTCGCCCTCAAGAAGATCACGAACACGTCCAGGCGTACCACGCTCGGAACCGGCCCTGGAGGCCAAGGTCCGATCGGTCCACGACGCGGTGGCCATGGTCTACCGCATCGAGAAGCACCTGCTCGGCCATCCGACGCGCGGACGCTCCCGCATCGCCTTCGCCCGGCAGGTGGCCATGTACCTCGCCCACGTCACTTTCGGCCTGACGCTCACGACCGTGGGGCAGGCGTTCGGGCGGGATCGCACGACCGTGTCGCACGCCTGCGCGCTCGTCGAGGATGCGCGGGACAATCCCGAGTTCGACCGCACGCTCGAGTTGCTCGAAGCCATCGCCAAGCGTCTGGCGAGGACTGACGGGCCTCGCTTGAGCGCCCCTGCAGAGTGAGATCGATGGCCAAAGCATTCAAGGCATCCGCGCCGGATACCAAGCGCGCGACCGATCGGCCGCGGGGCAGCCGCACCGCCGCAGCCCGGGAGGCCGGCGGTTCACTGGCGTGGCTGCACAGTCGCCGCGACAAGGATGGTCAGCCCATGATCAGTGCCGAGCAACTCGCTGCGGGTGAGCGGCTCGCCGGCGATCTCTGGCGCGCCCGCATGACGCCGCGTGTGACTTCAGTATGGACGGGCGTTCCCGGTGATGCGGGTGGCCGACGCGGCGCGCCTGGTGCCGGCATCGACATTGCGGATGCCGTCATTGCCGCGAAGGCCCGTGTCGAGCGCGCGCTAAAGGCGGTCGGCCCCGAGTTCGCGGGCCCGCTGATCGACGTGTGCGGTCACATGCTTGGTCTCGATGATATCGAGCGCCTCAACAATCTGCCCATGCGCTCCGGCAAGATGCTGCTGCGTACGGCATTGACGCGTCTCGCGCGCCACTACGGTCTACTGTCGCCGGAGCATGGCGAGGCCGAGATCGCACGCCGCATCGCCGGCTGGATGGCAGAGGATGGTGGCGTGACGCTGGACAATTGGCGGGATCAACAGCCGGTAGCTCGCGCGCGCAGCGGTGGCTGAATTCTCCGCATGACCGCCGCGGGCATAGCATGACGGTATGGTTGCGAAGCGTCTCTTCCCAGCAGCCCGCGGCAAGAAGAACAAGAAGAAAAACTACCTCGCCTTCAAATCCCAGAAGTCACCGCGGAAATAGAGCAGCGGCTCGACATCCTCGCGAAAGCGGCATTCGCGCACGCGGCCGATGAAGATCGTGTGCGTGTCGAAAGAATGCTCCTGCGCCACTTCGCAGTCGAGATTGGCAATGGCGCCTTTCAGCAGCGGCGCGCCTGTTACGAGCGTGTCCCACGTCTCGGGATCGAAGCGCGCCTCGCCTTCGAGCTTCTTCGAGGAGAAACGCCGCGCCAGCTCTTTCTGGTCGCTGGCGAGGAGGTTGATCGAGAAGGACTGCCCGGAATGGATGGGGGCGTGCGCGCTCGCGTTGCGATTGACACAGGCGATCACCATGGGCGGGCTGTCGGTGAGCGAGCACACCGCCGTGGCCGTGAGACCTGTCCGGTTGCCCGGTGCTCCGACCGCGATGATCGTCACGGCGCCGGCCTGATGGCGCATCACGTTGCGGTATTTATCCGAGTCCATGCTCATCCTCGCGGCCCGACTTTTCTCACGGGCACTCGTGCAGCGTAGCGAACCGCGCCGCCGATGCAAGCCGTGACGCCGCATCGGTGGTCAGCGCGCACCGCTCAGTTCTTGAGCTTCCAGTCGCCGATCTCGGCCCGCGCGAGGCCAAGATTGTCGCGCAGCGTCGGCCCCTTGTAGTCCTTCTGGTGCAGGCCGCGGCGCTGCAGCTCCGGCACGACCATGCGCACGAAGTCCTCGTACCCGCCGGGTAGATGCGTCGCCGCAACCACGAAGCCGTCGCACGCGCGTCCCGTAAACCACTCCTCGAGCCCGTCCGTGACGTCTTTCGCAGTGCCGACGAAGCGCGGGAACTCCCGCACCGTCCCGCGGTTCGAGAACTTGACGAAATCGCGGATGGTCGGATTCTTTTTGCCGGAAAGGTTGACGACGCGATCGAGGATGGCGCGCAGGCCGGATATGCGCTTCAGCTCGTCATCGTTGAAGGCCTCGTCCATGCCCTTCGAATAGAAATCGAAGTTCAAAGCCTCCGACAGCAGTGCCAGGCCGTCCACTGGCTTCGCCAGCTTGTCGATCACGGCCATCTTGTCCTCGGCCATGCTCTTCGTCTCGCCGGTGACGGCGTAGATAGCCGGCGCCACACGCACTTCATCAGGATTGCGGCCGCACTTCGCGACGAGATCCTTGAAGTTCGCGTAGTTCTTCTTGCCGATATCGATATTGGGATACACGCAGAAGACGAGCTCGCCCCATCGCGCCGAGAAGACCTGACCGCGGCCCGACTGCCCGGCCTGGATGACGACCGGCCTGCCCTGCTGGCTGCGCGGCACGGGGAGCGGTCCCTTCGAGCGGAACCAGCGGCCCTGATGATCGAGGCGATGGACCTTGTCGGGGTGCGCGAAAAGCCCGGACTGCTTGTCGATGACGATCGCGTCATCCTCCCAGCTATCCCAGTGGCCGAGCACGACCTCCATGAACTCGTCGGCCTTGTCGTAGCGCAAGTCGTGCTCGGGATGTTCCGACTGCGAGAAGTTCATGGCTTCCGAGTCATTGAGCGACGTCACGACGTTCCAGGCGCTGCGGCCGCTCGACATGAGATCGAGCGTCGCGAATACGCGCGCGACGTGGAACGGCTCGTAATACGTCGTCGAGTACGTCGAGCCGAGGCCGAGCCGGCTCGTCGCTGTACTCATGATGGAGAGGATCGTCGTCGGGTCCATCTTCACGACGCGCACGCCATTCGCGATCGCTTCGCGGTGGTCGCTGCCGAGAATGTCCGGCATGGCGAGGCGGTCGTCGAAGAAGCCGAGATGGAATTTTCCGTACTCGAGCGTGCGCGCGATCCGCATGAAATACTCGGGGCCGAGAAAGTCGGTCGCCGAATGAGGATGGCGCCACGAGCCGACGTAGTTCGAGCAGTTCTGCGCCTGCAGGAACCCGATCAGCAACATCTGGCGTTGTTTGCTCATGTCTGCTCCCCAGGGCGGTGCGCTTTGTTGTCCGGACACGTACCTAACCCACATCCGCGTGCCTTGTCACCAGAGGGCGACCGCGCATCGGCGCACAGGGGCGGAACGTTTTTGCATGGGCGGGGGGCGTGTCGAAGCAGCCTGGCCGCTCCTGCGTCACCGGCTGCAAAGTACCCGGGCTCCCGAAGGCCGCGGAATAGTTATCGCGTCAGTACCGCGACGGCTTCCAGGTGCGGTGAATAAAGAAACTGATCGATCGGCGCAACGGCTTCGAGCCGGTATCCGCCATCGATCAGAATGCGCAGGTCGCGCGCGAGCGTCGCGGGATTACACGAGACCATCACCACGCGCTTCACTTTGGATTGCGCGAGACGCTCGCATTGTGCTTTCGCGCCTGCACGCGGCGGATCGAGCACCACCGCATCGAGATCCTTCATTTCTAAGGGCGAGAGCGGATCGCGGAAGAGATCGCGTGGCCGCGTCGTCGTCGGTTTCAATCCCTGGTTCTTGCGCAGAGCCTCGTCGAGCGCCGCGATGGCATTGCGGTCGGCGTCGTAGGCCATCACGCGCGCCTTCTGCGCAATGGGCAGCGTCAACGTGCCGAGCCCGCAGAAGAGATCGCCGACCAGCTTGGCCTTGCCGAGTGAGGACGTCACGAGATCGATCATCGCGCGCTCGGCCTCCGGCACGGCCTGAAGGAACGCACCCGGCGACGGTGTCACGGTCTTTCCGGCAAAGTGCAGCGTGGGTTTCTGGCGCTCGATCACCGGCACGCCGCCGACGGAAACGCGCGCCAGCTTGGCGTTTGCCGCGATCTCGCCGATCCTCGCGCGAGCCGCCGCACTCAATGTGCGTTCGCTGCCCTCGATGTCGATATCTGAGCCCGTATCCGTCAGTGTGATGGAGACGCGCGCCTCATCTTCCTGACCCGCAACGATTGCCGCCAGATCCGCGAGCGTGGGCAGCAGATCGACAATGTGCTTGTCGAGCACAGGACAATCCTCGGCCGCCACCAGATCGTGCGAACGCCGGCCGTGGTAGCCGATATGCATCACGCCTTTCATGCGGCGTGCGTTGAATGTCGCCCGGCGGCGCGAGTGCTCGGGCACCGTGATCAGCGGCTGCACCTCGATCTCGATGCGGTTCTGCCGCAAGGCGCGCACGAGCAAATCGCGCTTCCACGTCCCGTACATCGCGAGCGGCATATGTCGCGCGACGCAGCCACCGCACGGCTCGTCATTCGGATCGGGTGCGCGCCGTCGATCCGGAAGCAGCGTCACGGGTTCCGGCGCATAGCCTTCCTCCACCCGCCACGTCTCATCCGGCAGTGCCTGCGCGATGAATATCTGCTCGCCTGCGGCGGTCGTTGCTACGCCGTCACCTTCCGCACCAAGACCCGTGATTTCGACGATCTCACTCATGCGCGAATACCGGCCAGCAAATACTCGACATTCCCCGATCCACCCTCGATGGGCGACGGCATGTCTCCGATCACCTCCCACTGCGGGTGCGCAGCCAGCCAATCACGCACAGTGATCAGCGCGCGCTTGCGGTGTGCCGGATCACGCACGATACCGCCCTTGCTAACGCCTTCACGCCCAACTTCGAACTGCGGCTTTACGAGCGCCACGATCCAGCATCCGGTAGTCGCTAGCGTCAGCGCGGCCGGCAGCACCTTCGTCAACGAGATGAAACTCACATCGACGACGATCGCGCTGATCGCATCGGGTACGAGTACGCTGTCGAGCGTACGGGCATCGCACTGCTCCAGCGCCACGACGTGCGGATTATCTTTCAGCGTCTCATGAAGCTGACCTTGCCCCACATCCACTGCATAGACACGCGCCGCGCCGCGCTCCAGCAGCACCTGGGTGAACCCGCCGGTCGACGCCCCGACATCGAGCGCGATGCGTCCTGCCGGATCAAGCCCAAATCGATCCAGCGCCGCTGTTAGCTTCACCGCCCCGCGCGACACCTGCGCCGCCGCTTGTGCATCAACGGCGATCACCTGCTCCTCGCGCACGTTCGCCGCCGGCTTGCGCACGATCTCCCCATCAACGCGCACTTCCCCGCGCGCAATGAGATCGCGCGCCTTGGCTCGCGTAGCGACGAGCCCGCGCGCAACGAGCGCGAGGTCCAGGCGTTGCGGCTGTTGATCTGATGGCGTCATGCGGGAAGCGCTAAAGCCTCGCGCATAAATAGTCAAAAAGGAGGGGGGCGGAGTCTCCCCGGTTGGGGCCAGGAGCGAAAGCCCCGTCGCGCCGCAGGCGCGAGCGAGGCTGCCGCCTCGCGCTCCGCCCGGGGGACACCCCCGGAGCCCCCGTCTTTTTATCACTTTCTCTCTCGTCCTGCGGGCGGGAAATGCGTGTTGAACCACCGGGCGAGATCGGCGAGGGCGGGATGGCGCAGGTCGCGTTCGAGATAGCGCCAGATGCGCGGGATGTGCGCGAGATACGCCGTCTTCCCATCACGATGCGCGAGGCGCCGGAATATGCCGAGCAGCTTCGTGTTCCGCTGCGCACCGAGCACGGCATAGGCCGTATCAAAAGCCGTGGCATCGAAAGCAGGCTCGCGACATGCGACTTCCTGCCGGTAGTGCGCGAGCAATTTGCCCTCGACGTCTTCCGACACATCGAGGCGCGCGTCCTGCAGCAGCGAGACGACGTCATAAGCCCAGGGGCCGCGCATGGCGTCCTGGAAGTCCAGCACGCCGACACGCTCGTCGCCGAGCCACATGAGATTGGGTGAGTGATAGTCGCGCAGCACCCAGCCGAGCGGCAGCGTTTCCAGCCAGTCGATCTGCGCATTCCAGAAACCGAGGAATTCAGCTTTCACATCCGGTGGTATCGGCGCGCCCTTGGTGGCAGGCCAGTACCAGTCGGTGAGCAACTCCACTTCGATCAGGAGCGCCGTGCGGTCGAAGCGGCTCACGACATGATCGGGCGCGCCGCCCGGTACGGGTAGTTTCTCCGGCGGCGGATGCGCACGGATCGCAATGAGCCCATCGACGGCAGCGGACCACAATGCCAACTGATCCATGCCGCGATCGAACGCGCGCCCGAACGTGAGGTCGCCGAGGTCGTCGATCAGCAGAAGACCGCGCGCGTGGTCGAAGTCGCGGATCGTGGGCACGATCATGCCGTAGGATGCAAGCGCATCGGCCATGGCATGAAATGCCGTCACATCCTCGGCGAGATGCGCAATGCGGCTGTAGGGCAGGCCATCGCGGATTGGTGGGCCATCGGGCTGACGCGGGCTGTCCATAAGCACGTGCGAGGTGTTTTCGCCGACGAGCCGCGCATAGGCGCGCGTCGAGGCATCACCTTGCAGGTAGCGCAGCGCCCCGACGCGGGCGCCCAGAAAGTCGTCGATCTCGCGTAGGCGCTCGATGCGCGCAGCCCAATGCGCGTCGGGTGTAAAGGTAATCGTGCGCGTGTCGTCGGAAGGGCCGCTCGCGAGTGCGATATCCAGATGATGGCCGTGGAGGCGGCCTGCTGCCTTCTCCGGCCATTCGACGAGCGCGACGCCGCCGGCGACAGCTTCATCGAAACCGATCTCGTCGAGCTCGTTGGGATCGGCGAGGCGATAGATATCGAAATGCGCGATATCGAGGCGCGGCGTCGCGTACGGCTGGACCAGCGTGAATGTCGGGCTCGGGACTTCCGCTTCGGGATCGTCGAGCATCGCGCGGATGAAGACGCGCGCGAATGTGGTTTTGCCGGCGCCGAGATCGCCTGAAAGCGTGATCAGATCGCCGGCGCGCACCTTGAGGGCAACAAGCTCGGCGAGGCGCGCGAGGCGCACCTCGTCGACAGCATCGACAATCCAGGGCGCGCTCATGCGACGGTGATTGACTTCGCCGTCTCCATCCCCGGCCTCGGGCCGTGCTCGGGAAAGCGCACGGTGACGGAGGTG
>JAEYPL010000333.1 GCA_023410905.1 Pseudomonadota bacterium
ACATAGGACTGGATTGCCTGCGGCAACGCTTTGAAGGCCGGGCTCGTCGGCACATACGCGGATGGCGGCTCCACGGGAGCCGTCTGTGCCCTCACCTTAGAGGCATCCAAAAGCCAGAACGAGATCGGGACGCAGACAATCGTCGCCATAGCGGCGCGAAAAAGAAATGGATGAACCACATCGCTCTCCAAGTATGACTGAAGCCCGAAGAATGACATAAGCCAGAAATGCGATGCAATACCGCACGAAAGCGGAAAGCCTATTGCCGGTTGGGCAAGCGAGCTGATGTTGAGCAGGGCTGCGACCTTGCCGCCGCTGATTGCCGTCAACTCGAGGGCCTTGCGGACAAAGCGATCGGCCAATCCGTCACCGTAGGGCGGGTTGGTGACGATGTGTGTGGCGCGCGGCGCGTCGGCGGCCAGGAAGTCGACGCCGGCGATACCGTAGCCAATCTCGGCCACCGTTCCCGATTTCTCGACATAGCGAGCAATGTCTGCTTCGAAAGCAGCCTTGGCCGTCGAGTTGCTGTGATTGGGTGCCGGTGCTTTCCTAGCCGCTCGCTCCGACCGAGCTTTGCCCCTAGTCCGCTGCACCGAGGGAACTGGTGTCGAAGACATTCCGGTACCGGACCAGCCTATTGTCACTTGGCACCGTCCCCAAGCTGGAAGATATCGCACGGCATCTTCGAACTGAGATCGACACGCACTACAGCGGCTATAGGGAGATCATCCTCTGTGCCCATAGCATGGGAGGACTGATCGCGCGGCGCTACATGGCCGACATGCTACAAGCCGACCCACGGCATGGAGGTCAGCCACCCAAGATCTCACGCGTTGTTTTTTTTTTGCCACTCCCCACCGCGGTTCCGCCATGGCCACTCTGGCGGGCGTCGGCGCGACAGTTGCGAGCCGAATCCTTTCCCTGTTCGGCAGCGCGGCCCAGTTCGTGTGGGACCGCGCAGTCGCCAACGGCATATCCGAACATCTTAAAGCGCTGACGAGCGATTCCAATTTTCTGTTTCAGCTCGAACGCGACGAGGAAGCCGTAGGCATTCGGGATCGTATCACGATGCGATACGTCATCGCCGAAAGCGACCTGTTCGTTGAACGCAACAGCGCCGTCGGCTCTGGGGACTTCCACGTTGTTCCCGGCACCGACCATTGGTCACTCGTCAAACCAGTCTCGCGCGACGATAGAAGCTTGCTCCTGCTGCGGCAGTTCCTGGTTGATACGCGGGACCGCCAACCATTCGACGCTCTCGCAGAACACCGACAACCATTGCTGCAACATTTCCGATGCGACAAGGTAGCTGGTACTGATGCTCGCAAACACTTTGTTTTCAAAAATCAAGCCATTCCATTTGTGGGCCGCGAGGCCGATCTGGCGCATATGGACGCGTTTCTCGCGCCTCACGAGAGCCCATTCCGCTGGATGGTTTTGGCGGGTTCCGGTGGCATCGGCAAAAGCCGACTTGCCCTCGAGTTTTGCCAAGCCAAGGCGGCGCATCATTGGAACGCCGGTTTTGCGAACCCCGAACGCGAGGCGATCGATTGGCGAACTTGGCAACCGCGAATGCCGACGCTAATCGCGATCGATTATGCGGGCCGTCTCGCCAGCGACGTAGGGCGAATGTTGGCCGGACTTGCCGAGCGGACGCCTTCCCACCTGCTGAGATTTCCGGTCCGCATTCTCGTGATAGAGCGCGAGGCGCAGGGGCAGTGGCTCGACACAGTACTTCAGTCTTCATATCGGGTAGATGATGGCGTAACCCGCCACCGGACTCTAAAGCTTGGGCAATTGGACGATCCGTGGCCTATTTTCGAGGCCGTCAATGGGGGCACGAAGCTTGGCCGCAACGCCACATTAAAGGCTTTGCGCGACATCGATCCCGAGCAGCGTCCGCTATTCGCATTTCTGATGGCCGATGCCATCGCCCAGGGAAAGAACGTGAGGGAATGGGACAGGACGGTGCTGCTGCGGAATATCATCGACCGGGATCGTGAAGTCTATTGGCGCGGCCCTGCTACAAGCGGAGTGCGCAACCGGGACGAACCGATTACCGCTGTCGAGGAGCGTGCACTTGTCTTGGCAACAATGACCGGGGGACTGTCGTCAGACTTCTTCGACGGCACACATGGCAATTTGCTGCCGCGCTGGAATACGAGGAGATCAAGGCCCTTGCGCAGGCGCATGATCAGCCCGGACTCCGCGTTGAGCAGGCCAGGATCGCCGTCACCCTGACTTATCAGTATCGCGACGCCGGCGACGCGCCCGCCGCGCAGGCCGTCTACGAGGAGATCAAAGCCTCGCGCAGGCGCATGATCAGCCTGAGATGCGCCTAGAACAGGTCAAGGCCGCCTTCAACCTGACCTTTACCTACGCCGCCGCCGGGAACGAGGCCGGCGCACGCGCCGTCTACGAAGAGATCAATATCCCCTGGCGAGCGATGCGCTCGGTCTCGCAGGCACTTGCAATCTACTCGACCGCCAACCGGTGTCGCCCAAAACGGCGGCGATGCTTGGCGAGGAAGTTTCCGAGTGTGCGGCGGACAACGGGGCGGAGCAGCGCCGACGGGAGGCGGGCGCCCGGATGCCAGATTTCGCTAATGATTTGTCCGACGGCTTCTGCGGGGGCATCTGCCGGGGAGGCGGCGATGTGTATATAGCGGGCGGTAGTTTGCGGGTGCTTGTGCCCGAGGAGGTTTCCGATGATGGGTAGGGATGCGCCTTTACCGGCGGCAAGAGATGCGTAGGAGTGGCGCAGGTCATGGAGGCGCACATCGGTGATGCCGGCGTTTTTGCGCAGGTCCTCCCACGTGTGCTGCAGCGTGGAAAGACGGCCACCCTTGTTGTTGCCGACGATCACATAGGGATTGTTCTTGACGCGAGGAATGGTCCTGAGGAACGCGAGGGTGGGTTTGTTGATGATGATGTACTTGTCGCCGGTCTTGCTATCGGGAAGCCCGTGCAAATCGGTAGAGTCGGTAACAAGCGCATATGTTTGCCGTGGTGCTAACCATGCAAGCAATCTGCATCTATGCTTCCCTAGTCGTTTCTGTAGCGCTAGCAACATCGGCGCAAGCTCAGGTCAAGGATCTGAGGAGCCGCACCGATGCATCCGGTGAGACAGAGGTCGGATGCTGTTCTCGGCCAATCTCGGGCTACGCCGTGGCGAGGTCGCTGAACTAGATGTGAGCGATGTGGACGGCGCTGTGCGCCGCATCTGGTCCGCGGGAAGGGCAAGCGTCAGAAGGCCCCGCACTCGCTTCCTGGAGCCACCCTGGCTGCTCTGGAGGCTTGGATCGAGGTGCGTCTACAGTTTACCGGCCCCGCACAACCAGCCCTCTTCGTCAGCCACGCGCGGCACAGTGCGGGCCTGCGGATCACCGCCGATAGTTGCAAACAGCGCCGGTATCGGCCGAAAGTGGCGCTTGAAGCATCGGCACTATAGGTGGCAAGTGATCTGTGGCACCAACCGACATGGATCCACGGCAGGATGTCTCCAAGGACAGAAGCGGCTTACAACGCCCCATCGCGCTTGCTCGAGCAGGGGGAGCGCGTGCTTTGGTCGGGCAGGCCACGAAAAGGAATCGTCTTCAGGGCGGTCGATATCATCCTTATCCCGTTCTCCCTATTCTGGCTGACTATCGTTTCTCTTTTTGGCTGGTTTGCGCTGCCGCAATCCGGTTCGGGTCCCGAAGCCGACGGTGTGCTGCTGGCACTCGTTCTCTGCGGGGCATTCCTGCTCGTCGGGCTCTATTTGCTCATCGGACGGCACCTCGCGGACACCATCAGGCGGGCGTCCACATCCTACGCGGTCACTGACCGGCGCGTGATCATCACCCATGGCTCCTGGCCGCGAGGCGTAAGGTCGTTAGACCTCCAGCATCTGCCAAATCTGCGTTTGGATGAGTCCAGTGGCAATCGCGGGACCATTGAATTCTACGATACGGCGAGCTTCAGGTACGGTAACCGGATGGGCGTTTGGCATCCCACTATCGGTCAGCCGCCAAAGCTATTTGAGATCGACGAGGCCCGCAGAGTCTTCGAAACAATACGACAGGCAGCGGCGGCGGCGGCAAAAACCTGATGCCATTGAGTTTGCCAAGAGAATGTAAGGCTGATCTTGGCGACGCACTCGGTTAAGTTTTCTGGCCAAGCGCATGTAGATCGCTGGTTAAAGTTAGGACGAGTAAGCTGCAACACTGCGCGTTGACTTCGACACCTTGGCGGCATTAGTTTGTCATCATATCAAAATAACACTACAGAGCCCCTCAAGGCAGGGCTGCGCCGACGACCGCTCGTGATGTACGGTCGTAGCTGGCTATACTTCGGCGCAGGGCGTTACGCAGTGCGTTGCAGGTGTTCCCATGCTTGAGTTCGGCACGCGCCACGCACTTGGGCTAGCCTTAAGTCGTCGCGGTATGCTCACCGCGTTATCGACGCTGCCTCTGTTCGCGAGCTCGTCCCGCTTGTTTGCTCGCGGGACAGCGGGGACTGCGGGCGAAAGTCCGATCTCCGCCCTTGCTGCGCATTACAAGGGGCTCACTTCCTACACTGACACCGGCACGGTCGAGACGTTTGTCAGATGGCCGGGCGCGCCGGGTGTCACCGAGCAGCACACATTCCGGACCGCCTTCCGAGCGCCACGCAACTTCTTCTTCCGCTTCGACGCCAAGGACGCGAGCGGCGATGCGCTCGTCATCTGGTGCGACGGCGGCCCCTTCCAAAGCTGGTGGAAGGCGACCGGCGTGCATGAGGTCTACGATGGTGGTCGCGGCGCGAGTGCGTTTCTAAATGCAGCATCGACGACGAGTGATACCGCCAATCTGATTGCACCACACCTTTTCCCGCAAGCGAAACTTCCTGGTCCTACGACAGGCTTTCTCGACGCCACGGCCGGGGGCGAAGAAAAACTGGGTCAGCGCCAATGCCGCAAGATCACAGCGTCGCAGCGCACGACCGGCGTTCAAACTATCGAGAAGCGTCCGGTCACCCTATGGATCGACACTGAAACGAATCTCATCGTCCAGGTGTTGATGGACACCCCCGCGGGCAGCGCTTCAGACACGGCAGACCGTAAAACGTACCTCATCGACCCCGTGGCTAATCCAGCCGTGGACGACGCCAGCTTCACCTTTAAACCGCCGGGTGGATAAGAATGGCCATGCTGCGATTACGCGCACTGATCTGCATTCTTGCGGCCACGCTGCTTGGCGCGACCCACGAACGCGCCGCAGCCGCAGACGGAGATCCGGTCGGTACGAGCAAATCGGTTTCGATCTACGTTTTTGCCGAGCCCAAAGACAAAACGCCTGGATCTGTGACCGGTGCGAACGCGCAACCAGCGACCATGCCGGGCCGTGCGATGCGCATAGGCGGCGTCGCCTCCCGCGATCTGGCCGGAAAGACGGTCACCGTCACCATCACCCCTCCGCAGGAGATGGAGCCCTTCACTCCGGAGGCGGAAAGCGAGTGCGAGGAGGTGGACGAGGGCACGCGGTACACGAGCTTGAAAAAGCTGCCCGCTCCACCCACCACCCTCAGCGTCACAGTCGACGCGAACGGCAAGTTCGAAACACAGTTTACGCCAGAGGCGACCGGCGCTCACGAGGTGACCGTCTCGGCGGAAATTGCGGCGACACGCGACGAAAAGGTGACAGAAGGCGCGGGCGTGACGGCTCGCCAGATATCGGAAACAGCGGGGGCGTCTTTCGCCGGTAAAGCCACATTCGAGGTCTTCGAAGGCGAACCGACCAAGCGTTGCAAACCCTTGCCCGCTGATGAGATCGCTGAGACAGCGGCAGAAATGACAACGACCGTGTGCGAAACGGTGACCGCGATCGGCGAACTCGTACTCGAGCTGCCCGCTTCGCCAGCCCGGATCGAAATGAAGAAAAAGCTCGATGAGTTGGAACAGAAAATTCGCGACTCGCTCGGCTGCGGCGAGGCGCCCGAATGGGTCTACGGCGTCTACTCTTTGAACGATCTGCGCAAGATCCTTCCCAACCCAAAGAAGGTCGCGCGAGCGCGGGACACACCCGTGATCGAGCTGCCGGACGAGCCGATCCGCAATTGGCATGATCAGGCTAAGAAGGCCCAGTCGCGAGGACGGGAAATCCTGCAGTCCCTCACGAGGGGCAACGTCGTCTGCGATCAGCTGGATATCGTCATCAATGGACTGAAGTTCGTCGATTTCTACATCGGCCTGATCGTGAAGCCCGGCAGCTTCCTGATGGATTGGGCCGCGGAGAACGTACCGACGCGACTGATCAACATGATCCCGGCGGTGGGCCAGACCGCGTCCGTCAAGGAGGGCATTGAGACGGCTTGGAAGGGTATTCTCACATTCAAGGTCAAGAGGCAGGACAGCAAAGTCAAAATTACCTCCACCCCCCACGAGACGGCCCTCGGCGTGCCCAAAATGGCCAACGCCCTGCTGACGTGGTCGATGACACGCGTCTTCGAGCAGTTCTGCGAAACATTCTCGGGTCCGCTCACCGGATCGATGCAAGCGGAGTTCAGAGAGCGAGGCAAACTATGGTGGACGTATAAGATCGAAATCGGTGGGCAGCTCACGCTGAGATATCCGAAAGGTGCCACCGGCAAAATCATTCCATTGACCGGCGAATTCCTCGGCAATGCGACCAGCATGGAGTCTGAGGACAATGCGATCCCCGTTCTCTATCCCGAGCTTGCGCAATCGACTGTGTTCCGCACCTACCGGATTGAGCCGCTGGCACTCAATGATATCTCATTTCTCGCTTCCAGCACGCCGACCCAGAACGAGCCGGGTATTACAGGGGGGTTCAACCCGACCAATCCGATCAAGTCGACGATCGACCAGGGCGGCGCCATCGCACAAGGCATTATGACGCCCGCATTCTTCCGAGTTCCCGTACGCGGCGAACTGCGCGACGACGGAAAAAAGCTCCTCCTGCAGCTTCAGCCCGCTGCCGTTGATTTCGACGACCTGCGTGTGAAGGTCATCTCGATCATTCTACCTGTGCTGAGCATGCGGCCGGACGTGGTTGACTACGCACTTCCCTACAAAGGCGCCCACTTCATTCTGTTGCGTGCGATGAACGACGGCGATGTCGTGTTTGATGTCGACATGCAGAAGAACGCAATGATCTTCAGCAAGCAGCTCAAGCGCGAAAGGACCAATGAAGGCAGCCACGGCACGTACGAGGTAAACATCAAGGCATGCAATCCGGGATGCTGAGAGCTATCGCCACCGGCGCTGTCGTGTGCGCGCTGACAGCTTCGATGCCGGCGCGCGCTACCGATCTCGCACCCTCGGTCCTTATCTTCGATTCTTCCGGCAGCATGGCCGCAGCGGAGAAGGGAGGGCGCACTAAGCTCGATGTCGCGCGCAGCATTGTCGCCGACACCTTGAAGAAATGGCCTTCCACCTCGCAAGTAGCCGTCACCGCATACGGTCACCGACGCAAGGCCGACTGCGCCGATATCGAAACCATTTTGCCCATGGCGCCCATCTCGGCACCGGCGATCGGAAAGCGGCTCGCAAGGTTGAAGGCGCTCGGCAAGACGCCCATTTCCGCCGCGCTGCAACAAGCCACCACGCTGCTGCCGAAAGAAGGTGGCAATATCGTACTCATCAGCGATGGCATCGAGACATGCTCGGCCGATCCGTGTGCCGTGGCCAGTACGCTGCGGGCCGCCAACGCCAAGGTCGTTATCCACGTCGTTGGCTTCGGCATAGAACGCCCGGCCGTTGCGCAGTTGAAGTGCATCGCGGAGGCGGGGGGCGGCGCCTTCTTCGATGCCACCAACGCGAGCGAGCTTGCTGACGCGCTTACGCGCGTGGCCGAGAAAGCTGCCGAGCCGCCACCGCCTCCTCCTCCGCCGCCGGCAGCGCCTCTGCCTCCGCCACTGCCATCAATCGAGCCGCCGCCCGCGCCAGAAGCTAAGCTGCCCCCGACTGAGGTGCCGCCGCCCTCCCAAGTGCCTGACCCGCCTAAGATCGTACGCACGTCTTTGCTCGCGATCGCCAAAATCGTCGATGACATCGTTGAAGCGCCCGCGCGCTGGACCGTCACGGACAGCAATCGGGACGTCGTGTACGAGGGCGAAAGCCGTGCCTTGTCGCTCGACCTGAAGGAGGGGCGCTACACCGTCACGGCTGCCGCCGCCAACACGAGCGGGACGACGGAGATCGTCGTCGGCGCTGAACCCCGGGAGTTCAAGGTCGAACTGGATGCGGGCCGCCTTGATCTCTCGGTCGCACCCAATGCGTCCGCCGAACCCTATTCCGATCTGGATGTTGGCGACATTGTTTGGACCGCGGCACCAAAATCAGGACAGCGGGAAATCAAGCTACCGCAGGCTGCCGCACCTTCATTGCTCGTAGCGCCTGGCGAGTACGACATAACGGTTTCTTCGAAGGGCTTAACGGGCAAAGCGTCCGTCAAAGTCGCGTCGGGGACGGCGACGCCCGCGAAGATCGATTTCGCACTTGGCACACTTGTGCTCGAGGCCGCTAACGATCATGTCGAGGCCCCGATCGCGGATGCCGGTGTCGTGAAGTGGCGGATCGGGACGGACGCCAACGCTCAGGAAATCACAGGCCAGGCGCGCCCCCGGCTGGTGCTTCAGGAAGGTGAGTATCCTATCACCCTCACGTTCACCGGCGCACCCTTCGAGGCCAAGGCACAGATCAAGGCCGGCGAGGAGCGCGTCGTCCGCGTGATTGTCGGCGGTGGCGAACTCTCGCTCAGCGCACAGTTGGGACCAGGCACGCCAGAGCTCTCCGATTGGCGCGATGCCACGTGGACGCTTACGCCTTCGGCCAACGACGCGAGCGCTCAGCCCCTCACGCTGCAGGAAGCAGCACCCATCGTTCCACTTGCCCCGGGCCGGTGGCGCATTGCCGTCGCGAGTGGCAGCGTGATCAAGGAACAGGAAGTGATGGTGGGGGCGGGAAAAAAGACGCCCGCGGCTTTCGTGCTCGATGCGGCGCGGCTCACGATGCTTGTCACGGCCAACACCACTGCGGGCGCGGAGCCCACCAACATCGTGTATGAGGTGTTTGCGCGCAATCAAGACGGCTCGACCGCGGATACCCCGCTCTTCTCGACGGGCTCGTCCACGAACGCCATGACGATTCTCCCGGCAGGGAAATGGCTCGTGCGGACAAGTGACAGCGAAGGCCGCCGCGGCGAGGCCGATGTGGAACTGAAAGCAGGCGAAGAACGTGAGATCAGCATTCCGATGAGGTGACGCAATCGTCCACGCCTCGTCCGCAGCCCGCGTCTCAATCGCCCTCGTCAGTATGACTGCTCGCCTTGACTAAGGACGAACGCGGCGGATCGCCCTTATTAGCGCGCAGCTAAGCCTAGTGTTCTGAATGACGCGACATTCGCTGAATCGCAGGCCATATGAGCTACTGATCACCGCTCCTGTAGCGAAACATCGAGGTGTTTGCATGCGCTTTGTTAGACCTGGGCTTCTGCTAGCCTGCATTGTGACCGTGACCACGCCAGCATTGTCGGCGCCCACGGCCTGCGGTCTCATTCCCGGCGCCGAGATGAGCGGTCTGATCGGTCGCACGGTCGCAACTGCGGCTGACGACCGCGGCGGTCAAACAAAGTGCACCTATGAGTCCGCGAGTGGCGAGCTCGGCGGAACGTATGTTGAGATTCAGCTGAACTGGGGCGATGGCGCTGCCGGCATGGCCGGAGCTGGCGCCATGGACAAACAGCTTGGAAAGGTGATGGGCGCTCTTGCCGGTGTAGGAGACCAGGCAACGACTGTCGGCCCAATGATTCTGATCCGCAGAAAAGAGGACTTGATCACACTCGTGATCTCTGGTGTCCCCGATAGTACGGTTACTGCGAAGCGCATTTACGAATTGCTCGATGCGCGACTTTCGAAACAGGCTCCGTAGCTGGATCAAACCCACGCCGAGTGAATAGCGTAAAGCTCGGTACGGCCTCCATCCCGCGTTGCGGTTTTCGCCGCTGACCAGGAGGTCGCTCTGCAGTTACGAACAGGGTCGGGATACTGAATGGGGAGGAACGCAGTTTGGCGGACAATCCGCTACCGACATCGCTTTCTCTGCCTCACGTCGATGCTGCGCGCCGACAAGAAATCCCATGTGTGGACGGCATCCTGTTGGCAAGGACTTTCTGCTTGTCACACTGTGCTGGTCGGTAGCGCCCATGTGTCCGGCCTTTCTGCTCGGCGCGAACACCGATGGCCTTCATGCTATCCGCAA
>JAEYPL010000356.1 GCA_023410905.1 Pseudomonadota bacterium
CCCTTGAATGGCGCATAGGCGTGGAAGAGACGGTTCATGACGGCAGTACCGCGCGTATCCGTCAGTAGCTCGCCCTGGTAGCCGATGAGCCCGCGTGTCGGCACGAAGAACACGAGGCGCGTGCGGCCACCACCCGAAGGGCGCATTTCCTGAAGCTCGCCCTTGCGCTCCGAGAGCTTCTGCACGACGACGCCGGAGTGCTGCTCGTCGACGTCGATGATGACTTCTTCCATGGGCTCGAGGCGCTGGCCCGTCGTCTCGTCCGTGTTGTAGACAACGCGCGGACGCGAGACCGTGAGTTCGAAGCCCTCGCGGCGCATGTTCTCGATGAGCACGCCGAGCTGAAGCTCCCCGCGACCCGAGACGTCGAATGAATCCTTGTCGGGATTCTCGACGATCTTGATCGCGACGTTGCGCTCCGTCTCCTTCATCAAGCGATCGCGGATGACACGGCTCTGAACCTTGTCACCCTCCTGGCCGGCGAACGGGCCATCATTGATACGAAAGGTCATGGTCAGCGTCGGCGGATCGATCGGTTGCGCGGGCAGCGCCTGCTCGACCGAAGGATCGCACAGCGTATCGGCCACGGTCGCATCGGTCACGCCGGCGATAGCCACGATGTCGCCAGCCTCGCCGACATCGACCGCAGTTCGCTCGAGCCCGCGGAAGGCGAGCACCTTTGTCACGCGCGTCGTCTCGATCAGCTTGCCTTCGCGGGAAAGCGCCTTGATCGTCTGGTTCGGCTTGATGGCGCCGGAGAGAATGCGACCCGTCAAGATGCGGCCAAGATAAGGGTCGGCCTCGAGCGTCGTCGCCAACAGCCGAAACGGTCCTTCTTCGGCGACTGGCGGCGGTACGTGCTTCAAGACCAGTTCGAACAGCGGTTTCAGATCCTCTTTCGGACCGGACGGATCGACCGCCATCCAGCCGTCGCGACCAGAACCGTAGAGAACCGGGAAGTCGAGCTGCTCGTCAGTCGCGTCGAGGCCCGCGAACAGATCGAAGATTTCGTTGAGAACTTCGTTGTGGCGCTCGTCGGGACGATCGATCTTGTTGATCGCAACGATCGGACGAATCCCCTGGCGAAGCGCCTTGGACACAACGAACTTCGTCTGCGGGAGCGGCCCTTCAGAGGCATCGACCAACAGCACGGCACCGTCGACCATGTTGAGAATGCGCTCGACCTCACCGCCGAAGTCGGCATGGCCCGGCGTATCGACGATGTTGATGCGCGTGCCGTTCCACACGATAGAGGTGTTCTTGGCGAGGATGGTAATGCCGCGCTCGCGCTCCTGATCGTTGGAATCCATGACCATCTCGGCGACCTTCTGGTTTTCGCGGAAGGCGCCGGATTGCTTGAGGAGCGCGTCGACAAGTGTCGTTTTGCCATGGTCGACGTGGGCAATGATCGCAATATTGCGGATATTCATCGAGGTGTCCGGGGTGCGGGCCGCATGGTGCGGCGCAAAAAGGGTTGCCGGTGCCTACCACAGCCGGGCCCGGATGTCATGGGCGCAGGCTGCGCGTTGGGTGCGGCATGACCAATCAAGGTATTAACGCAGCGCAACAAACGCGCTAGGGATGAGCCTGAGCACGACACAGGATTGCCGAGAGATGACCGAACTGGCCTTGATGGAAGGATTTTCCGTCCCCGAGCGGGCGCAGTGGCTGGCGCTGGTGGAGAAGGCCCTCAAGGGCGCGGATTTTGAGCGCCGCCTTGTCGCCCGGACGGCCGATGGGTTGCGGATCGTCCCACTTTATGGCCGTTCGGAGGTCCCTGCTGGTCTCGAAAGTCAGCAACCCGGCTCGGCTCCCTATCTCCGCGGGCACAGCGCTGCGACCAATTCTCCGGCCTGGGACATCCGCCAGGTCCATGCGGAATCCGATGCGGCTGCCGCGAATGCCGCGATCCTCGAAGATCTCGAAGGCGGCGCGACGTCGCTCAAGCTCCTCATTGCCGGCGCAGGCCGGGTCGGGCTTGCGGCCGATAGCCAAACGCTAGAGGCCGCGCTCAAGGGCGTCATGCTCGATGTGTGCCCGATCGCGCTCGAAGCCGGCGAGGGCACAGCCGCCGCAGCGGCGAGCCTTGGCGCGTTGTGGCGTGCAGCCGGCATCTCCGACAAAGCGCGTCTCGGCGCCTTCAATGCCGATCCTATTGGGACGCTCGCCTTGATGGGCGCACTGCGACAGCCGCTCGATGCCGCATTGGCCGAGGCAGCCAGTCTCGCGAAGAGCGCTCTCGGCGCACCGCATCTCACAGCGCTCGTCGCTGACGGTCATCCCTATCATGCAGCCGGCGCGAGCGAGGCGCAGGAACTCGCGATCACGCTGGCGACGCTCGTCGCCTATCTGCGCGCGCTCGAAGCTGCGGGCATCGCACCTGCGGATGCGCTTGCGAAGATCGCCATCAACATTGCCGTCGATGCCGATCAGATCATGGGTCTCGCCAAGCTCCGCGCGGTCCGCCGTCTCGTCTGGCAGGTCGCGGAATCCTGCGGCGCGGGTGATGCGGTCGCGCAGATGACGTTTGGTGCCGAGACGTCCCTGCGCATGATGGCGAAGCATGATCCCTGGGTGAACATGCTGCGCACCACGATCGCGTGCGCCACTGCTGCCATGGGGGGCGCGCAGACCATTACGGTGCTGCCCTATACGTGGCCCCTCGGCCGCCCCGACAGCTTTGCCCGGCGCATGGCCCGCAACACGCATCTCGTGCTGCAGGAGGAGAGCGGCCTCGGTCGCGTGATCGATCCGGCCGGCGGCAGTTTCGCCATCGAGACACTCACTGCAGACCTAACCGCGACCGCGTGGAAGCTCTTCCAGGATATCGAAGCGGCCGGCGGCATCGCATCCGCACTGACGAGCGGCCGCATTCAGGACGACATCGCCAAGATCGCAGAGGCCCGCGCCAAATCCATCGCGACGGGCCGAATGGAGCTGACCGGCGTGTCGGCATTTCCAAAGCTCGGCGACGATGGCGTGAAAGTCACGCCATGGCCTGCAAGCGCCGCCCCTCACGAGAGCGGCGCGGTCAGCATTCGACCGCTTGCCGTGCGCCGTTTGGCCGAGCCGTTCGAGAAACTGCGCGACGCCGCCGAGGGGGCGCCTGCCAAGGTGTTCCTCGCCTGCGTCGGCGATCTCGCAAGCCACGGTGCGCGCGCCACATGGATCACGAACTTCCTTGCTGCTGGCGGCATCGCCGCCGTGCAATCGGCACCGCTCGCGACGGCGGACGACGCTGCGGCCGCGTTCAAGGCGAGCGGCGCCAGCATTGCCTGCATCTGCGGGGCTGATGCCGTCTACGCCGACCTCGGCGCTGCGGCCGCGGGCGCATTGAAGTCCGCTGGCGCGCAGCGCGTGTATCTGGCCGGACGTCCAAAGGATATCGAAGCCGCGCTGCAGTCTGCCGGCGTCGATACGTTCATCTTCGCAGGCGCCGACGCGCTTGCAACGTTGAGCGAATTGCACAAGGCGCTGGACATCGCAAAGTCATAAAAGACGGGGGTGTGGGGGTGTCCCCCACGCGGGTCGTAGGGGCGGGGGCCCTAA
>JAEYPL010000359.1 GCA_023410905.1 Pseudomonadota bacterium
GCTCGGGATCGAGCACGCGATCCCGCCCGATCAGCCAGTCGATGTCAGTGTGATGCGCTGCGTAGGATGTCGGGTAGAGAATGACATTCGACTTGTCCGCCGCGAGCTGGCCATAAGTCTTGTACGCCAGATGGGCTTTCGGCAGCGTCAGCCCGCGCTGGAGGGCGAAAGATCCAAGATCGAATGTCTCGTAGTCGGCCACGTGTGATCCCCTCGCCCAGAAATTATCTCCGCACGCCATTTTACACCGGTCCAACCCTTACAGGTGCGGCGAATTCATCCGGAATGCGTTCCAGTGACGGAACCGCAGCCTACATAAACACACTATCGAACACAGTGATGCCCCCAGTTGCCGCGCCGGGTCGCAGCGAGTAGAGAGTGGGCCAGATTGGCAGCAAAGGCGTACACGCGTTCCCATGGCGCTGGAGATCGAGCGGAAATTTCGTGTCAGCGGCAATAGCTGGAAGCCGCTCGTCGCCCGGACGCGCCGACTGCGCCAAGCCTATCTCACGAAGAACGGCCGGCTCTCCGTTCGCATACGCATCGATGGTGATGAAGCGGGCACGCTCACGATCAAGGCCGCACGTTCCGGCATTGAGCGTCATGAGTACGAGTACACCATCCCCGTCGCCGATGCCGAGGAGCTTATGCTCCAGCGCGAGGGCTCGGTCATCAGCAAGGTCCGCCACATCGTGCCGATCGGTGGTCTCAACTGGGAGATCGACGTTTTCGACGGGGAGAATGCCGGCCTCGTCGTCGCCGAAATCGAGCTCGACCGCGCTGATCGAACATTCGAGCGCCCCGACTGGCTCGGCGAGGAGGTGACCGGCGACCGCCGCTTCTACAATGCCGATCTCGCCAAGAACCCCTACAAGAGCTGGACCAAGGGACGCTGAGCGCTAAGCATCTGTCGTCCGCTCTCCCATGCGCTGCTCGGCTCCGAGCGCGGCTGCACGCTTCTGACAGCGCCGCACAGCCTCGATCACCAGTCCGCTCAGCACGCGGAAATCTTCCTTGCGCGGCGAGGTTCTGCGCCACGCGAACCCGATCGTGCGCACGGGCTCCGGATCGGCGAAGCGACCGATACTGACACGACCGCTCATGGCTTCCAGGCCGATGCTGATCTCCGGCAGGAACGTCAGCCCCATGCCGTTCGCCACCATCTGCACGATCGTCGACAGGCTCGAAGCGCCGAACGTATCGACGCCCTCCACTTGGCGTAGATCGCAGAACGCCAATGCCTGATCGCGCAGGCAGTGCCCCTCTTCCAGCAACAGCAGTCGATCATTCTCGAAGAGCTCCGGCGTCGCCTTGACGCGTCGGCGCAACTTGCGACCCGGTGGCATGGCGAGGAAGAAGCGATCCTCAATCAACCGCAAGGTCTCGATCTCGGGATGCTCGACCGGCAGCGCGAGCAGAAGCAGATCGAGCGTGCCGTCATTGAGTTCGGCGAGAAGCTGTTGCGTATGCGTCTCGCGCACGTGGAGAACGAGTTGCGGATAGTCCGCGCGCACCAGCGGCAGCAGCGCGGGCAGCACATAAGGCGCGATCGTCGGGATCACACCGAGCCGTACCGGCGTCGACAGCGGCGCGTGGCATTGGCGGGCAAAATCACCGATGTCGCGGACCTCATTCAGGATGCGCTGAGCCCTACGCGCCACCTCGCGCCCCGTCTCGGTGAGCTGCGCCCCCTGCCGCCGCCGCTCGACGAGTTGCACGCCGAGTTCCTGCTCCAGCTCCTGGATCTGCATGGAGAGCGCCGGCTGCGACACGGCGCAGTGCGCCGCCGCCTTGCCGAAATGGCCGTGGCGCGCGATGGCATCCAGATATCGAAGCTGTTTGAGCGAGATCATATCGATCAGTATTTCTTATCGTGCTCTGAAGTTAATGCGATTGGACCATGACGGCAAGGGCGCCTAGTTTGGAGTGCTTTTAGTTCTAGGGAGGCCGCCCGGTCGCACGCGTGTGCATCGGGTTTGCGCCGCTTCGATCGGCGCACTGAAGAGAGTGGAGAGAGAGATGGACGGCACGACAGAAGGCAAATGCCCGTTTTCGGGCGGGCGGCGCGGCACCCAGAACCGCGACTGGTGGCCGAACCAGCTACCCCTCGAGCTGCTGAACCAGCATTCGTCGAAGTCCGATCCGCTGGGCAAGACGTTCAACTATCGCGAGGCGTTCAAGACGCTCGACTACGCAGCGCTGAAGAACGACCTGCGCAAGCTGATGACCGACTCGCAGAGCTGGTGGCCAGCCGACTTCGGCCACTATGGCCCGCAGATGATCCGCATGGCCTGGCACAGCGCCGGCACCTACCGCATCGGCGATGGCCGCGGCGGCGGCGGTCGCGGTCAGCAGCGTTTTGCCCCGCTCAATAGCTGGCCGGATAACGTCAACATCGACAAGTCGCGCCGCCTGCTGTGGCCGATCAAGCAGAAGTACGGCCAGGCCATCTCCTGGGCGGACCTCTACATCCTCACCGGCAACGTCGCGCTGGAAACCATGGGCTTCCGCACGGTCGGCTTTGCTGGCGGTCGCGAGGATACCTGGGAGCCCGATCAGGACGTGTACTGGGGCCGCGAGACGACGTGGCTCATGCCAAGCAACGATCCGAACAACAAAGGCAACCGCTACTCCGGCGAGCGCGAGCTGGAGAACCCGCTTGCCGCTGTGCAGATGGGCCTCATTTACGTCAATCCCGAAGGTCCGGACGGCAATCCCGATCCGCTCGCGGCGGCAAAGGACATCCGCGAGACCTTTAAGCGCATGGCCATGAACGACGAGGAAACCGTCGCGCTTATCGCTGGCGGTCACACCTTCGGCAAGACGCACGGCGCCGATGCGGAATCTCACAAGGGACCGGATCCGGAAGCCGCTGATATCGAATTGCAGGGCTTCGGCTGGTCCAGCAAGTTCGGCACGGGCCATGGCGCGGACGCGATCGGCAGCGGCCTCGAAGTGACCTGGACCCAGACGCCTGCGCAGTGGAGCAACTTCTTCTTCGAGAACCTGTTCAAGTTCGAATGGGAGCTGGAGAAATCGCCGGCCGGCGCTAACCAGTGGGTTGCGAAAGATGCGCCGGACGTGATCCCGGCAGCATTCGGCGAGAAGAAGCAGAAGCCGAAGATGCTGACGACCGATCTGTCGCTGCGCTTCGATCCTGAATACGCGAAGATCTCGCGCCGCTTCCTCGAAGACCCGCAGGCCTTCGCCGAAGCATTTGCGCGCGCCTGGTTCAAGCTGACACATCGCGATCTCGGCCCGCGCTCGCGCTACATCGGCCCGGAAGTGCCAAAGGAAGAGCTGATCTGGCAGGATCCTGTCCCTGCGGTCGACCACGCGCTCATCAACGATGAAGATGCCGCTGCGCTGAAGGCCAAGATTTTGGCATCGGGCCTCAGCGCCTCGGAACTCGTCGGCACGGCTTGGGCCTCGGCCTCCACTTTCCGCGGCGGCGACAAGCGCGGCGGCGCCAATGGCGCGCGCGTCCGTCTTGCTCCGCAGAAGGATTGGGAAGCGAACCAGCCCGAGCAGCTCGCCAAGGTCATCAAGGCGCTCGAGCGCATTCAGTTCGAGTTCAATCAGGACCAGAGCGGCGGCAAGAAGATCTCGCTCGCCGATCTGATCGTGCTCGCGGGTAATGCCGGTGTCGAAGCGGCAGCCAAGGCAGCCGGCCACACTGTGACAGTGCCGTTCGCCCCTGGCCGCACGGATGCCTCGCAGGCGCAGACGGATGTGGAGTCCTTCACCTATCTCGAGCCGGTTGCCGATGGCTTCCGCAACTACGAGAAGGCCCGCTATTCCGTGCCCGCCGAGGCGCTGCTGATCGACAAGGCACAACTGCTCACGCTGACCGCGCCCGAGCTCACCGTGCTGATCGGCGGCCTGCGCGCCATCAACATCAACGTCGGCGGCACCAAGCATGGCGTGTTCACCGACAAGCCCGGCGCGCTCACTAACGACTTCTTCGTGAACCTGCTCGACATGTGCACGGAGTGGAAAGCGGTTTCGGATGCCAAGGACGTCTTCGAGGGCCGCGACCGCAAGTCGGGCGAGATCAAGTGGACGGGCACGCGCGTCGACCTCGTGTTCGGCTCGAACTCGATCCTGCGCGCCCTCAGCGAGGTCTATGCCAGCTCGGATGCGAAGGAGAAGTTCGTCAACGACTTCGTCGCCGCCTGGACCAAGGTCATGAACCTCGACCGCTTCGATCTCGCGCGCTGATCGCTGGCGACAACAAAGGCCCCTCTCCGTTCGCGGGGAGGGGCGCCTATGCAGAGCCGCGAAAGCCGTCGCGGCGGACGAACCCGCGTGGTCCCTACAATGATGTAGGTGGGCACCGTTTGTCCGGAACCACGGCTCCGGCCAGGGACAGCACCCTAGCGGATCTTATAGGCCCCCGGGTCGTATGGCCCTAACGCACCCCGCAGCCCTGCAGCTCAAGAAATAAGCCAGTTCGGGCCCTTTTCCAAGAGGCGCGCCGCTCAGGCTTTGCGTGCCGCGAGCGTAACGCCTGCCAGAATGAGCATAAAACCGATCACGTGAAAGCCTTGCAGGCGCTCTCCGAGAAAGACTCCGGCGAGGACGGCGCTGTAGAGCGCCACCAAATGCAAAAGGGCTCCGGCGCGGTTGGCACCTATGAGCTCCACGCCCTTGTTCCAGGCGAGGAAGGCAACGAGGCTCGGAAAAATCGACACATAGATGATCGTCAGCAATGTCGTTGTCGTCGCCTGAAAGTGAAAGCCCTGCGCGTACTCGTACAGGGCGAACGGGAGCGTGCCGACCGCGCCGATCATTGCGAAGACGAACATGAAGCTCGTCCAATGCACTGTGGGCCTGAGGCGCAAGGCCGCCGAATAGACCGCCCACACCATCATGTTGAAGAGGATGATGAGGTCGCCGTAGTTGAAGGAGAGTGCCAGGAGCGTCGACGGCTCGCCGCGCGATACGACAAACAGCACGCCCGCAAGCGACACCGCGATGCCGGCGAGCTGAATGGGCCGCATGGTTTCGCCGAACAGGATCGCGACTGCTGCGACAATGAACACCGGTCCGAGCGAATTCAGCACCGACACGTTCACCGCCGACGTGTACTGCAGCCCGACGTACTGGAGCGCGCTGAAAAGCGCCCCACCCGTGAGCCCGAGCAACAGCATGACCTTCCAGTGCGACTTGATCGCCGGCCAGTCCCGACCGAGATGATTTCGCGCGAGGATGCCCGCGATGATGCACGGTATGATCCAGCGCAGCGCCGAGATGCTGACCGGTGGTACGTGCCCTGCAATCGCGCGGCCGAGGACGTGATTTCCCGACCAGCACAGACTCGCCAGCGCGAGCAGCGCGTAGGCCCGCACGGATGAGGAGCCGACATCCGAGGTCGACATGGCAAGCAGCTTTCCGAATTCCAGGAGGGGGACGACCGGCCTCAGCCCGTGAGCCGCTCAATGTGCGCGCCACAACGCGAGAGCTTCTCCTCGAGCCGCTCGAAACCACGATCGAGGTGATAGACACGATTGATCATGGTGTCGCCATCGGCCATGAGCCCCGCGATCACGAGCGACACCGAGGCACGCAGATCCGTTGCCATCACTGGCGCGCCGCGCAGCGTGCCGACGCCGCGAATAGTCGCGGAATCGCCATGGAGCCGGATGTCCGCGCCGAGACGGGCCAGCTCCTGCACGTGCATGAAGCGGTTCTCGAAGATCGTTTCCCGGATCACGCTCGTCCCCTTGGCGCGCGTCATGAGAGCCATGAGCTGGGCCTGCAGATCCGTCGGAAAGCCGGGGAACGGCTGCGTCTCGATGCTGATAGGCTCGATGGCATTGCCATTACGCGCAATGCGCACGCCGTTTGCGGTTTGCTCGACGATCGCGCCGGTTTGCCCCAGCGCGTCGAACGCCGTCTCGAGCAGATCGATCCGCGCGCCTTCGAGCACCACGTCGCCACCGGTCGCCGCAACAGCAAAGGCATAGGTGCCCGTCTCGATCCGGTCGGGCAGCACGTGATGCGTTGCGCCTTCGAGGCGATCGCGCCCCTCGATCCTGAGCGTCGATGTGCCGATGCCTTCAATTCTTGCACCCATCTTGACGAGGCACTCGGCGACGTCGGCCACCTCGGGCTCGCGCGCGGCATTCTCGATCACCGTCTCGCCGCGTGCGAGCGCCGCCGCCATCAGCACGTTGTGCGTCGCCCCGACCGACACCTTGGGCATGACGACGCGCGCACCTCTGAGGCCGCCTTTCGGCGCCTTCGCGACGACATAACCGGCATCGATATCGATCTCGGCGCCCAGTGCCTTGAGCCCGAGCAGATGGAGGTCCACAGGCCGCGTGCCGATCGCGCAACCGCCCGGAAGCGACACGCGCGCCTCTCCGGCACGCCCCAACAGGGGCCCGAGCACCCAGAAGCTCGCCCGCATGCGCGAGACCATCTCGTACGGCGCCACCGTATCGACGATGTCGCGTGCCGTGAGGTGGAATGTCTCGCCGAGCAGATGCGGATCGGCGTTCGCGCGCTTGCCATCGACCGAATGATCGACGCCATGATTGCGCAGGATGCGCGCGAGCAGATTGACGTCCGCGAGGTTCGGCACGTTCTTCAGCGTCAGCCGGTCGCTCGTCAGCAGGCTCGCGATCATCAGCGGCAGGGCGGCGTTCTTGGCGCCGGAAATGGGGATCGTGCCCTCGAGCCGCTGCCCCCCCGTGATCCTGATCCGGTCCATCGATCCCCTTCCCTGCTCACCCGCGGCATTCCCGCACACTGCCCTACCGGCGTGCGGCAATAAGATGGCACTCCGCACTGCCGACAGCCACGGCCAGTCTGGCTTGCTTGCGCCTGACTTGCTTGCGCCTGAGGCCTGCCGCCGTTCGCCGTACGTTCAGCTGGAGACGCACGACTCCGCGTTTCTCGCCGTGTTTGACAGAGCCGCGGGCAGCCGACAAGTGCCGCGGCCCATGCGTCGGGCATCTGGCGGCCAGGGTTGCAGTTGCGGCGCAGGACGAGGCAGCGGACGACTGTGAGGGCCGATGCTTCCGCGCGCCTAGCCGCACCCTCCTCGGGGTCGGCGGCGGGGCCGCATACTCCTGATCGGGCTTGGCTTGCAGAATCGTCGAAATCCTTTAGAGGTTGCGCCCGGATTGTCGGCCGACCACTGCCCGGCGATCAGGAGAGATGGCCGAGTGGTTTAAGGCGCACGCCTGGAACGCGTGTGTACGTGAAAGCGTACCGTGGGTTCGAATCCCACTCTCTCCGCCATAATTTCGCTCACCGCCTCCGCGGGGGCGGGCTGAAGCCCGGGCCGCGGTCGCGGCCTATGGCTCCGTGTTCGAACAATCTCCCATCCTGTCCGCCAGCAAAAGCCACTATAGCATTGAATTTAATTACTTTTAATGCGCCGTCAGCGTGGCCGACCCCACCACTCCGCGATCCCGATCGTGTCGCCGACCTCGATGCCGAGAGCATGGATGATCGGCGAATGCTCTACAGAGAATGTTCCCAGGCAATCGGCAGCAACTGATAGCCGTAGCCACGTTTCACGAGACGAGAGAACGCCGGGAAATGGACGTGCATGCCGGCGATCGCTATGCCGTCGCTGGCCGCCATGTCGAACACCGCGCGGCGTGACGCCGCTGCCTGCTCCTGATCGACATCGAACGACATGCAGACTTCCGGCCTCTCCGTCTGGACCTCGGGCACGTGCACGGTGTCGCCCCAGATCAACAGCTGATCGTTGCCCGAGCTGATCAGGTACGTCGTATGTCCAGGCGTGTGGCCCGGTCGCGGTACGGCGGTGACACCGGGAAACACGTCGCCCTTCGTGAACAGACGCATCTGCTTCGTATAGGCGGCGAGCTGCTCGCGTGCACACTCGAAGAACAGCGGGCGCTCGCCCTCGCTCGCACGCGCGAGGTTGCCGTCATCGAGCCAATGCTTCGGCTCCGCTTCGTGGACGACCAGCTCGGCTTTGGTGAACACCGGCTGTCCCGTCGCGCGGTCCGTCAATCCGGCCGAATGGTCAGGGTGGATGTGCGTGAGGAGGACCGTGTCGATGTCGTCAGGCGCGACGCCCGCAGCCGCGAGGTTCGCCAGCAGGGCTCCCGCGGACTTCTGCATGTAGGTGCCACAGCCGGTATCAACGAGCGCCGTCCTGCCGGCCGCCTGAATGAGGAATGTGTTCACGGACGTGCGCCTGGCGGGGCGAAAGTTGGCGGCCAGGATTTCTTTGGCAACGTCCGGCTGGATGTTCCGGAGGACGTCGACATTGCCGTCGAGGTAGCCATCGGCGATCGCCGTCACCAGGATGTCGCCGACGCGGCGCCTGTAGACACCGGGGATCTGCTCTGATGCAACCGTCATGGTCTGCGCCTCCCGCGGTGTTGGCGTTTCAGAAGTACTTCATCAGCTCGACGTGATCGTTGAGTGGCTCGGGCGCGCCGTCGTAAACCTTCGTTCCGGTCTTCATGATCACGACGCGATCGGCGATCGACAAGCCGGCGCGCACGTTCTGCTCGACGATCAGGATAGAGACGCCGAACTCCTTGTTGATCTGTGCCACAGCGTTCATGACGCGGTCGACAAGCAGTGGCGCCAAGCCGATCGATGGCTCGTCCAGAATGATCAGGCGCGGATTGTGCATCAGCGCCATACCGATGGCCAGCATCTGCTGCTGGCCGCCGGACATGGTGCCGGCGATCTGGCTCTGCCGCTCCTGCAGGATCGGAAACAGCTCGAACACGGTCTTGATGTTCGCCGGTACGCGGCTTTTGTCCGCGAGCGGAAAGGAACCGAGCTCGAGATTGTCGCGCACCGTCAGGCGGCGAAAGATGCCATGGCCCTGTGGAACGTACGAGATGCCGTCGCGGACGTTGAGCGCCGGCGAGCGGCCGGTGATGTCGCGGCCTTCGTACAGCACTTTGCCGGTCTTCGGTTGCAACATGCCGAATAGCGCAGCCGCCGTCGTCGTCTTCCCAGCGCCGTTGTGGCCAAGAAAGATCAGCATCTCGCCCTTGTTGAGATGGAACGAGAGATCGAAGACGACGGCCTTCTTGCCGTAGCCCGCGCCGAGATTCGATGCCTGCAGAATTGCGCCATTCGCGCCGGCGTCACCCACCGTCATGAGAAGTATCTCTCTGCAAGTGCTGGATTGGCGAGAAGCTCCTCGGGTGCGCCCTCGGCGAGTCCGCGACCATCGTCGAGGAAGACGACGTGATCGCAAACGCTTCTGATGACATCCAAGTTGTGCTCGATGATGCAGATCGTCTTGCCGTCCGCAGCGAGCTTCCGGATGATCGGGAAGATGCCGCGCAGCGTGTTGGGATCGAGACCCGAAAGCGGCTCGTCGAACAACAGGACATCGGCGCCGGTCGCCAGCAGACGCGCGATGACCAGCAGCTTCTCTTCGGCGTAGGACAGATTGTCGGCCGTCTCCTCCGCCTTCCGCTCGAGTCCGACGAACTTGAGGATGTCCATCGCGCGCACGTAGTTCTGCACCTCCTCTCGCGCGATGCGCCCGGGCGCTGCGAACACCGAGAGGACGTTATCGCCACTTTGATCGGGCAGCGCGACCATCACGTTCTCGAGCGCCGTCATGCGCGTGAACAGCCGGAGGTCCTGGAAGGAGCGCGCGACACCGGAGTGGACGATCCGGTGCGGCTTGAGACCGGTGATGTCGCGGCCGTTGTAGAGGATCTTGCCTGACGTCGGCACGAGGAACCCGGTCAACAGGTTGAAAGCCGTCGTCTTGCCTGCGCCATTCGGGCCGATGAGGCCGACGACCGTTCCGGCCTTGAGCTGGATCGTGAAGTCGTTGACCGCGACAATGCCGCCGAAGCGCTTGGCAAGGTTCTGCCCGACGAGCGTAACTGTGCCTTTTGCCGGCCGCGCCGTGCTGGAAGCGGTTATCGGCGAAGCATCGATCGCCGCCGCGCGCGCCGCGAGCCCCTGCGTCGTTGCCGTATGCCGCTCGGCAAGCAGACCTTCCGGGCGCACGCGCAGAATGACGATCAGCAGAAGACCGTAGATGAGGGCGCGGGACTTGTCGGCGATGTCCGGCGGCAGATCGACGAATTTCAGCAGCTCCGGCAGCAACACCAGAATGACGGCGCCGAGCGCGGAGCCCGCCAGATTGCCCATGCCGCCGAGAATGACCATGGCGAGCACGTAGATCGTGGTGTCGACGGTGAAGCTGTCGACGCCGACGAACGTGATGTAACGCGCGTAGAGCGAACCAGCGACGGCCGCGAGCGCACTGCCGACCACGAACGTCATGACTTTCATGTAGAGGATATTCTTGCCGACGGATTCGACCGCGGCCTCATTCTCGCGCATCGCGCGCAGCGCCCGCCCGAAAGGTGAGTTTGCGACGCGCCAGCAGATCCAGAAGCATAGTGCCGCCATCGCGATCGCTAGCGGCAAGAACTGCGCCGCGGTCGCGAGCTCATAGCCGAAGATTGAGATGCGTCCGATGCCGGTGATGCCGTCGGCGCCGCCCGTCAGCGACTTCACGTTATGCAGGAACGCCAGCAGGATCACCTGGAACGCGAGCGTGATGATGACGAGATAGTGCCCGGACGTTCGCAAGGCAGGTAGCGCGATCAGTGCGCCCACTGCGGCGGTCAGCACTGCGCCGATCAGAAGCGGTACGGGGAACGGCAGACCGTAGCGTGTACTCAGGATCGCGGTGGTGTACGCACCGATTGCGAAGAAGCCGGCATGAGCCAGCGCGAACAGGCCCGCGTAGCCGATCAACAGATTGAACGAAGATGCGAGGATGATGAAGATGCTCATCATCACGAGGATATGCGTGATGTAATCCATGATCGATCTACACGCCCCTGAAGAGCCCGGTGGGCCTGAAGATCAAGACGAGGAAGAGCACCACGAACGAGATAGTCGACTGCCACTCGGTGGGGATGGCGTACATGCCGATGCTTTCGACGAGGCCGACCAGCAGGCCGCCGAGAACAGCACCCGGCAGCGAGCCGACACCGCCGACGATGACCGCGACGAAGGCGATGAACACCGCATTGAAGCCCATGAATGTCGTTGCGCCGTCCTTGGCGAGAATGATTGCGGCTGGTATCGCGGCGATCGCGGACCCGATCGCGAACACGAGGATCGAAACCTTGACGGTGTCGATGCCGATGATGCGTGCCATCTGCGCATTGTCGGTCATGGCGAGGATGGCCTTGCCGTAGCTCGTCATGCGCAGGAGCAGATAAAGCAGAAGGCTCACCACGATCAGCGATACGACCTGCGCGATCTGCAGGCCGCTAACGAAGATCATGTTGCCGCCGACCTCCATGATGTAGGTCGGGTTGTCGATGTTCGGGAGCACCTTGGTGTCGCTGCCGACGAGGATGCCGATCAGGTTCTCGAGCAGAATTCCGAGGCCGAGCGAAGCGATCATGACGACGAAGATCGGTGCGCTTTTGCGCTCGAACGGACGGTAGAGCAAGACGTAGGTCGCAGCGCCGATCAGGCCGCCGACTGCGATCGCCAGAAGGCCTGCGGCCGGCAGCGGTAGGCCGAGCAGACTGGCGCCTGCCCACATGGCATAGGCGGAGCACGTGAAAACCGCGCCGAACGCGAAATGGACGATATTGGTCGTAGCGAATATGAGCCCGAATGCCAAGCCGAGCAGCGCGTAATGGGCGCCGTTGGCTATGCCCTGCACGAGCAGGAGGAGGACCAGTTCCATGTACGGCGGGTTCCGAAGTAGTCGCAGCTAAAGAGAGGCAGGCCGGCATCCCATGACGGGAGTCGGCCTTCTCCGGTGTGACGTGAATGGTGGCAGCCGCCCTATTTCTTGGACAGACTGACGTAGCTGACGAACTGGGCTTTGCCGTTGTCGTCGACCTTGAACAAGCCGATCGGCTTCGTCGCGAGGCCGGTAGCCGGATCGAAGGTCATTGTCGGACCGTACACGCTCTTGAATGTGGGGTTGTCCCACAGCGCGTTGTGCAGCGCCTCGCCATTCCAGTAGTCGCCGCCCTTGGCACGCGCGCGGCGGATCAGCTCAGCGATCACATACGTGCCTTCATAGTAATTGCTCGCGTACATGTCCGGCTCCTTGTTGTAAGCGGCCTTGTAGGCTGCCGCGAACTTCTGAGACCAGGGGTTCTTGTCCGTCGGGCGGAACTCTTCGAGCATGAACTCGTAGCCGGCGGCGTGCTTGCCTGCGAGCTTATCGTCATCGGGCGTCCACTCGATGCCGATGATGGGAACGGTCACGCCGAGTTCACGGAGACGCTTGAGAGCGAGACCGACTTCCGGCTTGAAGACGCCCAGTGCGACGACGTCCGGTCGCGAGGCGCGGATCTTGGCGACCTGGGTGTCGATGTTCGGTGCGCCTTGGATGACCGATTCCGCCGCCACGATGCTGCGGCCGTCGCCGGTGAATACCGTCTTGAGGATCTCGTGGACGCTGTCACCAGCCGCGTCCTTCCAGTGCAGCACCGCCATGCGCTTGTAACCGCGCTCCTTGGCAAGCTCGCCGGCTGCTGCGGCGAGCGCAGACGACAGCGAGCGATTGTGCACCATGTACTTCGACGCCTTGATCAGGTTCGCCGCGACACCACCGCCGTTGATGACGAAGATCTTCTCGCGATCGGCGATCGGCGCGATTGCAAGCGTCGGTGCTGAGAACGAAGAGAACACCGCTTGCGTGTTATGCAGGCTGAGCAGGCGCTGCATCGCATCGACGCCCTCTTTCGCGCGGCCGCTCTTGTGATCGTCAATGAAAACCTGGAGCTTGATGCCGTCGACGCCACCAGCGGCGTTGATCTCGTCCACGGCAAGCTTGATGCCCTGCGACATGACCTCGCCATAGAACGGCGCCGAGCCCGTCATCGCGAGGATGGCACCGATATTGAAGACCGGCGGGTCCTTCGGCTTGTCGGCGGCGGTCGCCGGGTTCGCCGCGAGCAGAACGCCCGCCGTAATAAGACTGAGGCTCTTGAGACGCATCGGCTTCTCCTCCCGGTTCGACGCCTGCCTCTGATGCGCAGGCGGTGCGATTTTATTATAAGTCCATTGTATGGACATCTGTCCAACATAAGACCGCCTCGCCTGTTCGCTGTCAAGCTTCAACTATGCAGCCTGGAATGCATGGATCGCTGCCGCCGCTGCCGCGGAGCGGTCCCGACGAGACTTGACTGAGCGAGGCAAGAGCGTCCTATAATGGACGAGAGTCCGAAGAATGGACATTGGAATTTGCCTGATCTGGGAGGATCGATCGTGATCAAGATGATTGCTCTGTTGCAGCGCCGCCCCGAGCTCTCGCGTGCTGAATTCGTGCGCCACTGGCGTGAGACACACGGCCCTCTCGCTCAGGGCATTCCCGGCCTTCGCCGCTACATCCAATCACATCTCGTTTCCGAACGCTCTCGCCCGGATATTCCCGACCTGCCGGTCGATGTCGATGGTATTGCGGAACTCTGGTTCGACAGCATCGAGGCGATGGAGAAGGTTCACCACGACGAGCGCATGAAGCGTCTGCTCGCTGACGGCGCGCTGTTCATCGGCGGCATCAGGACGTTTCTCGTCGAGGAGATCCCGATCATCGATGGAACTCAGGACAAGGATGCGTGACTGGCGTTGCCGCTCAGCCGAACTGGTGGAGCGCCCACGATTGGATGCTGCGCTCGATGGCGTCCGCGGCCCGTCTCAACTCAGGAAGAAAGGTCTTCTTCATCTGCTCGAGCGGCACGCGCGCAGCGCTGGTGCCGACATTGAGCGCGGCGATCGTGCGGCCACTCGATGCACGCACGGGGACGGCCATCGAGCGGATGCCGATCTCGATTTCACCATCGATCAGCGCATACTGCTGTTTGCGAACATCCTTGATCTTGGCCCGCAATGTCTTGCGGTCCGCGACCGTGCGCGGCGTGCGTGCTTCGAGTTGAGCGCCGGACAGCCAGTCCTCGAACTGGCGATCGGTCAGCCCGGCAAGCAGAACGCGACCAAGTGAGGAGCAGTACGCCGGGAGCCGCGACCCGACATCGAGGCCCGAAGAGAAGATCCGTCGCGTCTCGACGCGCGCGACATAGACGACGTCATAGCCGTCGAGCACGGCAATCGAGGATGATTCGCCGAGTTTCTCGCTCAGCGCGCGGATGGCTGGCCGGCCCGCTTCCGCGATGCCCGTCGAGGCCAGGTAGGCGCTGGAAAACCGCAAGACCTTCGGCGTCAGCCAGAAGTATTTTCCGTCGCTTTCGACGTAACCGAGTGTATGCAGCGTCAGAAGAAAGCGGCGCGCGGTCCCTCTCGTGAGGTCCGTGGCACTGGCAACTTCGGTCAATGTCATTCGCGTCGGACCACCGCCGAACGCGCCAAGAACATTGAGCCCGCGCTCGACCGCAGTCACGAACTCCGACGGGTCGCGATCACTCTGCTTCGCGGGCTTGATCATGCATTCCTTCCAATTGCTGACCGCCTCACCGCTATCACGAAAATCTTCGGAGTGTCCATCCTATGGACTCGCTTTGGCGACTGCATGGCTGACCGGAGGGCGCAACCTTGACAGTTTGCGCTCTCTCACGTTTCATTAGCTGGACTAATGTCCGACATAAGGACATATGCCGATATCGAGGGACGAGGAGCGCTACATTGAGTTCATCAACCAGTGCAATCGAGGAGCGCCTGAAGCGCCTCGAAGATCGCGCCGAGATCGAACAGCTGCGCGCCGACTATTGCCATCTCCTGGATGAGAGGCGCTGGCCCGAGTTCGTCGATCTCTTCACACCGGACGGGACATTCAAGGGGCTTGCCGAGGCCAAGGGTCGCGGCGAGCTGCTGACGTTTTTCGGCAAGACGGTTCCCTCACTCGGGGAGGGATTCTGGCATTTCTGCACCAACGGCACCGTTCACATCGACGGCGATCGAGCGAGTGGCCGGATCTCGATGGAGTACCTGTCGGTCAAGAAGGGCGTGTCGTACGTCTCCGCCGGGCACTACGACGATCATCTGGTGCGGATCGACGGGCGCTGGAGATTCCAGTCGCGGCATTTGACCTTCTACTATTTCGCACCGCTGAAAGAAGGCTTCGTCGGACGCCCAACGCGTATCGACATTCATGGGCGTGCGCTCGACTGAGCCGCCTGTAACCTGAATATCACGGCTTCAACGATCGGAGCGCCGCTTGGACTGGGTAGAAATCAATGGCGCCGGCTTGCGCTACGACCTGCGTCGCGGCCGCGGCACACCGCTATTGCTGATCCACGAGATGGGCGGCACGCTCGAAAGCTGGGATCTTGTGCTGCCGTTGATCGAGGCGGATCGCACCATCCTCCGATTCGATTTTCGTGGCGCGGGACAGTCGACCAAGATTCGCGGCATCGGCAATATCGATCATATGACCGACGATGCTGCGGCACTGCTCGATCTGTGCGGCATCACGGAACCCGTGGTTGTCGCCGGTGGTGCGGTTGGCGGAGCGATCGCGATCCATTTCGCCACGCGGCACGCGCAACGCGTACGCGGGCTCATGGCACTCGGCCCGGCAACGGGTATACCCGCCGAACGGCGGCAACAGGTTCTCGACCATGCCGACAACGTCGAGCGCAACGGCATGCTGAGTGCCGCCGATGCCGAGCTACCGCGATCCTACCCGGAAGTGCTGCGTGGTGATCGCGCGCGCTTCCAGCGATTCCGCGCTCGATGGCTGGCCAACGACCCGTCGAGCTATGGGGCGACATACCGGATGCTCGCGGGCTACGACCTGAGTGACGAAGTTGCCGGCCTCGCCGTTCCCTCGCTTTTTCTCGCGGGCAATCACGATCCGCTGCGGCCGCCGTCGATGATCGAACCGCTGGCGGCGACGGCGTCCGGGTCGACGTTCCGTGCGATCGAGAGCGGCCACTTCATGGCGACACAGACGCCGGAAATCATCGCCGACGAACTCAGTAAGTTCGTGCGCGCCGTCTAGCCTTGAATGAAAGAAGCAGGAAGATCGCGGAGACTGAACCGAAATGCTGCTGCACTGGTCGCCTCGCTCGCCGTATGTCCGCAAGGTCTTGATCGCCGCCCACGAGTTGGAGCTCGGGGATAAAATCGAATGCGTCCGCACTATCGTGTCGCCCTTCAAGCCGGCCGATGAGCTGTTCGCCGACAACCCGATGAACAAGCTTCCGACACTGATCATCGACGACGGAACGGCGCTGTTCGACAACCGCGTCATCTGCGAATACCTCGACACCCTGCACGACGGGCCGAAGCTGTTTCCGTCCTCGGGACGCGAACGCTTCGTTGCCTTGCGCAATCAGGCTCTGGGAGATGGTCTGCTCGATATCGCCATGATGCGCCTCATCGAGCGCTTGAAGCCGGCGGAGCAGCGCTCACCGGACATTATCGCCTCGAACGAGCGCAAGACGCTTGCAACGCTCGACAGGCTCGAAGCCGACGTGTCGCTGCTCACCGAACGACCCTACGATATCGGACACATCGCGATCGGCACCGCACTCGGTTATCTCGACTTCCGGTTTGGTGATGATGGCTGGCGCGATGGACGCAATCGCCTGACGGAATGGCACGCACAATTTGTGAAGCGCCCTGCGGTCGAGGCGTGCCCCGTTCGCGATGACTCGTGACCCTGCAGCAGCACGACGATTGCCATTTTGATGTTGAGCTGGTTCGCTTCCCCCGTATTGGGAGCGTCCGGCCGAAGATACTACGAGTATAGATCACGCCACCGGAAACCGCGACGAGAGCGGTTCCCAGCATTGGCCAATTCAGGTCCTCAGGCTCTCTGGGGGACCTATGCACTCGTTGTTCGCGGGGCCGCCTGATCAGCCAAGAAACCGACCGGTCTTTCCGTCTTCCTCTGGCGCATGATCGCCCTGTCTATCGTGTAGCCACTCAGGCCGAGGTCGTCTGCACGTCGGCTGGACAGACACCACACCCGCCTCCCGTAACTTCTCGCCCTTGTTGCCATGGTGGCCACCGTTGCAGTGAAGGAAGTGCACTCAGCGGGATTGACGCTGGCCCTGATCCACCTTGAAGCCGTCGCGCGCGTGCGCATTATGCCGCGCTTCGATGCGGGTGCATTCCTGCGTCTCGTCTCGGAGAAAAACATCACATCGGCGCTGGCGGTTCCGACGATGCTTTCGATGCTCCTGAGCGAACTCGATGAGTGCGGCGGCAAATACGAGCTGTCGAGCCTACGCCGGCTCATAACGTGTGGGGCGCCTCTGTCGAACGCAACAAAGAGCGCGGTGCTTCATCTCAATCTCTTCATCTATGGTCGCGGCCATCACGAAGCCGCGTGGCGACACCCGCGTGCGTCGAAGCGTTCGCTGATGAATGTCGAGCATTACATCGAGTGCGCGAAGAAGGCGGAAGCCGCTCATTTCGATTCCATCTTCCTGGCGGATGTTTTGAACCTGCCGCCCGACGTCGACACTTCGGCGCGCATCTGGCTCGAGCCCTTGACGACGCTCGGCGCCGTCGCTCATGCGACAAGCCACATCGGCCTGATAGCAACGGCATCGACCACCCATACGGAGCCGTTCAATCTCGCGCGCCAGCTCTGCTCGCTCGACCACATCAGCCAAGGCCGCGCTGGTTGGAACATCGTGACGTCATTCAGCAGTGCCGGCAGCCGGAACTATGGCGGTGGTGGTCGGCTTTCGCACGCCGAGCGCTACGACGTCGGCGAGGAGTTCGTGAACGTCACGAAAGCGCTCTGGAATAGTTGGCGTGACGATGCCGTCGTCGATGATCGCCAGAGTGGTGTTTTTATCGACAAGCATCGCGTGAAGGAAATTGGCCACAAAGGCCCGAATTTTGAAGTAGCCGGTCCTCTCAATCTGCCGCGCAGCCCGCAAGGCTGGCCGGTACTGGTGCAGGCGGGCTCCTCCGATACCGGAAAGGCATTTGCCGCGCGCCATGCCGAGGCAGTGTTCACGGCGCACATACAAAAGGGCACGGCCCAAGAGTTCTATCGCGATATCAAGTCTCGTGTCGCTGATGCCGGCCGGGCGCAGGATCAACTTCTGGTACTGCCGGGGATTAGTCCCATGATCGCCGGCACCGAAGCCGAAGCCAATCGTCTGCAGCAGGAACTCAACGAGCTGGCTGATACGAATGTAGGCCTCACACGCCTCTCCGATCGCTTCGACGGTTATGATTTTTCCGGTATCAAGCTCGATCAGGTGCTGCGTCCAGAAGATTTCCCTGATCCCGCAGAAAATCAGAGTTCTCGCGGACGCACCGAGCTTATCGTCGGGGCGGTGCGCCGGGAACAGCTTACGATGCGGCAACTGCTGGCCAAGCTCGCTGGTGCGCGCGGCCATTTCGTTATCGCCGGCACCCCCGAGCAGGTTGCGGATATCATGGAGGACTGGATCGACGACGGTGCGGCCGACGGCTTCAATGTCATGCCTCCGGTCCTCCCATGGATGTTGGACGCCTTCACGGAGGAGGTCGTTCCGATACTGAAGCGGAGAGAACGCTTCCGCGCCGAGTACAAAGGGCGGACGCTGCGAGATCACTACGGCCTAAATCGGCCCTGACAAGCTACGCCGCAGGATAGATCCCCGTTGGTTTGGGCATCTCTCCCGATTCTATTTTCAGCTGGAGCGGTTCAGCATTGGTGGCATCGCGCTCTAATGCCCGCCTTCCGCAGCCCCCAGCGTCGGCGGGCGCTTCATAAACATCGCCAGTACCGCCAAGCCTACGAACAGGAACGTCAGAACGAGAAACACGTCGGCGAACGCCATGACCACACCCTGCTGATGCACGATCTGATTGAGCTGCTTGAGCGCCATGGCCTGCGCGTCACTACCGTACGAAGAGAAGCGCTGCGTGAGCATGTTGAACGTTTCCAGCGCCGGCTGCCGCGACCAGGTGATGGATTCATGCATACGTGCGAGGTGAAGATCCGTCCGGTCATTCAGGATCGTGGTCAGAAGAGCGAGGCCTACGGCGCCACCGAGATTGCGCATGAGATTGTAGAGCCCTGAGGCGTTCTTCAATCGCTCCGGCGGTAGTGTACCAAGCGCGATATTGTTGATCGGCACAATCGAGAGCATCAGCCCGACGCCACGGAAAACCTGCGGCCAGAACAGCTCCCAGAAATCCCAGTCCTTCGTGATGTATGTCAGCCAGTACGTGCCGACCGCAAAGAGTACGAAGCCCGCGACGAGCATGTATCGCGGATCGACCTTGGCGGAGAGACGCCCCGCGAAAGGGGCCGTCAGGAACATGGCGATGCCGGATACGAACACGGTCTCGCCGATCATCAGCGCGTCATAACCACGGATGCGACCGAGGTAGAGCGGATAGAGATACGTGAGGCCATAGAGGCCGATGCCGAGCACGAACGAGAACAGGCTGCCGATGGCGAAGTTCCGATTTCCGAAGGCGCGCAGATCGATGATCGGCTGACGGAATGTGAAAACGCGAACGAAGAAGACGATCGCGGATATCCCTGAAATCCACGCCACGAGCAGGACCGTGTGATCGCCGAACCAATCATTGCGCGGCCCTTCCTCCAGCACATACTCGAGCCCGCCGAGAAACGCAGCCATCGACAGCAGGCCGAGCCAGTCGAAGCTGCGGAACAGAGACCAATCCGGCGTGTCGAAGTCGATCAGCAGCAACGCCGCGATCGTCACAGCGAGGCCGGGAATGATGTTGACGAAGAACAGCCAATGCCATGACAGCGCGTCGGTGAGATAACCGCCCACAGTCGGGCCGATCGTCGGCGCGAGCGTCGCGACGAGCCCGATCATGGGGCCGACGATGCTCATCTTCGAGCGCGGGAAAATGAGGTACGCAGTGGCGAAGACGGTGGGGATCATGCCGCCGCCGATAAAGCCCTGCACCGCACGCCAGAAGATCATCTCGTTGATGCCGGTCGAGAGACCGCACATGAGGCTGGCAGCCGTGAATCCACCCGCGGAAATGGAGAAAAGAATGCGTGTTCCGAGTGCGCGCGACAGATATCCGGAGAGCGGGATCATGATCACTTCGGCGATCAGATAAGCGGTCTGAACCCATGTGATTTCGTTGGCCGAGGCGGAAAGCCCCGCCTGAATCTCAGTCAGCGATGCCGACACGATCTGAATGTCGAGGATCGCCATGAACATGCCGAACGTCATCGCCAGGAAGGCGGCGAGCCGGCGCGGATCGATGCGATCGCTGTCGGCCGGCGCCGCCTGAACTGGACCTATCGCGGAAGCTGCCGAACTGCTGGCCATGACGCCGCACTCCTCGACCTACACTCAGTTAGCGTTCGCACGCACACTGGCACTCGACAGCCGCTGCTCGGCGACAGGTGCGCCCGGCTTCGTGTTCACGCTGACCACGACCGACATGCCCGGCCGCAGGAGCGACTGCTCAGCAATGGCTACGGGAACGAGAATGCGGACAGGCAGCCGTTGAACGATCTTAGTGAAGTTGCCGGTCGCATTGTCTGGCGGCAGCAACGAGAAGACGGAGCCGGAGGCCGGCGCGACGCTCGCGACTTTGCCCTCGATGTCATGCTCAGGAAATGCATCGACGGAGATCTTCACCGGCTGACCGGGCTGGAGGCGAGAGAGCTGAGTTTCTTTGAAATTGGCGTCGACATAGATGGCATCGAGCGGCACGAGGCTCGCAAGCCGCTGCGTTGGTTGAACGTAGTCGCCGACCTGCATGGCGCGGTTGCCGATGACGCCATCGAATGGCGCCCGGATCACAGTGAAGGAGAGATCGCGCTCAGCCTTGGCGAGCGCAGTCTCGAGCTGCTTCAGCGTCCGCCGCGCCTCTTCCTGCTGCGCCTTGAGCACGCCGACGTTCGCCGAAGCGGACTCGAGTGCCGCATCCGCAGCGGCCACGGACGCATTCGCCTGGTCGTAGGAGGCCTGCGCCTGCTCCAGAAGCTGCTGACTGCTCACCTGGCGTGAGGCCAGATCCTGCTGGCGCTTGAGTTCGAGATCGGCGCGCGTCGCGCCTGCCTTCGCAGAGAGGACTTGCGCGCGCGCCTGGTCGACCGCCGCTTCCTGTGCAATGACCTGCTGTCCGAGACGGTCGATGGCTGCGTTCTGCACGGCAATCTGGTCGCGTGCCGTCTGGGCCGCGAGGCGATAGTCGCCGTCGTCAATGCGCGCAATGACTTCACCTGCAGCCACGCGGGCGTTGTCGGCAACAACTACGTCGGCGATGTAGCCGGAGACCTTCGGGGAAAGGGTCGCGCTCTTCGCGCCGACGTAGGCATCGTCCGTGCCGACGAGGTAGCGTCCTGCCGTCCACCAGTAGTGGCCATAGTAGGTGCCCCCGCCGAGAACGAGCGCCAGGCCGAGGATAGCTGCCGCACGAACTATCGGCTTCCTGGCTTTCGTGACAGCCGCCGCTTCGCCGATGCTTTTTTCTGGCTGCTTGCCCGTCGCGTTGTCGGGGCCGCGAGTTGGCGCAGCCTCGGCAGAGATCCCGGCGCGCTCGTCGTCGCCCCCTGCAAACTCTTGATCTTTCAGCATGTTTTAACTCCGAGAGGCTCGGGATGATATCCACGATTGACCGAACGGTTCGGTCATGTCGCGCTTGACATAGAGGCGGGCGCGGCCTATGTCAATGACCGAACGGTTCGGTCAACGATCTTGTGATCGTCCCCGGACACCAAGAGCGAGGCGGCCATGTCGACGACGGCGGAGCAGGAGAGACGTCTGGAAGAGCGCCAGGACGACAGCGCGAAGCGCCGCCAGATCCTGGACGGGGCTCGGCGGACATTCCTGGCAAATGGGTTCGATGCAGCCAGCATGAACGAAATTGCCAGGGTCGCCGGCGTCTCGAAGGGCACCCTCTACGTCTACTTCAAGAACAAGGAGGAGCTGTTCGAAGCCATCGTCGAGGCGCAAATTCGCGAGCAGGGTCAGCAGGTTTTCAACCTTGACCAAGACGCCGACATTCAGGTCGAGCTGACCCGCCTGGGACGGGCATTCTCGCAATTCATGTCACGACCGGGCGGCGTCTCCGAACTCAGGACAGTGATGGCAATCGCCGACCGGATGCCGGAGCTGGGCGCGAAATTCTATTTGGCTGGGCCGGCGTTTGGCGTCGAGCGACTTGGTAAGTATCTGGAAGAGAAAGTTGCTGCGGGCATTCTCGAAGTACATGACTGTGAGGTTGCGGCAGCGCAGTTTCTCGACGCATGCGTCGCGACGACTTTCAAGCCGATGATATTCGGCCATGCCGGCCCGCCATCGGATGATCGTGTTGCACATGTCGTGGATATAGCGGTCCGCGCATTTCTCGCGGCCTATCTCCGGCGGTGAGTGAGCTGTCGGCATCGACTGTCACGAAAACCCCGTGGAATCGCAGCTTATTGCATTCTGGAGAATATCAGAATTGGCAGCTTATTTGATTGAGCATTGATCGATGATCAATCGCCCGGAAATTCGCCGAAAACGGGCCGAAGAAACGCTGTGAGAAGCTGCGCAAGAAAAAAGCCTCAGTGCAAATCTGCAACGGGGAAACGACTCGAATCATTTTATTGCTTGGCGCGACGCGCGAAGAATCGCGAGGCGAGCCATGCGCATTCCCAAGCTTTCCCTAAGCGTGGCGTCAGTTCTGCTGACACTCGGTGCGGCGCCTATCGGCGCGCAAGCCGGCGAGTACGGCTTCTCAAGCTACGGTCTCGGCGGAAATGCATTCGGCGCCGGTGCGACGCCCCCGCCCGGTACCTACGTGACCGTCGTATCGGGCGCGTACAACGGCAAGATCGGCGCGAACGTTCAATTCGACAACGTCACGATCAATGCCGGCGCCAACGTCGAGGTCTTCTCCAGCGGTCTCAACGTGCTCTATGTGCCGGAGCGCAAGGTGTTCGGCGGCAATCTGGGACTGTCGATCACGGTTCCGTTCGGCCACGTCGATATGGATGCGACGGTCAGCGCCGGCGGCCCAGGCGTATCGCGCGGCGTCGACGGCTGGGGCCTTGGCGATATCATTCCTAAGGTTCAGCTCGGATGGCAGCAGGGCACGTTCGCGCATACGGCCTACGTCCAGGCCGTAACGCCGACCGGCCGTTGGGATCCGGGCTTCTCGCCGATCATTGGTCTGCACCGTCCCGGTGTCGATGTCGGATGGGCCTTCACCTGGGTCGACCCACAAACGAAGTTTCAGGCGAACGGCGCACTCGGCTTCACTTTCAATTTTGAGAACACCGAAACCAACTACAAGAGCGGCACGGATTTTCATTGGGAATGGGCTCTCGGTCTCGAGACCTCTCCCGGCCTGGTGCTCGGCGTCGTCGGCTATAATTATCGGCAGCTTACAGGCGACAGCGGTTCCGGTGCAGTGCTCGGCCCCTTCAAGGGTTCGGTCGACGCCGTTGGTGCGGGCATGAGCTATACGACGCTCGTTGGTGGTACGCCCTTCATATTCAACCTCCGGCACTATCGTGAATTCAACGCGGAGAACCGGTGGGAAGGGAACATGACGATCGCCACCGGCACGGTCCGCTTCTAAGCAACAAGCACAGAAAGCCGCAGCGCGCCCACCTTATACGGCAACGCTTTAGAACGGGTTTATGTAGTTCACGATGGCAATCTGCCGAAGGATGACGCGGCGTATCATGTGCGCAGGCCTGACGTGATCGGTGAAAATCGCCGCAGTTCCAGTGGCCCCTGCAGGCAGCTTTCCCGCAAGATCTCCCTCATCGAGGCGCACGCGTACAGCCAATGGCGCAGCGACGATCTCCTTCGGCATCACAGCCGATCCTGATGTCTGAACTTGGCCCGTTGCAATCGCCTGCAGGATCGCATCGACCTTGCCGGTGTAGATCTTCCCGGGCCGCACTTTGAAGGTCACCTCCACAGGCTGGCCAACCTGCACATAGCGCGCCGCCGTCTGCGCGATCTCCACGCCGACTATCGTCTCGGAGGTGTTGATAAATGCCATGGCCGGCGACAACGGCAAGCTGGCCACCCGCGCACCCGTGCGCAAAGCGACGTTGGTCACGAAGCCATCGGCAGGCGCGCGCACGACGGTCTTCTCGAGGTTCCACTGCGCACCGTCGAGTTGCGCCCGGAGTTGTTCGACTTCCGCTTGCCGCTGCTCGACATCGAAGGCGCGGCCTGTGCCCGTGCTTTGCAACTGTGTCATCTGCGCGAGCCGGGTCTCCTGCAGCTTGAGCTGAGCTCCGATGGCACGCACCTGACTCTCGAACGGCCGTGGATCGATGCGGAACAGTACATCGCCTGCCTTCAACGGCTTGTTCGCCTCGACTGGAACCTCGATGACTTCTCCCGCCACGTCGGGGACGATTGCCACGGAATGGCGGACGACCACCAAGGGGCCCTGTGGTGCTCCCCATGACATCGGAATGAACAAACCGATATTGAGAAGCAGTAAGACGATGAGGGGCGAGATCTTCCAGAACAGATTGAGTGGAATGAACTTGAGCCACACAAACACCGCCAGAATGGCGATATAGCAGGCGAGCAAGAAGATGATCATGGCACCGCTCTGCTCTTCGTCGGGATATCGACGTAGGCCCAGACCAGGGCCAGAGGCCACAGCACGAAGCCGCATATCAGCGTGACCCATCCGCCGATCTGTACCGCTTCGGCCCATGGATGCCCGCGCTTGTACGCGATGTGCCCAGGAAGCGCACCGAGCGCGACGAATATCGCGACCGCAATCGCCAAAAGAACGATCAGCACAATCCAGGCAAAGATGTCGATCATTGACTGCCTCGTCATTTCGCCGGCTGAATCGCCAAGCGTTCGTGTGGGAACACCACTAGCCAGTCGCGCTTCATATCCACGACGCTCCAGCCGCGCTCCCGGGCCTCGTTCAGCGCCTTGTCGAGCGTGCCTATGTGGGACTGGCGGTCATAGGCATACTCACGATCGGCGTCGGTGTGATGGACGAGGCCCAGGAAGCGCGGACCGGCACCCGCTGCCGTGTATTGCAGCATTGCGTGATCGCCGTCCGAATTGCCGAAGGCAAGGATGGGACGGCGCCCGATGAAGCGGTTGATGCCGACCGGCTTGCCTTCCTTGTCGTCGATGAACTCGACCTTCGGCTCCTTGATAAGTGAGATCGTGCCGTCGGCAGCGCGCTCGAATTTCACCAGCCCAGAAGAGCCGACGACCTGCTCTGGCGGGATGCCGTACACTTGCTCAGCAAATACGCGCATGAACTCGACACCGCCGCCCGAGACGATGAATGTCTTGAAGTCATTGGCGCGCAGATAGTGCATCAGTTCGAGCATCGGCTGATAGACAAGCTGGATGTATGGCCTCTTGAAGCGAGGATGCTGCGCGGTTCGCGTCCAGTCGGAGACAAGCTTGCTGAAATCGTCGGTCGTCATGCCGGCATGCGTAACTGCCACAACATCGAGGATGCCGTGCATACCCGTCGCCAGCGCCGCCTTGAGGTCGCCGTCGGTGAGGCCTTTGAACGGCTGCCTGTCCTTCCACTCAGGATGCTTGGGTGCCAGCGCCTTGATGCGGTCGACTGCAAAGGCGAGCTGAAAATAGTAGGGCTGCTCCATCCAGAGCGTGCCGTCGTTGTCAAATACGGCAATGCGCTCGGCAACGGGCACAAAATCCGGCCCCTGCGTCGTCACGCGCGCGACGAAATCGGTAATGGATCGCTTGACGGCACCATCGTTCCAAGATGCAAGCGGAGCCATCTGGGCCATGGCCGTTCCTCCGCAGATGACTGCAGCGCAGAGCCCTGCAATTGCACTGGCCCACTTCAACACGGCGCTCTCCGTCTAACTAAAGACGGGCGGTAATCGCTGTTGCCGCCCGTCCTGTTGCACCTCAGTCGCCGCTTGCGGCTTCCGTCATCTTCCTCAGCGCATCATCCACCGTGAAGGTATTCGGCCGCTGGATCGCCGGGAAATCCGTGAAGGTCTCCACGAACTTCGCCATGATCGCCTGAGCCGCGAAGATGATGTACGTGTGGTGCATCATCCAGTCGTAGTAGGTGTTCGAAGTGATCGGCGCATACTCGTAGGGATCGGTGCGCAGGTTGATCACCTTGGGCAGGCGCAGATGCACGAACGGCTCTGCCCATACGCCGAGTGTCCCCTCGAGACGCTGCTCCATGAAGACGATCTTCCAATTGTCGTAACGCAAGCCGAGCACATCGCCGTCGTCACTGAAATAGAAGAACATCTGCCGTGGGCTCTCCTTCTCCTCGCCGGTTAGATAGGGGAGCAGGTTGAATCCGTCGATGTGGTTCTTGTACGTGCGGCCGATGGCCTTATAGCCCTTCTTCAGCTTCTCGATGACATCGCTTGCTCCGGCCGCAGCGAGAAATGTCGGCAGCCAATCGTGATGCTGTACAATGCCATTCGCAATTGAGCCGGCCTCGATTTTTCCCGGCCACCGCGCCACCAGCGGTATGCGGAAGGCGCCTTCCCAGTTCGTGTTCTTCTCACTGCGGAAGGGAGTGGAGCCACCGTCCGGCCAAGAATTCCGGTGTGGTCCATTATCCGTCGAGTAGACCACCAGCGTGTCGTCGGAAATCCCCAGTTCATCGAGCAGATCGAGCATCTGCCCGACGTTCTTGTCATGATCGATCATGGTATCGTGATAGTTCGACTGCCAGCGACCTGCCTGGCCAAGACTCGACTTCTTCGTATGCGTGAAAAGGTGCATGTGCGTTGTGTTGAGCCAGACGAAGAAGGGCTTTCCGTCCTTGTTCTGGCGCTTGATGAAGTCCGTCGCGGCAGCGACGAAATCATCATCGCACGTCTCCATGCGCTTCTTGGTGAGCGGGCCGGTGTCCTCGATCTTTTGTTTGCCGACCTTGCCCCAACGCTCCATGACCGTCGTGTCGTCCTTGTCCGTCGCGAACGAGTGAATGACGCCGCGCGGACCGAAGTTCTTCTTGAAATTCGGGAAATCCTTCTCCGGCGGATAGTCGTACATCTCCGGCTCTTCTTCGGCATTGAGGTGATAGAGGTTGCCGAAGAACTCATCGAAGCCGTGATTGGTCGGCAGCATGTTATTGAGATCGCCGAGGTGGTTCTTGCCGAACTGCCCCGTCGCATAACCCTGCTCCTTGAGCAGTGCCGCGATGGTGACGATCTTCTCGTTCATGCCGACTGGTGCGGCTGGAATCCCGACTTTCGACAGGCCGGTGCGATAGACGCTCTGACCGGTGATGAAGGAGGAGCGCCCCGCCGTGCAGGACTGCTCTCCATAGGCGTCGGTGAACAACACACCTTCCTTCGCGATCCGGTCGATGTTCGGCGTCTGATAGCCCATGAGCCCGTGCGTATAGCAACTGAGATTGGACTGCCCGATATCATCGCCCCAGATCACCAGAATGTTCGGCTTAGCTGACTTCGCCATCGAAATGCTCCTTTTCACTCTACGCTCGTTGATCCCGCGATCGCTGCCGCCTCAGTGCTCTATCCTTTCGCCGAAGGTGTCGCGTGCTCGCGCGCGAACCAGCGACGCGCGATGCGCGATATGGGGCCGCGCAGCAGCACATAGGGAAGGAAGGCGAGAAGCAGCGCGACGACGACCATTTCACCTGGATAGAAAGTGTCGAGCACCTTGAGCTGATAGATCGCGTCCATACCGACCGCCAAAAGGATGATGCGCGCGGTCGCCAGAAAGCCTTCGCGAAGCCGCGCGGCGCGTCCATCGCGACTGGTGAGTAGCGACCAGGAGTAGAGCGGGCGTCCCATGCGCGCGTCCTTGATGCCGTCGTGAAGTGCCGCGATAAACGCCATGGTCGGCTGCAGCATGAAGCGGAACGTCATCGGACCGCCGGGGCGCTCGAAGACATCGCGCCACAAACGCTTTTGCGTATCCAGCGACAAACCATGCTTGAGAAAACCCCAGACGCTCAGCACGATCAGCAATGCGACAGCAATCCACGCCAGGATCTCTGCACTCTTCGAGCCCGTGGCGTCGCTCATGTCGGCAGCTCCATGGCTTCATGCTTCGGCTTGTTCGCGCACAACACAGCGGAATCCGACATGGCTCGTCGACGTATCGATTGGCTCAGCGTGCCGCGCCGCCGGGCGATAGCGCCGGCAATAGTTGGGCGCGCAGAGATGAGAGCCGCCCTTGAGCACCTTGCGCGGAATCTTGATGTTTGGCTGGCAGGGATCGTAGCTTGCCGACTGCGGCCCGCCGCGCGGGTTCGTCGGAATGCAGCAGGCCTTCGGTGCATCGGCCGTGTGTCGTGTGGACCACCAGTCGGCCGTCCACTCCCAGACATTGCCGATCATGTCATGGACGCCATAACCGTTCGGCGGGAAAGCCGTCACGGGGGAGGTGCGCGTATACCCGTCACTTGCGACATTCTCGTGCGGGAACTCCCCCTGCCACGTGTTCGCCATCAGGCGGCCGCCGGGCGTGAGTTCGTCACCCCATGCGAATTCCGCCTGCTCGAGACCACCACGCGCGGCGAATTCCCACTCAGCCTCGGTCGGCAGGTCCTTGCCCGCCCATTGCGCATAGGCTTTCGCATCGGCGTACGCGACATGTACGACCGGATGCGTATCGAGGCCGCTGATCGACGAGCGCGGGCCATAGGGCCGGCGCCAGTTGGCGCCGAACTTGAATTGCCACCACTGGCTCCAGTCCTGCAGGCTGACCCGCTGCTTCGGCGGAGAGAAAACCAGCGAGCCGGCCTTCAGCATGTGAGGCAACGCGCCGGGATAGTCCTCCGCCTTGGGCGCAAGCTCGGCGAAGGTGACGTGCCCCGTCGCGTTCACGAACTCGCGGAACTGGCGGTTGGTCACCGGTGTGCGATCGATCCAGAAGCTTTCAACCGTGACCCGGTGCGACGGCGCTTCTTCAGGATAGTGCTTGTCTGAGCCCATGCGGAACGTGCCGCCGGTGATCCGGACCATATCGGGGATGTGACCATTCACCCGCGCCAGCCGGCGAGCCTCTGGAACGTCGACGAGCGCCACGAGCACCTCCCGATCGCGCGCCGGACGTGACACGCGCTGCACCGATTGCACGGGAAAAATGCTCGCACCTACGAGGGCGCGCACCTATCGGGATTACACCTGAAAGTCCCTAGTAGAGAGCCCTGAAGCGCAATGCCAGCTCCCGTCCGGCACCATGGCGCGCGAGCCGCCCTAAGAGGCAATGCATCGAGGCGGCTAAATCGTCGGCTCCGGCCACAAGCGGGAGTCGTGCGAAAGGGGAGCATAGTCGTCCCACTTATCGTCCTGGAACTCGACGTTCTCCAGAACAAACTTCGCGCCGATCTCATAATGCCGTCGACATGACCGCAGCCATCGCTGCGGTCAAAAGTGAAGTGCTTTTCATTTTTATTCCTCCCTTGAGCAAACTGCCGGTGGGTTACGGTTGCCACCGACAGATCGAGGGTAGCGCTGTGAAAGGGCCTCCACCAGAGCGGGACGGCGCAATTTATTGCAGGGTGATCGCGCCTCCCGCACCGCAATATTCCAGCGTGCGAATGCGAAAGGCTCGCTATATGCGACGCGAGCGACGTGAACTAGGATGCGCTGCCCGAGCTCCGAGCGAATAAGTTTGAGGTGCGCCATGAGCAGCAACCAGGATTTGAAATTCACGTCCGTGCGTTCGTCCGTATCAGCGGCTGAATGGGATGCGCGGGTGAACCTCGCCGCGTGTTTCCGCCTTGCCGATCATTACGGCATGTCGGACATGATCTATACTCACATCACCGCGCGCGCGCCGGACAACCCGAACCATTTCCTGCTCAATCTGCACGGCCTGCTGTTCGAGGAGATGACAGCGTCATCATTCATGCGTGTCGATCTCGGCGGCAATGTCCTCGTCAAGCCGGAGGTCGACCACGGTTACGGCTTGCACATGGCAGCCTTCGTGATTCACAGCGCGATCTATCGCGCGCGCCCGGACGTGAACGCGATCATGCACACGCACACGATCGCAGGCATGGCCGTTTCATCGCTGAAGTGCGGACTTCTGCCGCTGACACAGACATCGCATCGCTTCCATCCACGCATTTCCTATCATGACTTCACTGGCCCTGAGCGCGATCCCTCCGAGCGCGAGAAACTCGCCGCGCACCTCGGCAAGAACGACGTCATGATCCTGCGCAATCACGGCCTGCTCACTGTCGGGCCGACCATTCCCGAGACCTTCAACCGAATGTATGGGCTCGAGCGATCATGCCAGGCGCAGCTCGCCGCACTTGCCTGCAATACCGAGCTCAACGTGCTTCCGCCGGCGGTGGTCGAGAAATCGACGGCCATGTACGCGCCGGGCGCGGTGCGCCCCTATGGCCTGCTCGAGTGGCCGGCACTGCTGCGGCTCCTCGACAGGAGGGATGCCTCCTACCGCGATTGAGCGCGCCGCCACACAATACGCTGCGTGCGCGATGTGCCTGCCGCGAAATCAGGTCCGGAGAGTGTCAGCCGGTCGCCATCGAATTGAATGTGCCGCGTGCTCTTGATGCCGATCAACGCCGGGTTCGTCGCAATCTCGATCGAGTGGAAGACTGTCCCGTCGCGAACCTCGTAGCGGCCAGCGTAGGCAAAACTTCCTGCGTACGCGATCGCTCTTGCTGCATCCGACTCCGGCGTCTCAGCGGATCGATCCGCTTTCATAAGCGTCGCGGCGACATGCCCGTCAGCCGTGAACATGATGAGCCCCTTGGCATCCGAGCCGAGCGGATACTCCGGCGGACGGCCGTAGTCATAGACCAGCGACCAGCCCTCGAGG
>JAEYPL010000007.1 GCA_023410905.1 Pseudomonadota bacterium
CCGTGGCACAGGGCGCCATTGGCATCGAATGTCGTTTCGACGATGAGGACACGAACACGCTGCTCGCACCGCTCAATCACACCGCGACCTCGCTTTGCGTGACGGCCGAGCGCGCATTTCTCGCGCGCCTCGAAGGCTCATGTCGCACACCGATCGCAGGCCTCGGCACGCTCAGCGACGGCTCATTCACATTCCACGGCGAGATCCTGACGCCGGATGGCAAGGAAAGTCACGCAACAAGCCGCAAGGGTTCGCCAGCGGCCGCCGTCCAGCTCGCGACCGAGGCTGCGGAGGAACTGCTCGCGCAAGCCGGTCCCGGATTCTTCGGAGCACACCGCTGATGTTCTTTCTGGTGACGCGACCGGAACCCGAGGGCACGAAGCTCAAGGGCCTGATCGACGATCTCGGACACGAGGCCGTCGTCGAGTCTCTGATGGAAGCCGATCTGATGCCGGAGGCGATCGACGATCTCGATGGCGTCACCGCGCTCATTGCGACGAGCCGCAACGCGCTACGGGCCTTAGCGCAGTCTCCCTATCTGCATGATGCGCTAGCCATCCCGCTCTTCGCCGTGGGGCAAGGCACGGCGGAGATCGCGCGCGACCTCGGATTCGAGCGCATTGCCATCGGCCCCGGATCAGTGAGCGGGTTCGCCGCCGCCATAGCCGGCACGCTCGATCCGGCCGATGGGTTGATCCTGCATCTGGCCGGCGATGCCCTGGCCGGCGACCTCGCCGGTGAGCTCGGGGAACTTGGATTTCGCGTGCTGCGACCCGTCGTCTATCGTATGAAGGCGGCGGAGGCCCTGGGCGAGGGCACGCGGGAGGCGATCGGCGAGGGCGCGATCGACGGTGTAGTGCTGATGTCGCCGCGCACGGCGCGCATCTACGCCGGTCTGATCAAGCGCCATGGCCTGGCGGATGCCGCCGCGGAGATCGTCCACGTTTGCCTCTCGGATGCCGTCGCCCGCGGTCTCGCACCGCTCGGAGACGTGCCGGTGGAGATTGCGGAGAAGCCGACCTTGAATGCTATTCTCGAGTTGATCGAACAGGTTGCAGATAGATTGGACAACTAGCGTGATGATCGAGAAATTTGCCGACGCTTGCGGCTTCGTGGCGAGCAAATTTCTCGATCTGAATCACGCTAGTAAATATTTGGTTCCGAATGTCCCTTTTGCTTTCGAAGTTCGCTATGGACACTGCAGCGAGCACAGGCGAACTTCGAAAGCGGGACATTCGCACTTTACCTAAGACACTTAAGGCGATTTTCAGAGGCGTTTGACTAAGCGCATGTCTCGCGATGACCGACCGGGTCTTGTATCGCGTAGCGGAAGGATGAGGCGGCGATGACGAACGGCACACAGGGCTCAGGTCCGAAGCGGCCGCACGCGACAATCGAAGGCAAGGCAACCGAGATCAAGCCGGAGCCGGCGAAGCCCGCGGCTTCCAGTGCGGCGGCGAGCCCATCGACCGATCAGCGCGCGACAGCCGAGAAGGTTGCCGGTGCTGCGGCGAGCGTCGCCGCCGACAGCAAGAAGGCGGAGGCACCGAAGACTGGCGCTGCTGCCGCGTCGAGTGCGTCTACCGCATCTGCAAGCAAATCAACTGCCGCGCCCCCGCCGCCGGCCGCTAAATCCGGTGGCTTCGGCTCGATCGTTTCACACACCGTCGCCGGCGTCGTCGGCGGCGCGCTCGTGCTTCTCGCGGGCCCCCTGCTCGGCCTTGGCGGGCCGGACACGTCGAAGGTTTCGCCCGAAGTCGCGCAGCGCCTCGCCGCACTTGAAGATGCCGCGCGCAAAGCAGCTCAGCCTGTTGTGTCGCCCGACGTCGCCAAGCGCCTCGCAGGGCTGGAGCAGGGCGTCGATCAGCTCAAGGGCATCACGGCCGCCATTCCGAGCCTCGGTGAAGGACAGGTGCGGCTCGATGGCGAGACCAAAGCAATCAAGGATCAGCTCGCAAGTCGCACCGGCCCCGGCAGTGACGCCGAGCGTCTCGCGCGCATGGAGGAGCGGCTTTCCGCCCTCGCCGCTGCAGCGCTCGCCGATCCCAAAGGCGCTGGACCGATCCCGCAGCTCGCACAGATCACCGGGCGCATTGCAGATCTGGAAACCGCACTCACCAATCGCCTCGCCGCAGCGCGTCGCGACATGGGAACGGAGATCGAGAACAAGCTCGCCTCGACGGCAGAAGCCGCCGAAGCCGCGCGCTCGGGCACGCAGCGTATCGATCGCGAAGTGACGACGCTCAAATCCGACGTGACGCGCACGACCCAGCGCGTGGATCAGCTCAAGGGTGACAGCGACCGCCTCACGGAGGTCGCACGTTCGGCTCAGGACGAGATCGCAACGCTCAAAGCCGCGCTCGACGCACTCCGGCGCGAGACGGCAAAGCCTGCCGATGTCAGCGCCGCCGTCGCCCCCGCCGCCGCGCGCCTCGCCAAGCTCGAAGGCAGCGTCTCGGAAGTATTGAAGGCCGAGGCCGACCGCCAGAGCAATGCCGAGCGTATTGTGCTCTCGCTCGAACTCGGCAATCTCAAGCGCGCCATCGATCGCGGCGGCGCCTTCACCTCCGAGCTTGCCGAAGTTCGCAAGGTTGCCGGCAACCGTCTCGATCTCTCCGTTCTGCAGCGCTACCAGGACGATGGCCTGCCGACGATCGCCGATCTCGCCCGCCAGTTCCGCCCGCTCACGAGCGCCATCATCGATGCCGATGCCGAGCAGGCTGATGCTTCCGTCGTGGATCGGCTGATGTCGGGCGCCCGCACCATCGTGCGCGTGCGCAAGCTGACGCCCGACGCTGATGACAAGTCCGTCGAAGCAACCGTCGCGCGCATGGAAAGCGCGCTCAATGATGGCCGCCTCGCCGATGTCATGCGTCAAGCCAAGACGCTGCCGGCGAAGAGCGTAACCGGCCCGACGCGCGCCTGGCTCGACAAGGTCGCGGCGCGCCAGTCCGTCGAAGAGGCCATCGTCAACATCGACCGCCAGCTCAAGTCGTCACTCGGAGCAGCGCCCGCGGCGAAGGATGCCAAGCAATGATCCGCCTCATCCTTTATCTCGTCGGCGTCGGCCTGCTCGCGACCGGTCTTGCATGGCTCGCGGATCGCCCCGGCCAGATGGTTCTCGTCTGGCAGGGCTATGAAATCGAAACGACGGTCTTCCGTGCCGTCGTCATTTTCGCGATTGTGATCGGCATCGCCGTGTTCCTCTGGTCGCTGCTGCGTCAAATGTGGAACAGCCCCGCTGCCGTCGGCCGCATCGTCAATCGTCGCCGTCAGGAGCGCGGCCTCGAAGCGCTGTCGAGCGGCATGATCGCCATTGGTGCCGGTGACCGTTCGCAGGCCACGCGCCACGCCATCCAGGCGCGCAAGGCACTCCCGAACGAGCCGCTGACGCATCTTCTGCGCGCACAGGCGGCGCAACTCTCGGGCGACCGCACCACCGCACGGCGCATCTTCGAGGCCATGCTCGGATCGAAGGAAACGGAGCAGCTCGGCTTGCGCGGCCTCTTTCTCGAAGCCGAGCGCGAAGGCGAACACGAGGCCGCGCGCCAGTTCGCCGAGCGCGCACTCCGTCTCAATCCGCAGCTCGGCTGGCCGATCGACGCGCTCTTCGAGCTGCAGTGCCGGGCGTCCGATTGGGCAGGTGCGCTGGATACGCTCGCGGCCGGCAAGCGCAATGGTCACGAGAAGCCGGTCGCCGATCGCCGGCGCGCCGTCATCCTCACGGCACAAGCCCAGGCGCTCGAGGACAGCAATGCCGAGAAGGCCCTCACGCTGGCCATGGAGGCGCACAGCCTCGCGCCCGATCTCGTGGAGGCCGGCGCCATTGCGGGGCGGATTTTCTCCTCGCGCGGCCAGACGGGCAAGGTCGCGCGCGTCATCGAGCAGACGTGGAAGCGCGCACCGCATCCTGATCTCGCGGTCGCCTATGCGCACGCGCGCCCTGGCGACAGCCCGAAGGATCGCCTCGAGCGCGTGAAGAACCTTGCCCGCGCGACGCCGCACTCCGTCGAGGCACCGATCGCCGTCGCGCACGCGGCCATCGAGGCGCACGATTGGACGGAAGCGCGCAAGGCCTTGGCTCCGCTCATCGACGGGCGTCTCTCTCAGCGTGTATGCACGCTCATGGCGCGCATCGAGGGCGAGCAGTTCGGCAATGCCGGACGCGTGCGCGAATGGCTGGCACGCGCCGCCAATGCGCCGCGCGATCCCGCATGGACGGCGGACGGCGTCGTTGCCGAACGCTGGGCTGCGATCTCGCCGGTCACCGGCACGCTCGATGCTTTCCAGTGGAAAGTGCCCATCGAACAGAAAGGCACGCAGGATGAAGAACTCGCGCTTGCCAAGCTCGAGGAGCTGATGGCTCTCGGCGAAGCGAAGAACGAGAAGGTCATCGAAGCCAAGCCACTCGCGGACGATGACGTGCCGCAGACCGTCGAGGTGCGTACGATACCGGTCACCGAACCGCCTCCGGCGCCGAAACCGGCCAACCCGCCACGCTCGAATGGAGCCGCATCGGAGCCCTATATTCCGACGCGCGCGCCTGACGATCCCGGCATCGAGGACGACGAACCCGCACCGCGCGCGAAACCTGAGCCCAAGACCGGGACGGCTGCCTGAAATCGCGCCTCTGGCGCGAGTGGGGCCGCAGGCTCCACTCCCCGCGCCCCCGTCTTTTGAAACTTTTTTTATCGTCTCAGCGCGGCTGACGGTCGCCGCCGAAGACCAGACGGGCACGCACACCGCGGCCCGGCCGGCTCTTGAGATCGAGGCGTGCGCCGTTCGCCGCCGCAAGCGAGCGTGTGAGCGGAAGCCCGAGCCCGGCTTTGCGCGGTGCAGCCGCCCCGGCCGCTCCCTTCGCCGCCGGTGGCAGACCCGGGCCATTATCCTCGACCTCGATCCACACCTCGCCGCTCAATTCGTAGCCGGTCGTGACCTTGATGCGCACCGACGGGCCGCCGTGCTTGATGCTGTTGGAAACAAGATTGAGCAGCATCTGACGGACATTGCGCCGGTCCGCGGTTACACGCGGCAAGCCGCCGACGAGCGCTGCCTGGAGCCGCGCACCGGACTTCTCGGCGAGCGGCTGCAGCGATGTCGCGATCGCCTCCGCCTCGGCATTGAGATCGATCTCGGCGAAGTCTCGCGCCTCTCCGACGTGGGCCGGCGCGTCACGCAGAATGCCATCCACGACGTCCAGGCCATGTCGCGCGCTCGCGAGGATGTCGCGAACATAACCCCGGTAACGCTCGTTCGGCCAGGGTCCGAGACACTCTTCCGTAATGACCTCCGCGAGGGAGACGATGGCCGCGAGCGGTGTCCGGATTTCGTGAGCGAGATGGGCGCGCTGCTCATCGACGGTCGGCTCGCGTGCCGGCTCAGGGGCACGGGCCGGCGCCGGCGGGCGCACTGGCGGAGCCGGAGGGACCGGCGCGTCATCCTGGTTCGCCGGCGCATCGACACCGGCTGTGATGCGTGCGGAACCCTGTCGGATGCGTCGCGCAATCTCGCGCAGCGTCTCCATGTCGTTGACCGGCGGGCCCGATGCGGAGCGCGCTGCTGGATTGGGCACAGGGCCGGGCGCGGGCCGAATGCGTTCCGGCACCTCCGTGCGCGGTGCCGGCGCCATCCTCGCACGCAGGGCATCCGTGGAAAGGGGGACGTCCCTGCGCTGCACAGTCCTTCGCTCGAGCGCAGGTTTCGTGAGGGCCCCCGCGATAACCAGCAGCAAGCCCGGCCCGGCCCTGTCGTCGAGCGTGCGGACCTCGCAGGAGAGCGTACGGATACCGTTCGTGGTCCAGAACTTCAGCGGCTCGATCGTGCTGGTCGTCGATTCGAGGAA